>JAKACM010000030.1 GCA_021821465.1 Bacillota bacterium
GACTGGTCAATTCGCCCGGCAAATCAATACCCGTCGGCTTGTTGATCAAAAAGTTCCGCATCCATTGGTCCATGGTGTTAATTCCCATGCGGTAGCCCAAGGTGTAGAAAAAGACGTCATCGGAGAGGCCGATGGCCTGTTCGATGTTCAGCCAGCCAAACCCCGGAGCATACCAGTTGCCGAAAGCTCGGTCTTTGGGGAAATATCCGGGGTCATAAATTTCCGAAGTCGGTGTCACGACCTTGGAAGCCAAGGCGGCCACCGCCATAATGGGTTTAAACACCGATCCGGGGGCAAAGTATCCGGAAATGGCCTCATTGACGAAAGGGCTGACGCCAAGCTTTTTCACTAACGGGCTTGATACGAGTTGCGTCCAATAATTGCTGTATTCCTTGGGATTGGTCGGCACCAGCTTATTGGGATTATAGCTGGGCAGACTGGACATGGCCAACACATCGCCATTATTGGGGTTCATGGCAATTACCGCACCCTGAATCGCTCCGCTGCTATGGGAAAATGACACAGTGGAATGCCGCATGGCCTTCATGACATAAGCCAAGGAGTTCTGCGCCGTTTGCTCCAAGCGCCAGTTGATAGTCAAGTGCAGCGTGTCGCCTGGGGTAGGCCCCGAGCGACTCAGCAATTTGACAAGTTGTCCTTGGCGGTTCACTTCCGCATATTCCCCTCCGGCGTGCCCATGCAAATACTGGTTATATTGCTCCTCCAGACCGGCCGCGCCGACCAGAGAGTTAATCCCAAACCCTCTATTCTTGAGCTGCTGATATTGTTGGGCATCGATTTTTTGGGTATAGCCGATGATATTGCCCATTAAACTTCCGTAGGGGTAGTAGCGGACAGCCGTGGCCTGAATTCGCAAGTTGGGCAGTTTATTGATATTTTCTTCGATTTTTGTCATTTCTGCGGCCGTTAAACCCGAGGTAATCAACACCGGATCATAAGCCGGCATTTGCCCAATCTGCTTGGCAATCAAACTTTTTAAATAGGATGGAGATTCTCCCATCTCCTGGCCCAGTAACGCCAGTTCCGAAGAAGGCATATTCTGTCCGTTAGCAAGATAATATAAGGTCCATGATGGTTTGGATGTCGCCACGACCGTGCCGTTAGACGTCACAATATTCCCACGAGGCGCAGGAATCGGAAGCTTGCGCAACGCATTGGCCTGCGCTAAAGATTGATAATGGTGAGCATTTTTCACCTGAAGGTACCAAAAGCGGGTTCCGACCGCGGCAAAAGCTGCCGTCATCGCTGTCATTAGCACAATACTACGGTTGCGGGTTTGGCGGTTAATCATTCACATCCCCCTTGATGTCTCTATATACCATAATAAAGGTTTCCAAGCGTTCGGGGAGTTGCTTTAAAAATAACTTATGGTCGGATTGGTAAATTCCATGCAAAGTCTTCGGTATAACGATACGGGGGAAAAATGAGAAAAGGCTTAAAGTGCAAAAAAAAATTACCGCTCAACCGTAGAGGTACATGGTGCCGAGAACCGCGACTTGAACCGGTACTTCTAATATAGTTGTTCTATGGCATTTTACGGCACTGCACAAAACTCACCCAAATCTGTTGCTCTGATTGTTGCATGCCATCATTCTATGAGGTATCATCCTTTTTTACCGTTTTCATAGACTCGTGTGGACGGCGGGGGAGGGTTTTCCCCGCACTCAGGATCCATTTTCTCGGACGCTGCCGTCTGCATTCATGGCATCACGTGAGCACGTCATATAAATGATCTTCGAGACAAGGTCGGCGTGATCGGGCTCGTCATTTTCAAGCGCGTGGAACCAACGCGACACCTCTTCCTTATTCTTCTGCAAAAGTTGAAGGAACATATCTTCCGAAGGCATACTGTATCCTTCGTCAATAGTTTCTCGGTTCAAGGCGTTTACAAGCGTCCCCAGTCTGACCTTGAACGATTCGTCACGGATATGTGTCACGGGTAACTCCCTTTCACCCGACCGATGGTGCTTCCGGTCTGAGACAGAGATGTATACCCCCTAATTTGTCCTAATCCGGCTCTTCGCAAACGTTCAGATGAGCTGTCCGTGAATTGGTCCCATTGTAGAGAAGACAACAGACTGATCCCCTTCATGTGTTTCCAAAATTCTCCGCGCGTAACGATACTGGCTAATGGGAGCGCATCGATATTAAAATTCACGATTCTAAAATTCTTTGTCGGTTTACCAACTTCTTGAAGTAAAGGTTGTATTGCCGAATAAAAAACTGTGCGACTCTCCAACGGTTCTTTAGCAGCGTACACCATTTCACTGCTCATAATCCCTCACCTCCTTTACTCCTGGCCCAATGACAATTGCAAAAGATCTTGCAAAATATCCATATGATGCGAAAAAGCCGAACGAATATGATCCGGAGTCAAAGATCCTTTGGCATTGACGCCAATTAAGCGAAAATCCATTTCTTCTGTAGATTCAGGTTCTAATATCCATTGAAACTCGACGTTGTTCTCAAAAAATTTAACGCTCACACTACACTCTCTCAATGTTCCAGGGAATCTGTCTGCTTCGATTCCGTTAGGAAAGCCGTTCTACGGAAAAGGAAGCAGAGTCGGGCGATGCGTGTACGGCACCAAAGGTCACGGTCGTTAATGCTCCGTCAGCCCAATCTATAATGTCAGACAGTTGACCTAAAGTTTTGAGGATCACGTCAATCGACTTGACGGGGTCTTCCACCTCATCTTCTCGGATGACGATAGACTCGTGGGTAATTATTATAGCCCTACGTTCTTTATTTAAGGCCACGTATCTCGCTTCAGGTTCCATCCGTTCTGGATACTCTTCCCGAAGTAAAGGCGCGATACGAGCTGCAAAGTCGCCATTAATCGTCAAGTTCAAGGACGATATCTCGATTAAGACCGTTGAAATGACTGTGTGTCAATATCCATCTTAACCTTCACAATGTTTAATTCTTAAAGTGAGTATACTGCTCCTCACTTTAATATGTTCCCGCCGATTCGATGCAAAATCTGAAGGCAATCCCTTCTTTCTATGTACCAGGCCTCCAAGTGCATAACGGAATCTCGCTCTTTACCATGTGGGCAACGCACCATTGCGGATGGCCATGTGGTGTGGATGACGTATCATTTTTGGGTAAAACAAAAACCGCAATCTCTTGCGGAATAAGGGTTTTAAGCATGTGGTGCCGGGAACCGGACTTGAACCGGTACGAACATTCCTGCCCGGAGGATTTTAAGTCCTCTGCGTCTGCCTATTCCGCCATCCCGGCATTTATTGTTTATCGGCTTGCACCGCGGCCTCCCCGTTTCGATTCGGTGTTTCGCCGCAAATCTTGCAACCGATCCTCACTGTCTTTCATAAACCGTTGCATCTTATCTTCAAACGACGGTTGAGCTGACGCTCCAGTGGATCGCCTTTCGCGGTGAGGGGTTTCTCGCACCGAAGAGCCTTCTCGCTGTCCTTTATGCAGAGCTTGACGTATAGAAAGAGCAATTTTACCGGAAGCATCCATTGATAAAATCTTCACGGTAACCTTGTCGCTTTCCTTAAGATACTCCTTGATATCTTTAACGTATGCATCTGCGACTTCCGAAATATGAACCAACCCAGTCTTTCCTGTGGGCAAAACAACAAAAGCACCAAAAGGCGCTATACCGCTTACGGTTCCTTCCACGATTTGCCCTACTTCAAGTTCAGACGGCATACGTCTTATATAATCCTCCTATTGAAACATGCATAACCACCGTTGCTACGTGAACATTATAAAATACTGCAGACAGCACTGTCAATCGCTTTGCTCAATGCCGCATACTTGACAATTTGAAGACTCTCGGAAATTGGGGTGTATCAAATCTTTATCAGCTGCCCCCCACAAATTTATTGCCCACCATGGTGAAGATTCTGCAAAACTATAACTTACTCGTATTAACTCTAACATGAGGGGAAAATGGCTGGGATGTCTTTTTTCCGAAATGCCACGAGTTTAGGTTCCCCAGTGCCATCCGACCGCGACACCCTTCTGTCTCCAAAGTACGCAATGAATTCAGTCTGTTTGGTCAATACTAAGGCTTATTGGGATTGGGAACAGGTATTTGTCCCGTAATCATTTTTTTTACCAAGGCCGGATTGTGCAATTCCTGCATGTCCTGTTTTAGTCGCGTATTCTCGGATTGCACGACTTGAATATGGTGCATTATCGTCGCCTCATCATGACTTAAAACCCAAATGTGAAGACCTGACTGAATGCTCCAAAATCCTAAATAGCCCACGACGAATACTGTGATCAACCTCTTCCACTTCCAACGCCAATAAAACCGTTTCTTCTTCCCAGCCTCCACTAAATATCTTCTCCTTCCTCCTCGTCGGCCATTACCCCCAAAGGATCACCGGCAATCACCAAGACAACCTGATATCCCTTCGTTTTGGCTCGGTTGTAAAGCGTGGCCACCGTAGCCGGCGACAGTCCCAATCGTTTGGCCACCGCTTCATTGCCGACCCCGGTCTCCTTTAACGCCACCACTTGCCGTTCACGAAAAGAGAGTTTCTCCATGCCCCGAATTTCAATTTGCATTATTTCTCCCAGTTATCCACAGGATGTGTACAAGCTGTGTACAAAATTATGACAAAACAACTACAACGTCTTTTCATTATAAAGGACGTGCCCCGACTTCGTCACTATATTTCGGGAGGATTAGACGGCGGAGGTTTTTTGGGGATGATGCTAACCATGCCCCGGACAAGCCAACGAGCCGGCAACGTGAGATAAAACACGGCTCGGGCTTCTGCGAACAGTACCTGCGAGACCAAGCGGAAAACCAATGGTGCAGCCAACCAGACCCATAATCCATAGCCCAAGCCCATGATCGGCACGCTCCACAAATGAACTGTTCCCCAATTCGTCCATAAATAGATGCCAAGGACAAAGACCGCCGCTATCATAAACCATAGCCAGTCCAAAAAATGCGAACAAATTCGCCACAGATGCCATTTCACCCGCATCGCTCCATATAACGTCGAAAAAAATCCGAGACTAATCCCGGCTAAAAGCCAGACGGCAATCGTTGCCAGAGGCAACAGCAGGGGATTCCCTGTTACCGCCATAGCCGGGCCCAAGTTCCTCCACCTTTCACCGTTTTTCTCCGGGAATAGGTCAGCGAATCAATGTCGCCCTCGGCGATAAAATTGCCCGAATCCAAATCGAGTTGATGTATGCGTAATTTGCGCCCTCTGATGGTCAAAATACCCATATCGGTTGAGAGCAATATCGCATCATCATCAAAATTCTCAACATGCTGTACCCCATCAATGGACAATTGCGCACGGTTGGTCAGGGTCAAGGTATGGCTACGGGTTTTGTCACGTTTTTCGTCCGCCACGACACGGCCTCACTTTCGTCGAATGTCATAGAAGACTATGCCGCAATACCATAAACTAGACCTCGTGAAACAGTTCTGAGGCCTTGTTAGCGGAAATATTGTCCACAACCCGGTCCACTACCACACTTAAGGTTTTGGCGGGCAATTTCACCTCTATATGGTCACCGACGTGGACCATATACCCCGCTTTCACCACTTTCCCGTTGACAAGAACCCACCCCTTGTCACAAATTTCGTTGGCCAAGGTTCGGCGTTTGATGATCCGACTCACCTTTAAAAACTTGTCAATTCTCATAAAAGTTCCTTCTTCCTCTTACCCACACTTTTCCGCACAAAAAAGCCCTGCACAATGCAGGGCTACATATCGCCAAATTATTTGGCTACGGACTCTTTCAGGGCTTTTCCGGCCTTGAAAGCAGGGACTTTGCCTCCCGCAATTTCCAAGGTATCGCCCGTTCGGGGATTACGTCCAATTCGAGCAGCCCTTTCCCGCACTTCGAAGGTCCCGAATCCCACCAACGAAACCTTGTCCCCTTTGGTCAGGGCCTCTTCAATCGATTCAACCATGGCATTGACCGCCCGTTCCGCATCTTTTTTGCTCATTCCGGACCGGTCTGCCACGTTCGATATCAAATCCGCTTTATTCAAAATCATCCCTCCTGTATCCTTTACCGAATTTTGGTGCGATTCATGCTCGTTATTCGCCAGGATTAAGTAAAAATCCTCTCTTGTGTTTACGAAAAAGTGTGGCCACTCGTGAAAAACGCCAGACGTGTCCACAACGACCACTCCACATCCCGATGATATTGCCGGCTCACGTCCGAAACGGCCCAGGCTGCATCGGCTAGCGTTTCTTCCAGTTTCCCCTCATTATTTCCGATGTAAACCTGCAAAAACTCAGACAGAGCCGCAAAAACGTCACTTGGCGGAACAATACCCCTTTTGCTGAGCCGCTCGGCCCAAGCTAAACTGGGATAGACCCATTCCGCCAAATGGGTGCGGGGCTTATCCAAAGCTTTTAATTGCTCCCACTGTTCATTTACGGCCTGTGGTGTTGTCCAATGTTCGTTTGCAAACACATGGGGATGCCGCCTGATCAGTTTATCCACCTCTCGTTTGATCACATCAGCCAGAGAGAATCCACGGGCGATCAGGGCGTGAAACACTACCTGCAGCAGAACATCGCCCAGTTCATCGGCTAGGCCATTTTCGTCTCCTGCTATCAGCGCCTCACCCGCTTCGTAACTTTCGTCAAGCAAATACCGAAGCAAAGACAAAGGAGTCTGTTCACGGTCCCAAGGACAGCCGTCTTCACCTAAGAGTCTTGCCATCACATGCTCTAACGGTCCGGCGGAAGTGGGATTTCCGGGAAGTTTAAGCGAGTCACCGGGTTCAAGCTGAATCTTGTTGAGTTCCTCCCAATTCAATTCCCTCGACTCCCCCAAGCGAGGACAAACCGTCATTCGAGAGTTCCCCGGAAAACATGCGCCAAAATTCCGATATAAATCGCTTCCTTGAGCCGGACCTTCGATAATAAAATGGTCTTCGTCCCCCCTTGACGGGTGAAATGTCCATTGGGCCAAGTTGGCGGCTCCTTTCCCCACAAGCGATAGCTCAGTATACCAGGTTATCCCTGACATACCAAAGAATATAGGGTTTTGCCCTATTCTCGCAAGCCCTTTAACACCTTTAACTCTCCCAAAGCGGCAATTAATACAAAATATATGACGATCCCCACCACAATCGCGCCAATTGTCGGCCAAATTCCGTGTGAAACCGGAAAATATCCAATCCATGTCTCAATACCCATAGCCATCACCACCGTTCCCACCAAGGGCCAAGCCGCAGCTTTCCATGGGCTTTCCAGTGGGTGGACAATATGGGACCAGTCCTTCCAATTGAGCCAAGCCGTAATGACACTGGCTGTAACGGTGCCCAAAGCGGCACCGCGAATGCCCAAAGAAGGCAAAGGGGTAAGCCACCAGGTCATCGCAAATTTCACCAAGGTCCCATATATCAAATTCTTTACGGGTATCCATCCATATCCACTGGCCTGCAACGACGAGCCCAAAACTTGTTGAATGGCCAGTACTCCACTGCCCAATGCCAGAACCTGCAGAGCATGAGCCGCCCCCGTTCCTCCGTACAATATGCGAGTCAGAGGCCTGGCCATCACGATTAAACCTCCGGACATTGGCAAAGCAAACAACCAAATCAGACGCAATGCCACATTAACCCGCCTGGCTGCCAAATCTCGGTCATTGACTGTCATGGCCTGAGCAATGGCAGGTACTAGCGACACCGCCAAAGCGGCTCCCACCACCATGGTTAAATTTATTAAGGGCATAGCTTCTCCGCTCAGTCTCCCGAACAAAGCCGTGGCTTGGTGCAAGCTCAGGCCGTTTTTCATCAGCTGCTCGGGAACAAACATGGAATCAGCCAGGAACATTAAGGGAAACAAGAGGCCTGACAAAGACATAGGCATGGCCATTTGAATCAATTTGCCCAGTCCTCGCCACGGCACAGGGCGTTTTAATACAATGACTCCTTTTTTTAATCGGGCAATCAGTAAAAACAAAAGTCCGACCATTGCCCCTGCCGGAGCCCCCAGTGTCGCTCCCGCGGCGGCCCAGAGAGTTCCTCTGGATAACCACAGGAGTGCCAAAGGAAACATCACGGCCACTCGCGAAATTTGTTCCAGGATTTGTGACAAAGCCGTTGGCACCATTTCTTGATATCCTTGAAAATATCCGCGCAATCCGGCTTCCGACGCCACAAACACTAAAGCCGGAGCCAAGGCCCGAATAGACAACGTGGCGGCGGGTTCATGAAATACAGAGCGCGCCACCCAAGGGGCCAAAACTTCAAGCATCGCCGCCATGATCAATCCCATGCCCGCCAGAAAAACTTCTGCCCATGCCGCCAAGTGATTGGCGGCATCCATTTCACCTTGGGATAACTTTTCCGCGGTCTCTTTGGATAAGGCTGTAGGTATCCCATTCACGGATACCGCCAGCAACAAAGCATATAAAGGGTATGCCATTTGGAATAATCCCACGCCGTAATCGCCCAGGATTCTGGGAAGAAAAATACGGTACACGGCTCCAATCAATCTTGAGACCAAAGCACCGATGGACAGCCAAAACGCACCCCTCCAGAACGATCGTTTATTCATTCCCACCCACCTGCCCTGCATTGTCCTTTGCCTCGAAGATATTCATCGAAGCGCAACAAAATGAACAAGCCTGGAGAAGACTTGTTCATGGGCAGAAGTTATTAACAGGATCTGAAATCAGTTTGGCTTCAATTGGCGAAAGCTTTTGCGGCAGGCCTCAAGCGTTCTGTCAATGTCCCGAGCACTATGCGCGGCCGAAATAAACCACGCCTCAAAACGGCTGGGTGCAAGATAAATTCCTTGTTCCAACATTAAACGGTGGAATTTAGCAAATAAGGTGGCATCGGATTTTTTTGCGTCGTCATAATCGTAAACCGCACCTTCTTGAAAAAATACAGTAAATGCCGATCCCACGCGATTAATACTCACCGCGTGACCGAAATTTCGGGCGATGTCCAAAATGTTTTCCGCAAGCACCGTAGCCAGACGGTCCATCCTCTCATAAGGATTCTCTTGGCGAAGCACATCCAAAGTCGCCAGCCCCGCCACTGCGGATAAGGGATTGCCTGCCAAAGTTCCGGCTTGAAACATTCCGCCTAAGGGAGAGACGTATTGCATCACGTCATGACGTCCTCCATAGGCTCCCTGCGGCAATCCTCCCCCAATCGCTTTGCCCAGAGCATACAGGTCGGGGATGACGCCGAGCCATGACGCTGCCGAACCATAATGAAACCGGTAAGCCGTAATCACCTCGTCAAAAATCAACAGACTTCCGGCATCATGGGCCAATTCCTTCATTCGTTCGAGATAGCCCGGTCTAGGAGGCACGATTCCCATGTTTCCCACGATGGGTTCCGCTAATATGCAAGCAACCTGGTCCCCTATTTTTGCCAACGTGTCTTCTAATATCGTCACATCGTTATAGGGCAAGCTGACGACGTCGTTCACCACCCCCGGCGGCACACCCAAACTATCCTGAGTCCCAACGGTTGAAGCACCCGAACCGGCCTTAACCAGCATTCCATCGCTGTGCCCATGATACGCCCCTTCGAATTTGACGACGAGAGAACGTCCCGTAAAGGCACGTGCCAAACGGATTGCCGACATCACCGCCTCGGTTCCGGTTGAAGTGAAGCGGACTTGATCCAGTCCGCGAATATCCCCGACTAATGTTTCTGCCAGCTCAATTTCCTTCACCGCCGGCGTTCCCCACACCGTTCCCCGCTCGATGTAACCCCTGGTTTGCGCCACGACCTCTGGATGTGCATGTCCCAATATCAGAGGTCCAAACGCGGCAAGATAGTCAATATAGACCTGGCCGTCAACATCCTCGAAGTATGGGCCGAAACCGCGGGCCATAACCACAGGAGGATCGCCTCCCACGGCCCGAAAAGACCGAGCCGGAGAACTTACCCCTCCCGGAATAACACGGGTAGCGCGTTCAAACCACGATAAAGACGCCTCATTCTCCAACATAACCCTTCCCCCTCGCCTTTGTATAATAAATCTCCACGGCGACAAAAAGAAAGGTGCAAGAGCGCCTCCAAACCACCCAAACGTCTTATTGCATCAGATAAGTCAATTCGGACGACGATCCGTTACCGAAAACAGCCTACACTTGCTTAAAATTCCTTTTCCACCTTATTCACTCTCTCGGAAAACCACGTTTTTTTCTTTAAGCGAGTCTCGCGATGAGATCAAAGGTGGCAATCCTCGTCGCTTCACAACTGACACCAGAAATAATTCCTATGATCTCAAGCTTCTCATGCCAAAATCTTCTTGATCTGATCTATTCATCGCCGCATTCATGCTTTGTGGCATTGCCATGGGGCGTATCGGCCGGACCAAGAATCAAAAACGATCCCGTGTGGTTGTCTGACCGCAATGAAAGTCGTCCTAACTCGTATACACGGGCCAGTCCATCGAGACCAGGCTCTCTCCCTTCAAAGATGCGCCATCATGGCAGGAACTTACCCATCTACAGAGAATTTGCACGCCACGTTCTTGCCTGTTATCTTGCCGCAGGCGAATGTTAAATATTTTGCGATGACATTTAAGTTTTTGCGTCGGCGCTTTGTCCTGAATCGGTTTTTTGATTGTGCAGACCTCAAAAAAACCAGTCGAAATGAGGGTGAAGCCTCACAAAAGGCTTCACCGGTACTTGCCACCTCTACAAAGAAAACCGCAATGATCGGCATAACACTACGACCATTGCGGACTTCCCATCCGACCACAGAGAATTCGGAAGATGACGGGATAAGTTGTTATTGCTCCATCTGCTTCGCCAGGAAGCCCGCGGCCGTTTCTGCCAGTTTAATCTCCATTTCCGCCATACGAACATCTGGTTCCCGGCTGCAAATGATAACGGCTCCGATGGGATCCCCTTCCGAAATGATGGGCGCAATCACTTCGGACACAAATTTGTCGTCTTCATCGTCCCCAATCAAACTTCCTTTCGGCTTGTGATCGCCGTGGTTATACGATAAAGTCTTGCGGTCTTCCATGGATTTTTCTACCAAAACCCCTAAAGATTTATTAAGAAATTCTTTTTTAGGGGCTCCGGACACGGCAATCACTGCATCGCGATCGGCAATGAGCGCAATGTGACCCACAGCCTCGTGCAACGAATCCGCATACTCCTTGGCGAAGTCGCCTAATTCGCCTATCGGCGAGTATTTTTTTAGAATGACCTCCCCGTCTCGATCGACAAAGATCTCTAAGGGATCTCCTTCCCGAATCCTCAGAGTTCGGCGTATTTCTTTTGGTATGACAACGCGACCCAAGTCATCTATTCGGCGCACAATGCCGGTAGCTTTCATGGATGGCCCTCCTTTCGCCTACGGCCCTATCACGGGTAGTATATCAATGAACCGCAGCGTTTATGCATTTTTTCCAGATATACCGGATGGTAGAAAAACGTCTGGCCCTTGGACCCATTCGACTGCTCCCCAACCCTCGCCTTTACGGCTATGAGGGTGATTACCTAGCCCATCCGTTCCCCGTGACTCTGGGACTTTTCCCAAATCAAGGCTCAGCACTGACACATCGATGATAGCGTAGCCCAAATTCTTTTATGCTATACTCCTTCCACTCGTTTGAAGCACAAATCTGACAAATTAATGGTCAAAAAATTGCGTCACATCTTTCTTTTCATCACGCCATAGCTTCTTAGAGGCGGCCGGGATCACCGGAGGTCCCCAGGTTTGTTTCGCCGGCAAATAGCAGGGCGCAGACAATCTTATTCTGATCATGGAGAGCCTATGAGGATAGATGCTGTGAGACATTGCCGGCAGCTCTTAAGCCTAACGGCAAAAGATTTTGATACGGGAAAAAACGGTGAACAGTAGGATCTGTAAGCCCACTTCCAAAGTCCCGCTGTCATCGTGCCGGCCAGGTAATGACTTTTAGCGTTGCTGGGCCAAGTGAATTGATACCAAAAGCCCTCCCGCCTGTGCACACTGTCCCTCCACGGACTGGGTTGGGGAAAAGACATCCCTTGCGAAATAACTTGGCCTGCTTTGGCGCGGATCGCGTCTTGGCTTATGCCCGCGGTATTCTAACAACTTAGGATATCCGACACTCAGACCCGATAGCCCATCATGTCACATAAAATGCATCCCTCAGTTTATCCGCTTTCCTGCTTTACCCCGTCCAAAGCCCCCTTCATCGTCAATACAATGTCTTCGGCTAAGTCTAAGGCCTGATCCGCATTATGCCTAAGGGGAAGTTTCACACTCAACTCCAGAGCTTTTCCCGGAGAGGGCATTAATCGGCCCGGATAACGCTCAGCCAGGAAACGAATGACTTCACTGCCCATTGGAGTTTGAGGTAACGCCGAGATGACAATGCGGTTATTTTTATAACTCATTTGCCCAATCTTCAGTTCCTTAGCCCTCACACGGACCCGTGACAATTGCAACAGACGCATAACCGAGGAGGGCAAGGGGCCAAACCGATCTTCGATTTCCTCCGACAATGCCTCGATTTCGTCAAGATTCTTGGCGGCAATCAATCGTTTATACAATTCAACCTTGACACTGGGCGTATTAATAAATAAATCGGGAAGATAGGCATCCACAGCAATATCAATTTGCGGGTCGATCTCATTGGAAACACTCTCACCCTTTAGCTCCCTCACCGTCTGCGCCAATAATTGAGTATATAAGTCAAATCCCACCGAAGCAATGAAGCCATGTTGCTCGGCCCCCAACAAGTTTCCCGCTCCGCGAATTTCCAAATCTCTCAAGGCAATCTGATACCCTGCCCCCAGCTCCGTGAACTCGCGAATGGCTTCGAGTCGTCTTTCCGCTTGAGCAGAGAGCACTTTGTCCCGTTTGTAAGTGAAATAGGCGTAGGCCAGCCGTGCGGAACGTCCTACCCGCCCCCGCAACTGGTATAATTGTGCCAATCCCAACTTATCGGCATCTTCCACGACCAAAGTATTGGCGTTAGGAATATCCAGCCCGGACTCGATGATGCTGGTCGCAACCAGAATGTCGTATTCCTGTTCGATAAATCGCGCCATCACATCCTCGATCCGGTTTTCGTCCATTCTGCCATGAACCACACCGATCGCCGCATCGGGAAACATTTTCATTAATCGAGACACGGTTTGATCAATAGCCAAAATTCTGTTCTGCACATAATAGACTTGTCCGCCCCGATCCAATTCACGGCGAATGGCTTCTCTCACCAAATCTTCGTCAAACTCGGCTACCATCGTTTCAACCGGCAAGCGGTCCAAGGGTGGAGTTTCGATCAGGCTCATGTCCCTCACCCCTGCCATAGCCATATGCAAGGTTCGGGGTATCGGAGTTGCAGACAAAGTCAGCACATCGATGTTCGCACGAATTTCCTTGATGCGCTCTTTATGAGCCACGCCAAATCGGTGTTCTTCATCCACGACCAACAAACCCAAATCGCTGAACGCCACGTCTTTGCCGAGAAGGCGGTGGGTGCCAATAATCAGATCGATTTGTCCTCGGCGCAGTCTCTCGATAATGTCCTTTTGTTGTTTTGCCGTGCGAAAACGGCTCAACACGTCAACAACTACCGGAAATCCGGAAAAGCGCGCCTTGGCCGTAGTATAATGCTGATCCGCCAACAAGGTCGTGGGCACTAAAAATGCCACTTGCTTGCCGGACATTATGGCTTTGAAAGCCGCCCGAAAGGCCACTTCCGTTTTTCCATAACCGACGTCACCACATAACAGTCGATCCATCGGTCTCGCTTTTTCCATATCACGCTTAATATCGTCAGTGGAGCGCAACTGATCTTCGGTCTCGTCATATCCGAAAGCCGCCTCGAATTCCTGCTGCCACGGCGTATCCGGCACAAAACTAAATCCCGGCTGGGACTCCCGGATGGCATAAAGGCGAATGAGTTCTTCAGCCATCTCGCGAACCGAAGCCCGCACTTTCTCTTTAACCCGGGACCATTCTTGCCCCCCCATTCGCGACAATCTCGGCTCTTGACCTTCGACTCCGATGTATTTTTGTATGAGTCCAAGCTGGTCGGTTGGCACATAAAGAGTATCCTGGCCCGCATATTCGACATGGAGATAATCTTTGTGATGCTCTTGAATGGTGAGTGTCTTAATGCCCAGATAGCGTCCTATGCCGTGGGTAATATGCACCACGTAATCTCCGGGATGCAAATCCCCAAGCCGCACAGTTTGTTTTTTTCCCCGGACCCCACCGCGTTTATGCGTACTCTTCAATTCGCGGCCGGATATTTCGCTTTCTCCCAATAACGCGAGGGACAATTCCGACAAAATAAACCCATGACCCAACTGACCTGTCAGAAGACCGACTTCACCTTTCTCGCCCAGGCCTTCTCGGCTGGTTATGCCCATATCCACAAGTTGTCTTTGCATGATTTGTAATGACCCGCTGTCACGCAGGACCAACCCGATCCGCATGCGGGATTTCCTGAGCCGCAAGATTTCGGCCTTTAACAGCTCCGCTTGGCCGTGTATGCGTGGAGCGGGACGACCGGTCAAATTCAAGTGCAATCTGCTATCGCGCCGGTTATGCGGCATTAACGAAAGATTTAATTCACCATGTCCTTTAATCCGAGAGAAAAACTGGTCATGGTTCAACAGACTGTCCGTTTCCACCGCCAAAAAATCCCCGCGCTCCAAACGTCTCAGCCGTTCTTCCCGGTCATCCGCATCCCGCCCCAATAACGCCTCATCAATGCGGGGTAAATCATGAAAGACCACCAGGGGTTTCTTGGAGAATACATGGGTTAGAGGTTTCAAACTCAAAAACGCTTGCCCAAAACGCTCGACCCCGGCAAACAAACGTCCGTCAGCCAGATCACCCAACCAGTGGCCGAAACGCTCCTTGGCCTTTTGTGCCGTATCTAATTGTCCCATGGATTCGAGGTTACGGATAAGCAAGTCGGACTCTCGCGCGATTCGGTCCATTCCCCGCTGGCGTTCTTCACTCGTTAAAAGGACTTCCGAGGCCGGCCCAATTTGCGCCGCAGGGACCATCTCGAGTGTTTTCTGCGTGTCCGGGTCAAATACCCGCAAGGAATCAATTTCATCATCAAACCATTCCAGACGGTAGTCGGGTCCTCCGGGTACAAATACGTCCACCAGACCTCCACGCACAGCGTAAGTACCCTGCTCCGTCGCTTCCCCTTCCCGTCGATATCCCAAATCCGCCAAATGCCGGATCACGTCTTCCAAGGATATTTGCTGCCCGACTGTCACCGCCAAAGGCTTGGCATCCATCGGAAACACGAGTTGCCGACAGGATTCGACAGGTGCTACGATAATGCTATGGGGGTTATAAGCGGCTTGGGTTAAGGCCTCCAAGCGCATTAAACTCCAATCGTGACTGTAAGCCTTGACATCCCCCACGATATAAGGTCTGGGAGGAAGAAGATAAATAGGGGCGTTAGGGAGAAACTGGGTTAATTCGGCTTCGAAGGCCCGGGCCTCCTGAAATCCCACTGTCACGACCAGGCACGGCCCTTCCGAATCTTGGGCCACGGCTGCTGTCAAGAATGACGGCAAAGATCCCGACAACCCAAAGACTTGAGTTGTCTCGCCTTTTTCCAGCATCTCGATCAGATTGTGATACGGAGCCAAGTTAGACCACATGCTCGTCAATGAACTTAAATCAGCCATCTTAAATCCTTTCATGTCCTGGCATTCGTTTATCACAGCGAACACACTAAGCATTTTCGGTATACGGTGAGAGAAGCGGGCGGATCTGCTTTCAGTTATACCACAACCCATAGATCGACAGTCCTAAATCCCGATTCCGTTAATCCTTCTTCCTCGTTTAGGTGCGAGTTATCATTGCAAACTTCCTTGTCCTTCCGCAATCTGCGGGCCATACCGGCCATTAAAACTCCTGGATATCCGGAAGTGCCGTCTGCCTTCTTAAAGTCCGTTAAAACGATTCATAGCTTCCTGGACTCCTTTAACCACAACATATTCACAAGCTTCCACTACTTGATCCAAAATCGGATCGAGAATTTTCCATTCTTCACGACTGAACCGCCCCAAAACCCAATCAATCACGGACACAGAAACAGGAGGATGGGAAATGCCGATTTTGATGCGCGGAAATTCCTCGGTTCCCAACCTCTGCACAATTGATTTCAATCCGTTGTGGCCGCCCGCTGAACCTTTTTGCCGTATTCTCAATTTACCCAAGGGTAAATCCAAATCATCCGCAATAACCAAAATGCTCTCGGTCGAGATTTTATAAAATCTCTGGACCAAGGCCACGGCTTCGCCACTGAGGTTCATGTAAGTCAGTGGTTTGAGCAGGATAATCTCGCCCCATTTGCCGATCAGACCAAAGCGGTTGCGCACAAATTGTCCGCTCCTTTTGGCAAGGAGCCGGTCTACGGCCATGAATCCGGCATTGTGCCGGGTTTTTGCATAATCCAGTCCTGGGTTTCCCAACCCGACAATGAGACGAATTTCGTTTGCCATCATTCAAACAGTTTGGACACCGACAAATCTTCATGCACCCGCATAATGGCTTCCGCCAATAACGCGGCGACGGAGATTACAGTTGTCCGCGCCATCGGCTCCTGTAATGGTATGGTATCCGTCACAAAAAACTCTTCGATCGCCGAGTCCCTCAATAATTGTGACGCGCGCCCCGAAAATACCGGGTGCGTCGAGGCCGCATAAACCGCTCGTGCTCCTAGATCCATTATCGCCTGTGAAGCCAGAGCTATCGTTCCTCCCGTGTCGATCATATCATCCACAATCACCACGGTTTTGTCTCGCACCTTGCCAATCACATTAACGACTTCAGAGACATTAGGTCCCGGTCTGCGCTTGTCAATAAAACCCAAGGGAGCTTCCAAATACTTTGCCATCTTCCGTGCTCGGTACACGCCACCCGCATCGGGAGAAAAGACCATCAGGTTTTCCAAATGCTTTTCATGAATCGCCTCGGACAAGATTCTGACTCCTTGCAAGTTATCCACCGGGATATCAAAAAATCCTTGGATTTGGGGTGCGTGCAAATCCATTGTCAGCACCCGCCTGGCGCCCGCCACCGTAATCAAATTCGCGACCAGTTTCGCAGAAATCGGCTCGCGTCCCTGTTCCTTGCGGTCTTGTCTGGCGTACCCGTAAAACGGAATCACTGCTGTCACCCGCCTTGCCGAAGCCCGGCGCGCCGCATCAATCAATAACAGCAACTCCAGCAAATTATCATTCACCGGTTGCGACGTAGGCTGCACGATGAAAACATCGGTGCCTCGGACATTTTCCAAAAGGCGTACACGAATCTCGCCGTTGGAAAATCTGCCTACGTCGGCCTGTCCCAAGGTGAGACCCAAGTGTGTCACAATTTTTTCGGCCAGCGCCCTATTTGCTGTCCCGGTGAAGATCTTGAGTTCTCCCTCGCGCTCGAAACTCATTGGAACCAAGGTCCCCTTCCTTTGTGCCTAATTGTGCTTCACGTTACGTTTTTCGTCTTTGACGCGCCCACTCGGGCTTATTGTCCTGCCGGTTGCGGGCAATAGCCAGTGCATCGGGGGGAACATTCTGCGTTATTGTTGATCCGGCAGCCACGTAAGCTCCCGGGCCAACTTCTACCGGTGCCACCAAATTGACATTGCAGCCGATAAAGGCACCGTCCCCGACAAATGTCGGGTGCTTGGCCTTGCCGTCAAAATTGACGATAACGGTTCCCGCTCCGATATTCACGCCTCCTCCGATAGTGGCATCGCCCAAATACGAATGATGCCCCGCCTTGGTTCCTGTTCCCACCCGCGTATTTTTCAACTCGACAAAATTCCCGATTTTTACATTATGATCCAAAGAAGTCCCGGGACGCAAATGGCTGAAAGGGCCGACTTGCGAGTGGCTGGCTAAGGCACTTTGCTCCACCACCGAACGGTCTACTTTGACTCCGTCGCCCAGACGGCTGGACAAAACCGACGTCATCGGTCCCAGAATGCATTCCCGCCCTATCTTGGTCTTTCCCCGCAAAAAAGTCATCGGATAAATGATACTGTCCTGCCCAACCTCCACGTCGACATCCACAAACGTGGAAGAAGGATCCACAATGGTCACACCCTGATCAAAGAGGCGGTTCAAAGTCAATTCGCGGAGATATGCCTCGGCATGAGCCAAATCGCGCCGGGTGTTAATACCCATAACACGAATCGGATCCGGAGCCACATACGCCTCGACCTTTTGTCCCGACGCGATTAACCGGGCTACCGCATCGGTTAGATATTGTTCTTCCTGATGCCAGGGCAATGTTCTCAATATCTTGGCCAATCCCTGCACAGACCAAACTCCCAGAGCGGTATTGACTTCGTTAATTTGATAGAACGACGGGTTCTTCCGCGCATCCTCGTCTTCGACAATTGCTCGGACGCTGTCATCCTCGCTCCGGATAATGCGGCCGTAACCACTCGGATCGGAAACGATCATGCTCACAATGGTCGCGCTCGCTCCGGATGAGTGATGAGCCTCCAAGACTCGCGTAATCAAAGACGGCGGAACTAAAGGACAATCTGCGACCAGTACTATCACTTCGTCAACCTGGGTATCCAAAGCAGCCAGGGCCTGGGCCAAGGCATCACCGGTTCCGTGCATTTCCGGCTGCAAAACAATTTGGGCCTGACCTTCCAGAGCTTCTTCCACTCGGTCGGCCTGGTAACCTGCCACCACCCACGGTTTCCCGAGTCCCGCTGCCTTGACGGCGCGCACCACATGTTCAACCATGGGAACACCGCCCAATTCATGTAATGCCTTCGCCACACTCGAGTGCATTCTTGTACCGCGCCCTGCGGCCAAAATAACGGCTACCGTCTGTGCCAAACCGATCCCTCCGATTTCTGGGGCCGTTGCCTTTCCTTTTTACCATGGTTAGCATACCAAAATTTTGCCTCGGGATGAATGACTTGCCCAGGACAAAAAAGAGCCCGCCTGGAGGCGGACCCTTTCTATCCCCTACGATAGTTCTGTCGATAGGTTAAACACCTCCGTGAAACACCTCTAATACCGCTCTTTGGATTCGTTCCCGAGCTTCTTGGGTAATAGGGTGCGCAACATCCCGAAATTCACCGTCCGGCGTTTTTCGGCTGGGCATCGCCACAAATAGTCCTTTTAGGCCTTCGACGACCTTGACATCATGAATGACGAATTCCCCATCCAATGTCACCGAAGCAACCGCTTTCATTTTCCCGTCGGTTGTCATTCGGCGTAACCGCACATCCGTAATTTCCACGCTGAAAATCCTCCTTGTAGCCAAGTTGGCGGCCCGGACATCCGGGGAATTAAGTTATTCGCCATTGCTTACAAGAAGTCCTCTATATTGTCAAAATTTTTGTTGCGAATCTTTTAATTCTGAATCTCCACATCATACCCGTCACTTCGCAACGCGGCAATGATTTGTTCCACGTGATCGGGATTACGTGTCTCCAGAACGATCTGAATACCCACTTCTGCCGGTGAGAGATGCGGATTCCAGCGTTCATGTTCAACCCGAATCACATTGGCCTTCAGATCCGCAACAGTGCGCAACAATCTTGCCAGTTGCCCCGGTCGATCCCCCACCATGGTCTTCAGATGAACCTGACGTCCTTCTTCCACCAGTCCTTTTTCTATAATCCGACTCAACAATGTCACATCAATGTTCCCTCCACTCACAACCACGCCTGCCGTTCCCAAGTCCAAAGGGACTTTCCCGGCTAACATCGCCGCCAGCCCGACTGCTCCGGCTCCTTCCACGACCAATTTTGTCCGCTCCAGAAAGATCAATATGGCCCGGGAGATGTCATGCTCCGTGACTGTAACGAGATCGTCCACATACCGCTCTACCAATTCGAAGGTGAGTGTTCCCGGCTTTTTTACCGCAATCCCGTCCGCAATGGTTCTGGACCCTTTCGACTCTACGATCCGGTGCTCTCGGCGCGACAATACAAAAGCGGGAACCGAATCCGTTTGAACTCCGATGATTTTTATCCGGGGATTCTGCTCTTTGGCCGCCAGAGCTATCCCGGCAATCAGCCCCCCGCCTCCGACCGGAACGACCAACACATCCAAGTGCGGCCTTTCGTCCAACATTTCCAAGGCAATGGTCCCCTGACCCGAGACAATCGCCGGGTCGTCGAATGCGGGAATCATCACACGGCCGGTTTCTTCACTGACCCGTTGGGCTTCTTTATAGGCGTCGTCAAATGTTTCACCGAACAAACAAATGTCGGCCCCATAGGCTCGCGTGGCCTCGATTTTGGTGAGAGATGCGCCTTTGGGCATATAAATTAACGAGGTGGTTCCCACTAATCCGGCCGCCAAGGCCACCCCTTGCGCATGGTTTCCGGCCGAAGCGGCAATCACTCCGGCTTTCAAGGCCCTGGGAGTCAACTGCCGTACCCGGTTATATGCGCCCCGCAATTTAAACGAACCGGTGCGTTGCAGATTTTCTAGCTTGAAAAATACCCGAGCGCCCAATAGATCATTAATATAAACCGATTCTTGCAAAGGTGTCATGACAGTGATCCCTTTAATCGCATTGGCTGCCTGTCTGACATCTTCCAGTGTTACACTCAGACTGACACTCATCTTATCACTCCTTTCCCACCCGGCATAAAGCATTGGCCCATTCACTGGGCACAACCCGCGACAAGGACTCTTCATGCCACTCTAACAGACTCCAAAACCTATCAATCAGCTTATTAGCAGGGTCTTTGGTCGCAACCAGCACCCCCACTCCCACCACGGTGGCACCAAATTCCCGAAGAAGATCCGCAGCGGCTCTAGCCGTTCCTCCGGCCTTCATGAAATCATCCACAAACAACACCGAACTTCCCGGTTTCAGCGCACGGCGACTTAAGGACATCGACTGGATACGTCGAGACGAACCCGATAAGTAATTGATGGAAACGGCCGATCCTTCGGAAAGACGGCTGTCACGTCGAATCAACACAACTTCCGTGCCCAGAGCTCTGGCGCAAGCCATGGCTAAAGGAATCCCTTTGGTTTCCACCGTGGCCACGGTATCCACATGCAAATCGGCAAAAGGAAAAGCCAGGAGTTCGCCCAATGGGTCAACCAATGCCGGATCAAACAGCAAATCGGTCATATATAAAAAACCGTCCGAAGTCAGCCGCTCCGGTTCGATAAGCCGGGCAACCCATAGCTTCAGTGAATGACGCGCTCGAACCAGGTCTAAGTGCGGGAAATAAATCACGCCTCCCTGAACTCCAACCTGTGTCAGCACGCTGCCATAACCCGCATTTTCCAAGACGCCTTTGACAAGCATGAGATCTTCGGATAAGGTCGATTTGGCAACGTCTAATAAGCTGCTCAATTCCGTCAGGCTCATTTGCTCCCGGGGATGCCCCAAAAGATGCGCAGACAATATGATCAGCCGCTTGTAACGCTCGCGCATGCGGCCGGACGACTTCATATCCGTGGCGTCAACCTCCCTTCTTTCCGAGCTCACAACTCTAAAGTGGATACCTGGATCTGCTTATGGCACCAGGGATGAAGTTTGATCCGTCTGACTCAGTGATTTGTTCGCTAAAGCCCAGTCTTCGGGTTTATCCACATCAACTCCAACCTCCGGATAGGGAAAGGGCAGGGCTTTTCCCTCGATACCTAAGAGTCTCTTCATTCTATGCTCGGCATCCTCTAAGCTCAATTTTCCGACGAGCCAGCGAATGAGTGTCATGATGCCAATATCAGACGCTAAGCGCATCGGTGACTTACGGTGACTGAGCAGTTCTCTCGCAGTCCATTGAGTGCGAATCACCGCTTCCTTGCGCACCATAAGCACATTTCCTCCCGTATAGGTGCCGTCTTTGAGGCGAACGTATGTCCGGTGTGCCTTGGGAAATTTAGCCTCAACTACCGAACGCTCTATCACCGGGTAGAGGACATCATAACGGGGATCGGCTTGATCGAGAAAAGCATTAACGATACTCGCCGTTAATAATGGAATATCGGCCGTAGCGATGAAGACACGGCTTTGCTCCACGGCATTAAGGCCACTTATGACATTTTCAAGCATATCAGCATGCAAATCGGCCCAAATCACATCATGCAAAGCTAAATGGCGGGGTCCCACCACCACAATGGGGCTGATTCGTCCGGATTGCCGCAAAGCATCAACCACATATTCAACCATGGGTCGCTCCTGCAACACGATTTCCGCTTCCCACTCTTTGTCCGAAATCGCCCGCAATTTCCCGTCATTGTGCTGACCCGCCAGCACAATCGCTGGGTGCTGGTTCAAAAATCCATCAACCTTTCCGTATTACCCTCTTCTTGTATTGGATTGAATAAGATCCCCGGTGGGCATGGACCCAACACGTTTATGAATTGTAGTCATCTTACCGCACAAACCCCGCTTTTCACCACAGCTTTTTGCAATTCAGGTGCCTTTCCGCTGTACGGATCATCCGCACCCCAAAAAGGATTCTCGAAATTCCGCAATTTCTATGCTGGCAAGGTTGCCAATATGACTGTTTTGCAAATCTCTTTTTAACATCCGGGAGTCGTGATATGAGCGTAACAGCGTAAAATAAGTTGCCCCACTCCCGGTCAAAAACCACTGTTTGCCGCTCGTTCGCTCCAAATCCGTTTTAAGACCCTTAAGCTTGGGCTCTACCTTCCATGCGGCACCTTCTAACGCATTATACAGCTTGGGGGCAGTGCCTTGTTCCAAAAGCCTTCGAACATTCTCTATTGACTCCGTATTGCGGCTCACCGAAGAATTTGACAAAGTATCAAAGGTTTCGTATACACGGCGGGTCGAAAGGCCGAAATGAGGACTGATCAACACGACATGCCACCCTGTCAAGGGAGGCAAAAATTCGAGGTTGTCTCCATAGCCTTGGGCTTTAGCCGTTCCTCCGCATATCAAGAAGGGTACGTCGACTCCCAAATCTCCGGCCATTCTGGAATCCATCTTTTTATTCATGAGCATTTGGGCCCACCGGATAATGGCAGCGGCATCAGAACTTCCGCCCCCCAGCCCTGCTCCGATGGGAATCTGTTTAGTCACATGGATTTTAACCGGAGGAATCTCGGGATATTGGGATTTAATTGCGTTATAGGCTCGCGTTATAAGATTATTTGCGGAAGACGGTAAAGCCGGGCCCTTATCCTCACGCCTACTCATTGTCACATCGTAGTAGGCGGATTTCGTCACGACAATTGCGTCAGCCAGGCTAATCGATTGCATAATGCTCAAGACCGGATGATAACCTCGGCTATCTCGGGATCCTACCCACAGTCCCAAGTTGATCTTAGCCGGTGCGCTCAACTGCCATTGTGTTGCCCCCGTATCGATTCCTCGCTTCCCAAACTTTATCACCAAAATTCCCGGTTCTTTTCGTGCATGGTCTCCTCGCCTATGACGGCCATTCTCCTCGTTTTGTCGCAACTTGTTATACCCAAAGCGACCCCCTTACCTTCAGAGCGTGCGGCAAACTCTTTTTGCCCGCGACTCGGACTTATCTTACCACCAAAGCCTTAAGAAGCTAAAGCGATTCTTGATTCTCCTGGCGCTTTTGGGGCCTTGGCCGAAATAACGAATCCGTGTGCCAGTCTCATGGCATACGCGAATACCACCATAACGCGACCGAAAACGATGAGCAAGGACCTCTCACAACCATCTTCTTAAAAGAGGGAATTTTCTAACACATCAATGTATGCCGAGCCATGCCCCTCGTCGACCGGTTAGACTCCGACAAATCACGCCGGATTGAAGGTGAAGAGGACTGGTTTTCACAAGCCAAAATCCTTCCGGATAACCCTGGCTAAGATGAACTGGCGGCAGCTCTATCTCAAACCAATCGATGCCGCCAGTTCTTGGAACGGCTATCACATCAAGCCCGCAGCGTTTTCCCAATACGTAAACACAAATCAAACATAGCAACCTGGAAACGGGAATTCCCCATGCCGGCGGTGCCAATCCAGGAAAGTCCCCCGCCTCACCTTTCACAATAATTAGGATATCAAAGCGTCTTTGCCATGCCCCGTTAAGACCTCGATGACGGCTTTTTTAGCCGTGGGGTAGCTTTCAAGCAAGATCACCACCAAGGACGACGGGGGAGCCGTGGCAATCCCCTGAGATATGGCTTCGGCTTCCGGGAGAATAACACGTATCTGCTCCGGCTTGAAGCCGGCCTGACATAAAGTGTCCTCAATCAATTTTGCTGTCTCACCCGGCATTCTCCCTCTGAGATCCCGATCCTCTCGCACCACAATATCATCGGAAAACGCCATGGCTTGATGAATTGAGCGGATCAGATCCTCATCCCGGCGATCACCCGGCAGACCCAACACACTCCGAACATGGCGGTACCCCAGTTGTGATACAACATTTCCCAAGGCCTCCAGAGCCGGGGCATTGTGCGCATAATCCAAGAGAATGTCCACTTGGGTGCCGTGAATCATCTCTAAGCGTCCAGGGTTGGCTTTGCAGTCCAAGTTGAAGTGCCCGAGACTTTTTCCCACAAAGGCCGGGTCCAGTCCCATGGCGATCGCCGCCGCTGCACTCGCCATCGCATTCTTGACATTAATGTCTGCCCTCCCCTGCCAACCGGCAGGCAAGGCTCTGGCTCCGATAATTCTTTTGCCTGCATGCTTGTCCCGGTAGGTGATATATCCCTGTCGTAACACGACGGCCGTCTGGCCTTTCGCCAATTCTCCTTCGAGAAAGGCGTTGTCTTTTTGGGTCGAAAACCAGATGATACGGCCTTTGGTGCGCTGGGCCATAGAAATGACGTAGGGGTCATCCGCATTGAGAACCGAAACGCCCTCTGCCCGCACCACATCGACCAAAAGTGCCTTAAGGTGGGTTAAATCTTCCAAAGTCTCGATCCCGTCTTGCCCCAAATGATCCTCCCCTATATTGGTCACCAAAGCCACATCAAGATCGGAAAAACCTAACCCGTGTCGGGCCATGCCTCCTCTTGCCGTTTCCAGTATGGCCACTTCTACACTGGGGTCGCCCAGAACCACTTGTGCAGCCCAGGGTCCCGTCAAATCGCCTTCCTCCACCATTTGGCCGCCTATGGCAATTCCGTCGGTGGAACTCATTCCTACACAACGTCCCGTCTCTTGCCAAATATGAGCCAGCATGCGGCTTACAGTGGTTTTTCCGTTGGTACCTGTAATGCCGCAAACCGGAATCCGTCCTGTGTGTTTCGGAAAGAGTTCCTCGACAATCATCTCACCTACGGGTCTTGAGGGTCCCTTTGAGGGCGAAGTGTGCATACGCAATCCCGGCGAAGCATTCACTTCAATGACCGCTCCCCCGGACTGCTTCAAAGATTGACTCAAAGACGGTGTGACAATATCAATGCCGGCAATGTCCAGATCGATAAGTTTGGCTACTCGAACCATCTCGGAGCAAAGATCGGGAGACATTTTCTCCGTGACGTCTTCGGCTTCGCCTCCCGATGAGAGATTGCAACTCTCCCGCAACCAAACCGTTTCTCCCTGATTGGGAACCGTGTCAGGCCCTTTGTGCTCGCGTTCCAAAGCCATAAGCAGCCCCTCGTCTCGCTCAATCGGGCTCAGCGGCAGGCTATGGTGCAATCCCCTTTTAGGATTTCGATTTTCGTCGGTGATCAATTCATCAATGCTATGTATTCCATCTCCGACAACCCTAGGGGGCATTCTGAGGCTTGCCGCAGCGACTTTGCCTCCCACCACCAAAATGCGATAGGAATGGCCCATGATTTGTTCCTGCACGATGATTCCCCCGTTGCCCCGATGTTTCCAAGCCCAGTCAAAAGCGCGCAATAACTGGTGAGATGTCTCCACGTGCACCGTCACACCTTCCCCTTGGTGTCCTGTTTGTGGCTTAATCACCACCGGAAATCCCAGATCTTGGGCCGCTTGCAGAGCCTCATAAGGAGAATTTGCCATGTGGCTTCTCGGTACTCGAATGGCATTTTCCGCCAGGAAATTTTGGGTTAGAATTTTGTCCTGGCAAATATCGGCAGCAATAAGTGAGGTTTCGTTGGTGGTAGCGGCCCAGATGTGTTTTTGATGAATACCCTGGCCCAAGCGCACCAAACTCCCCTCGGTTATCCGCCACACAGGGATATCTCGCGCTTGGGCCGCTTCAATGATGGCGCGGGTTGAAGGTCCCAAATGCTGATCACGAATAATGTGGAGGACATCTTGCCTCCACTTGGCCGGATTCGTCTCAGTTTGCCCGTCCCATAATGCTTCAACCCATTCGATAGCCCTATGAAGGGCTGCTTCCCCACCGATTCGAGTCTCGCTTTCAAACACAATCAAAACATCTTCCGTCCCGGCAATCTCCCGGGTTTTGCCATAATGACCGTCTTCTCCCGACAAATACAACAGTTCCAAAGCGACATGCTCAATGACGTGCCCCAAATAGGTTCCTTCTTTAAGCCGTTTCACAAAGCCTCCCGGGTGCCCCAGAGAACAGACATGTTGCGTGAGATTGGGGAAATCATCCAACAAACGACGGGAGAATTCCGGACATTGCCCCGTGTGCATAAACCTGTAAGACCCCAAATAGACATCGGCTTCCAATGCACTGCCAAAGGCATAGCGATTGGGTCCCGGATAAAAATAACTGGAACGCACTTCAATCATCGTGAACGGTTTCCTCCTTGATGCGAATAGGTTTCCTTGTTCCAAGATGAAATCCACAGCCCCGAGACAAAACATGCAGACTGACATTGAAAAGCGCCAAGGGTTCTTTCGGCCCGCTCTCGGCCGCATTGGTTTCGGTAATACTCCAACCGTCTACTAAACTCACCGTCTGAGATCCCCAGACTTCCAGCCAATCTTGGTCTCGATCGACGTAAATGGCTGTGTCTTGGTCAATGCCTACACCCAACACGGCCGGATTTTGAGCCAAGGCTGCGAGCAGGCGCCCTAAGCGGCCTCTCTGCGTAAAATGCTGATCGATTACCGCATTGGGCCACAATCCCAACCCCGGCGCCAACCGAACCCCTTGCCGAGTGGGAATGTCTTCAGGATCCCCTTCCACAATCATTGTGGCGGACATCATGGCCGCCCCGGCGGACGTACCGGCCACAATGAGTCCCTGATGACATGCCTGGTTCAGAGCTTGATTAAACAGGGTGCCCCCCAAAAGGCTGGTAATGCGCAACTGTTTGCCTCCCACGAAAAAGAGTGCACCGAAAGCCGTGAGTTGATTCAACCACCGGGGACTATTGGCTTCCTGACGCGATTGAATAGTAAGAGGCTGAACTTCTTCGATGCCTAATTGAGTAAAAGCCTGGTGATAGGTCCGCAGGGCCTGATGTTCCTGAAGAGATGCCGTGGTGACAATACCGATGCAGTTCCGACGGCTTGTATTATGAACAAGACGTACTAAATGCAACAGAATATCGGGGGTGTGAATCTTGTCTTCTTTCCCACCAATAATCAGAAGCGGTCCTATGGCTGTATCCTCCTGTCATTGATGCCGGCGATCTTAAAGAACACACGGCAAAAAAGAAAAGAACGCCTCATGGCGTTCTCAGTGTGTTCGGACTCGAATTCTTTTATACCAAAGATACAACTATTTTCTCTACCGGGTTCGCTAATTCGACAGAGATTCAGGAAGGATAAGCTCAACCGTTTCAGTCAGCACGTCTGTGTATGAGTACGAGACGCGACGTTCGCTTCTTTCGGAAAGATGTTCTTCTTCGATTTTAACCACAAAAATATGGGGATACGTTTTTTCCAAAATCCCCTCTTTTTCGTCAATCTTTTTTCGGCCTTTATTGGCTTTCAGTCGAATTTTCTCTCCGACGTGGGATTCGAGTTCTTTTTTTATGTCCTCGAGAACGCTCTTAGCGGCCACACGCTCACTTCCTTCCTCTACTGATGAAGGGCAACAACTTTAGATTAGCATTCATTTCTATTACTGTCAAGCTAAAGACAATTATTCTACCAAGTCTATGGAGATTTGGTCAATAGTATTTTTGGCCTGTCGGCAAAATGAAAACAATTGAGCCGCTTATGTCATCCCGAGTGGCCGTTTCCATTCGACAAATTTCACGCATTATGCAAAGTTGTTGAGAGAAGATCGTGCCCCTTTAATGGTTAATGGGTTCTGCATGAGATGTTACGAAAGACCCCGATTCGATCGACCCTATTTCGTGTATTTGTCGGCCACTTTGGAAGCTCCAAAGGAAAATGGCTTAATGGCGGCATGATATCCGCTTCCTGTCACCATACCGACAATTTCGCGAATCAAGTCTTTGGTTTCGCCTTGCTGACCGACATCAATATGAATTTCTACATCGAGATCGGGATGCCCCGACTTTTGCAGCAAGTCCGTGAGTTGTGCGGCAACATTGAGGCTCAGGGAGGTTTCATACATAATTTTTTGTCGCAAGCTTTTTATCGCCCGGCGTTGAGACTTTGAAAAGAAGTACCGTCCTCCTTTACCCAGTCGGTGAATCACCACCGCAGTCACAAAAATCGTGGAATGACGGGTATGGGAATCGGATCCAATAATCAATTTGTAGCGCGCGTTCGGCGATTCCGAGATATATCCCAGGATTTCACCGAACATACTCTCCAGGGATAACCGCCCCTTGGAAGGGCTTTCGAAAAGCATGACCCATCACCTCATCTTTGTCGCTACTATTGTCGCCAACCGAATCCAGTCCGCCCACGACAATGCCTCTGCGCGTTTGAGGGGATCAAGTCCTCCTTCAATCAGAATTTGCTCCCATTTTCCGGCGCTCCACATCGATCCCGGAGCTTTGGACAACGATTGGCGGATCATCTTGCGCCGGTGCGAGAACGCCGCATGCACACTCCACTTAAATGCTTCAAACGGCACGGCCGGCGAGGGTATTCGTGTTAATTGTATCACAAATGAATCAACTTTCGGAGAGGGATAAAATGCGTGCCGGGACACGGCCTTTAACCCTTTCACATCGGCCGCGTAGCGTAATAAAACGCTTAAAGCCGATGTGTCCCTGTTTCCCGGTTCTGCCAAGAGTCGTTCTGCCACTTCCTTTT
The DNA here is from genome assembly GCA_021821465.1 of Bacillota bacterium. Lineage (GTDB taxonomy): Bacteria > Bacillota > Sulfobacillia > Sulfobacillales > Sulfobacillaceae > Sulfobacillus. Next base: position 28,972 of record JAKACM010000030.1, read on the forward strand.
GCACCATAAACACGGCAGCCGACCATGACCGGGTATCCTCAAGCAGCCTGAATAAAATGGGTGAGGTCATAGAATAAGGGAGGTTGCCGCAAATAGTCCACGGTCCTCCCTTATCATTGGCCATCTCTTGCCAAGACACGTTCAGAGCATCTGCTTCCACAATTTCCAGCGATTGAGGATAATGCGTGAGCAAGGAGCTTGAAAGCCAGCGAGACCACGTGGAATCGATTTCAATGGCAACCACTTCCAATCCCCGTTCCAATAAACTTCCGGTCAAACCCCCGGGACCCGCACCAATTTCCAAAACCCACACCGGATTCGTTTCCTTGATTGCTCGGGCAATCTCTTCAAATTCCTTGGGGTCAATTAGAAAATTCTGACCCAGCCGTTTGTTTGGGCGGCCGCCCACTTTGGCCAGTACTTGTTGAAGCCCGGATATTGTTCTGGGATCAGCCCAATCCACTGTTTATTTTGCACCATCCTTGATCAGTTTCCCAAGATATAAACTTCCAAGGGACGTACTCCCCAATTTATGGCCTGACTCTGGTTATTGAAACACAAGTCGATACGATCTCCAATGATGGCGGAGCCGGTGTCCTGAGCCACGGCATATCCGTACCCAGGAACATAAAGGTGCGTGCCCAAAGGAATGATTGCGGGATCCACGGCCACAACGCCATAATGGGCAGGTGTGCCGGAGGCTGTCAGTCCCGTGGACCACGACGGATTGGGCCAATAGCCGGTACTGACCATGTAAAGCCGACGCTCAATAGGCATTGCTTGGCCGTCTACCGTGGCGGCTGGAGCCGTGCCATAAGCGATCACTTCGGGGGAGGGAGGTTTCATCACTTTCTTGGCTACGATTTTGTGGCTCAAGGGGGATCCATTTTGTACAAGATATTGAATGGTGGTTGACTCCACACCCTGTCTGCCATGTTGCAGAACTTGTCGGCGTCCTTTGACCAGTCGTGGATCGGGACGATAAGTCACGGCAAACGGAAGGCTTGACGTCACAGATTTTTTCGTCAGCCATTGCCGAATAACATCTACCGTACTTCCGGTGCTAATAGCGGCTGTCAGCGGCGGTCTTACTTTATCCAAGGGGGCTAACTTGATGCCCAGGGCAGAAAGAATACTGCCGACGTGATATTCCGTAGTCCAATATTTGAAATGACGGTGAGCGGTTCGTACCCAGATAGGAACGGCCTCGCGCACCAAGATAATGGTGTTGCCGCTCTTCCTAGTGATACGCACCCGATCCCGTTGGGTTACGGGCACACGAGCCTGAGCCAAAATGTTGCGAACCTTGGTTTTAAATGTCCTGAATCTCATTGATCGGCTGCCTGTTGGGCTGAAAACATGGATAGTTACCGGACGATATTGTGTGCTAGCCAGCCCCGTGCCAATGGTTGCAGCGGCTAACGCCCCGAATAACCAAGGACGTACCGCTTTAAACGTCCATTTAGCCAAAAGCTGTCCTCCTTTATGATTCGTATGTTTTTCTTCGGAACTTAATAAATGGTTTCAACGCCACAAGTTCCGTTACCACTCGCCCCCATATCTTCCATAAAATGTCATTCTTGGCCCCTAGACGCGAAACACACAATGTATATTCGACGTAGTGTCGTCAAATACCTGCTTCGTCGAGAAATTTTTTTGCGCTGCCAACACCTCGGCTACCCGAATAACACGCAAAGGTTCATTGCGCTGTCCTCGCCACGGCACAGGAGAGAGATAAGGAGAATCCGTCTCCACCAAAATTCTGTCCATCGGTGCCCAAGCAGCAATGTCTCTCAGTTCCTGGGCATTCTTGAAGGAAATGGGGCCCGCAAATGAGAGGTAGAATCCCAAATCCAACAATTTCCTTGCAAATTCCCGGCTCCCGGTAAAACAGTGCAGCACGCCATGAAGGCCGGAAATCTCCTGCAAAATCGCCAAAGTATCATGCTCCGCCTCACGAGAATGCACCGATACAGGAAGATTCATCGCATGTGCCAATTTGGCCTGAGTCCGGAAAACTTCCTTTTGGGTTTCTATAGGACTATTCATATAATGATAGTCTAGACCGATTTCTCCGATACCAATCACCACACCCGCTTTTGCCCAATCCTCCAGACGCTCTTTGTCCTTTTCCGTGAAAGTCTTCGCGTCATGAGGATGAACTCCCGCCAAGGCCCAAACGGCATCATGGCCCTTCGCCAGTTCAATACCTTGGGCCGATGATGTCATGTCATAGCCCGGCACGAGAATGCCCAAGCCCTGGACGCGTGCCCGATTGTACACTTCATCCCGATCCGCATCAAAATCCGGATCCTGAAGATGGCAGTGCGAATCAAATCCCATGACAGTCATTTGACTCTGGCTCCTTCCGCCAAGGTCCTGGCCGGAGCAATCAAACTTAATATATCGCCCGCAGATCCGGCCAATAACATTCCTTCGCTCATGATGCCCCGCAATTTGACAGGTTTCAAATTCGCCACCAATACCACCTGGTGTCCAACTAATTCTTGGGGTTCATAATGGGCGCGAATACCGGAGACAATAATTCTCTCCCTTTCTCCGTCAAATACGGTCAGTTTTAACAAGCGATCTGCGGATGCAATGATCTCAGCCTCACGAATCGTGCCCACTCTGAGATCAATTTTCTGAAAGTCTTCGATTCCAATTTCCCCTATTGGCCGCTCCTCTTTGGGATCAGAGGAAGATGTCATGGGTCCCATCGTCTCCCGTGGATTTCGACCCAGCGTGTTCCGATCTCGAGAATTCTCATTATCTGGCGTGCTTGACTCCTCAATACGTGGAAACAAAGGTTCACCCCTCTCAATTTTTTCCCCGCCTCGAAGTTGTCCGAACAGGGCTTCCCGGTAAGATCTCACGGGTTCTGTAATCCCCAGCTGATTTCGAATCTTCTCGGGTGTTGTGATGAGAAAAGGACTGAGTAATACGGAGACAACCCGCAGCGTTTCAGCCAGATTATATAGGACGGTATTCAACTCCGGACGGGATTTGGGGTCTTTCGCCAGTTTCCAGGGGGAGCGGTCTTCAATATATTTGTTGGCCGCCCGGATCAACCGATAGATCTGGGTAATGGCATCCGAAATGAGAAGACGGTGCATGGCGTTTTTCACGTCATCATAAACCTGGGCGGCCAAATTAGGCAGTACACAGTCAATGTCCCGACACGGAGCACTCAAGAAAGGAACTTGTCCGTCGGCAAAACGGTTAATCATGGCGGTGGTGCGACTCAGCAAATTGCCTAAATCATTGGCCAAATCCACGTTAATCCGCAACCTCAATGACTCTTCCGTATAATTGCCGTCCGAGCCAAAGGGGACTTCACGCAACAGATAATAACGAATGGCATCCACACCATACTTTTCCACGAGTTCGAGGGGATCCACCGCATTTCCCAAGGACTTGGACATTTTTGTCTCGCCGATTAAAAGCCATCCATGACCAAAAACGCGTTCCGGCAATTCCAGATTCAAAGCCATTAAAATAATCGGCCAGATGATGGTATGAAAACGCACGATCTCTTTGCCTACAAGCTGCACATCAGGTGGCCAGATTCGTTCGAATTGGCCGTTTGGCGAAGAATATCCCGCCGCCGTCAAGTAATTAAGCAAGGCATCAAACCACACATAGATCACGTGTTGAGGATCTCCCGGCACCCGAATTCCCCAGCTCAAAGAACTCCGGGAGATAGACAAGTCTTCGAGTCCACTGTCCAGAAAACTCAACATTTCGTTACGTCGGCTGGGGGGTTGAATAAAATCCGGATGAGCCAGAATATATTCCTTCATGCGTTGTTGATAGCGACCCATAGCAAAGAAATAGCTTTCTTGGCGCACACGCTCGACCGGACGACCGCAATCGGGACACTTCCCATCCACCAGCTTCGATTCGGTCCAAAAACTCTCATCGGGAAGGCAGTACCAGCCCTCATATGTGCCTTTATAGATGTCGCCTTGGTCCATCAGCTGCTTAAATACCCGCTGCACCACCTCAATATGGTCGGCATCGGTGGTGCGAATGAACCGGTCGTAAGAAATCCCTAAAGTCTTCCACAACGGATCTTGAATGAACCCGACAATCTCATCCACAAAATCCTTTGGTGTCCTCAAAGCTTCGGCAGCTTTTTGCGCAATCTTCTGACCATGCTCGTCACTTCCGGTGACAAACAGCACGTCATCTCCACAAAGTCGATGAAAACGCGCCATGGCGTCTGCGGCAATGGTTGTATAGGCATGGCCTATATGCAGATTGGCACTCGGATAATAGATCGGCGTGGTTATGTACCACGTCTTATTTTTTTGCACCACAGAGCTCCCCCCTTGGTCATCGCAATCCCCTTGCAATCTGCCGGTTCACTTGATGCATAAAAAAATGCCCTCAGTCAAGGGGCGGATATTCCCGCGGTACCACCCTTGTTCACCATAGGGCCTCATTCAGTCCGATAACGGGGACACCGTAGATGCTACTTGTATTCACATCCCTGCTCAATGGCCATAGTCCAAATCCATCCGGTTGACCTCCCACCCTCGTCAACTCGCTTCACGGATTAAGGATTTAGACGCTCCCTCTCATCGCAATTTCTTCTGATTATAAAAGACTTCACGTCGTTCGTCAAAATAAGACTATGCCGTGAATATCAGACGATCAGTGAACTCTCACGACACGACTCCAGTGGATTCCGCTCACGTCTTGCACAATGATTCGGGCCCGTTTCGCATCTTTCAATTGGCGAACGGCATAGGCATTCAATGGTAGCCTCACTTGCGCTTTGGCTGCTAAAGGCACAATCAAACCCCATGGTCCTCGATTCACCTTCTGGAAATGATAGCGATTAGAAAGAGCGGAGTGAGGCAGAGAAGCCAGGGATTTCGGCCCCCAAACTTCCCAGGAACGATGGCCATTCACCCCTTCCAAAGTCACTTGAACAATAAATGCTCCATAGGTTGCAGGACCCTCAGTCCTGTATAACCCGAGAGACACATCTTGGGAGGTAATCCCGGTGCCTGCCAAACTTATTTGCGGCGTCTTGCTGTAATTGATTAATTTGCCCCACAATCCATGATGTTCTAATTGATAAGCCAACAAGCTCACAACCACTGCGATGATTAAAAGCGTCCAGCTCTTTCGGCGAACCCCAATATCTTGGAGCGCAGTTCTTTTGGCTTGGGAACCGATCGGGCGGTTTGTCATCAGATTTTCTCCTTTCTTGTTTATCCGATACCTCTAAGGGGTTGTCATTCGAAAAATGCTTGTTTCCTTCTTATTCGAGGTAATCGAAGACCTATGTGAGATGAATGAACCAGCGCCAAATCTTGATATACCCATCCCACTTTTTGTGAATCCAATGATCAAAACTGCCGGACCCCGCTCCCGTAAACAAAAACACCATACAAGCGATCCCTTCCACTGTACCGATCTGAAATTCGTCAATGCATGTCGTCCCTTGCCATCCGTTTCCAAAAAGCATTCCGAAAGACAGCAACATGCCACCCAGAGCAGCCAGACGGGTCAGTGTGCCTGTCATGAGGCATAAACCCACCAAACATTCAATCCAACTGAACACAATCAAAAAATCCCATGCCAGGTGTGGCCGGAGCACAAGATAGCCTACAATGGCCTTAACAGGGCCGAGGGCATGCGGAAGAAATGACTGGAATTTATGGCCAATATTGCTTTGGGCATAATAATCAAGTTTTTGAGGAGCGTTAAAATACCGCCTCACCCAGGCGGTGAAAAATTGAAACCCCAAGATAAAACGTAAGGGCCACAAATATGACAGCGGCATGATTTGTGACTCACGTTGCTTTTTATCTTCCACGATTGACGACGACAGACCCCCTTGTACCATTTGCTACCTCCCATCTCTTTTATCACTGCCGAAAAATCTCACCGGAAATGCCTCTTTCTTGTCTGTCGATTGAAGAGAACCACTCGTTTCATGTTAAATGCGGTTGGATCTTATTGTCATTCGGATACCGTCTTATTTTGCTCTAAGTCACCCCTCCCTTCTCTCCCTCAATCATGAAAATCAGTAGGGTGTATAAATCTCGTCAACTCGCAAAGGCTAGATTCTATACGCCCCATTTTGAGAAAAAGAAAGTTCTTGACACACACCGCCAATCTAATAATATAAATACTATCATGTTTCTAGGGTTTAGAGAGAAAGGACGATTTCTGTGGTGCTTATGTTGCTTGCCGGTTATATTGCCGCACTCTTAATATTGGGCAGGAAAATGACTGCACCGACACTTCAATCCTTCCGCAACGGCAATCGTCGACTGGGTTTTTGGACTATATTCGTGATGGTGACGGCCTTATGGTCCTCTTCTCTCATTGTAGTGGAACTGGATGCAGCCTACCGCTACGGGATCAGCGCTTTGTGGTATGGCGTGAGTGTTTGTGTGATGTCGGTGCTGGTGAGTAGCCTTATGCCAATGTTTGAGCGTTATCACTACATCTCCAACAGCGATCTTCTCGGGAGCGTGTTCGGACAGGGAGTCCGGCGTCTCAGTGCGCTGGTAATAGGGGGAACGTTTCCCATTTTTGCATTGTCCAACCAACTGGCTGCGGCTTTATTTCTCAGCACCTGGCTCCATTGGCCCTTGTGGCTGAGCCTGACGGCGACGACGGCCCTTATTCTTGCCAGTATTCAGTTTGGGGGAATTCTCTCCTTAGCCCGCCTTCAAGGTTTTAACCTCGTGGTGGTGCTGGCGGGACTGTTCTTAGCCGGCCTCGAAATCGCCAAAACACCCCTTCCGTCCGCCCCTATCCTCCCTCCCGCATTCCAAAATTGGTGGAGCACGGACCATGGTTTGGTAATGGTCTGGTTTGGCATGAACATCCTCAATGTGTTGTCGGCTCAAGCCGAAATCCAGACATTGGCGGCGGCCAAAAATAAACACGATGCCATATGGGCCACCTGGCTATCCACCTTATGGCTCGGACTCATTATTGCTTTCAGCACATGGCTCGGCGTCCGTACTCGCGAGTTGACAGGCAATCCGCATGAAAGTGGTCTGCAAGCCTTTTTTCATCTGGTGCTGGCTCATGCACATGGACCAGTTCTCGCCATTATGGGCATGGCCATGTGGTCATTGGCTCTGATGTGGTGTGGACCGCTTTTGTTTTCCGGAGCCATCAGCGTGAGCGGGGATTTGTTCGGAAAATCCTCCAGCGTGTCCTGGTTGCGTTTGAGTTTAGTCATAGAAGGGGCGGTCATGATCCTCTATGGTCTGTGGCGTCCGGATCAATTGGTCTGGTGGCGAGTGTTCGGTTTAACCTTACGCAATGCGGCTGTAGTGGGTCCGACTCTGGCCGCCTTAATATGGGGCCGGAGTTTTTCCTCCCGAACAATCCTGACGGCTATATCCTGCGGTATTATTGTGGCATTGGGGTTGAATCTCCTGGCCGGATTTTCTTCCACACACTTCATTCTCGGAATAAATCCCATGTGGGCATCAGCGGCGATTACCTTGGTATGTCTCTCCGTCTTTCAACTGGCCAGATACAACCCCTTTTTGGCTGTAATCGGAACAGTCTTATGGAGCATTGCCACACTATTACTGGTGACTTTCTATTCCTCCGCCAATGTCCTCGGCATTCTTATTTTGCTCTCGGGACTGCTTTTTCTCTGGTTCGCCTATAGTGCGACTAGACAAAGTGCAGGCTTGTCTCCCGAACCTTCCCTCGATTCCGACTCATGAGTCTTTTCCAAAGTTTCGGGACTTGGAAATAGGTTCGGTGATTGAGTCTCGCATGAATTATCCCGAGGATTTCCGATCTTTTTGCAACCTTTTCTCCTATATTTCCTGAATATGTTTGGTGAGCCTCTTTTTTCCATGACTTTGCTCGACAAATTTTGTTGTTTTTGTTGACTAGTTTTTGGAATTTCTGGTATCATCTTTCCAAAAGGTTGTCGAATATAAGGAGTGAGAGAGATGAAATCAACAGGAATTGTCCGCAGAGTCGACGAACTGGGTCGCGTAGTGTTGCCAATTGAATTGCGCAGAACTTTACAAATTGCTGACAAGGACTCCTTGGAAATTTACGTGGACGAAGAAAAAATCGTTCTGAAAAAATACGAACCGGCCTGCATTTTTTGTGGGAATGCCGAAAATATCGAGGTCTTTCGGGGCAAAAATATTTGCCAAGACTGCCTGAAGAGTTTGCATACCGAAGCCGTTTAATTGATTCGACTTTTTTGGACGCGATTATATAATTCCCTACGGGAAACATGACTTTGGGAGGCGGTCATCCGGATCGCCTCCTTTGTCGTATGTCCTTGGGTTTCCAGCTGCGCCACAGATTCGATGAGAAAGTCCCAATCCGGTTCGACTGAGTCATCCGAAGAAGTGGGGGGTCCCAAAACCAAAACCGCCTCACCCTGCCAACTACGATGCTGGTCAATAAGAACGCTTATAGTCCCTTTCCAATATTCCTCAAAATGTTTGGTCAGTTCACGCCCCAAGACCAGAGGCCGGTTCGGGTCCAATGCCTCCGCAAGATCGCTCAGCGTTTTGTCCATATGATGGGGTGCCTCATAAATAACCTGGGTATAAGGACATCCGCGCATCACTTCGAGTCTTTGGTGTCTGGCCTTTGTTTGAGGAGGAAGAAAACCCCAGAAGATATAGGGATGCGGAAACCCGGAGCCGACAAAGGCCGTTACTTGTGCGGACGCTCCCGGTATGACCGAAAAAGACCGATTATGTTCATAGAGCCATACCATGAGTTCTTGACCGGGATCGGAAACCGAAGGCATTCCGCGATCCGACACCAGAGCCAGACTTTCCCCCTGATCCAACCACTCGGATATTTGGGTAAGACGCCTATAAGCGTTATGCGCATGAAACGAGACCAAAGGCCGGTGAATATCAAACGCCCGGCAAAGAATATTCGTTTGCCGGGTATCTTCACACAATATGCGGTCCACTTGTTTTAGCACGGCCACACCCCGAAAAGAAAAATCCTCCAAATTTCCTATTGGTGTGGCAACCAAATACACGTGTCCGGGCTCAACTGATGAACGGTCAAGAGATGACAACACGCTCTTTCCAAATCCTCCTTCGCCTGATGAGACAGTTTTTTAATGCGATGTTCTTCTTGCAATGCCTGGGTTCTGGTATAAGGCCCGAATCGACACCAAATTTCAAGGGGTTTGTGGGAACGGGTAAATCTCGCCCCTTTACCCTGTTGATGCGCTTTGAACCGCCGGAGGATATCGGTGGTGATCCCCGTATAAAACACCCCTCCCTGGCAACGGAGAATATAGACCCACCATCTCAATTCACTGGTGGACATGATCATAGGCATTACGCAGAATTTCTTTGGCCAATTCCTGGGCTCCGTTTGCATTCACGTGCCGATAGGCCTGATACCCGGCTTCCCATAATGCCAGCCATGACGGGTTTTGCCGGTGACGGTAAAAAGAGCGCGCCCAATAGGAAAATCGGATGATTGCGTCCCGTGTCAATTCCTTTCCTTGGAAAAATTGCTCGGGATCAAAGTCCTTGGCCAGATCCAATAAGTCCGGTTCGGCTCGCAACAGCTGACAACGGCTCTTCACCGTAGCCAATAACGCATGACTTTGATCCGTTGTCAAAATGAATACCAGAAAGGAAGGAGGTTCCTCCAAACTTTTCAAAAGGTAACTTTGGGCGGCGTCGGTTAACCGGTGAGCCTCTTCAATCCAGATAACGAGCCTGGGACTCCATAACGGCGGCCGATTCACATTCTGCAATATCATTTGTAGTGCCTGACGGCGGATTCGCTCCTTTTCCGGCTGAATACGCATCACATCAGGGTGCTGAGTAATTTCATGAGAGCAAGACCGACAAGAGCATGTCCGATCTCCCTGAGCTTCACAAACCAGCTGCCGGCTCAATGCCAGCCCCAGATCATAGGCTTTGGACGGGTTTCCTTCCACAATTAAAGCGTGGCCTAAATGACTCGTTTGCCACGCCTGGTCTGTCAAGGGCCACAAACTCAAATAAGTGTCAGAATTTTTCATAGCGATCAATATCCACGACAAATATGGTGGCGCCACCCACCGTCACCTCAACCGGGAAAGGAATATAAGGCTCCCCGCTGTGAGAAGGCGTCTGCGGAGTCAAAGTCTCCTGGCGGGCTGCCGATGTCCTTTTAAGAATATGAATGACAGCCTCCACGTCTTTTTCTTCAATCCCTACCAGAATCGTTGTATTGCCCTCTCGCAAAAAACCTCCGGTACTGGCAAGCTTCGTCGCCCGGAATCCTCGCCGGTTCAGTTCGGTAACCGCCCCTGAGGCATCCTTATCCTGAAGTATGGCAATAACCAGTTTCACCCGTAGACCCTCCCATTCACTGTTACCTTTGCTCCCACTCAAACCTCTCGATCAGTTCATGATGAGGAAATTAACCCTCGATGCCATCTTGACCCAACATGAGATAGGACGACACCAATTTTTGAATATCTTTCGCCACTTCATCAATGGGCCGTGCGCTCGGAATGATATGCCAACGGGAAGGATCTTCTGCCGCAATTTTATTATAGCCCGTCTTCACCCGATCGAAAAATTCTCGGCCCGCCTTCTCAATATTGTCGTCTCCTTGGTCAAATGACGGTCCCTGTAACAGAAATGTCATATTAGGGCTCAACCCTTCCGTCACATGTAAATTCACACTCTGGATCCATTTTACATCGATTCCGCGCCCAAAACCTTGGTAAGCCACGGAAGAATCGCTGAAGCGATCCAAAATCACAATCTCCCCGCGACTTAATGAGGGCATTAGGACTTCTCTCACCAGTTCTGCTCGGGCTGCCGCAAACAACAGCAATTCGGCTTGAGGACTCTTTATCTCTCCCTGATGCAATAATATGCTGCGCAAGGACTCGCCCAGCATAGTCCCACCCGGTTCTCGCATCACGCGGACGGTGAACTTTTTCGCTCGCAACCATGCTGCAAGACGACCAATCTGCGTCGTTTTCCCCACCTTCTCGATGCCCTCAAATGAAATCAGGACACCCTGTCTTTCACGACCCACAATCCCTCTTCTCCTTTTCCGGGGAATAGCCCTTCAAATGCCCTTTCAACCCCTTTGAGATCGCCTGTTCCCCTTCGGTACCATTCCCGGTTCTCTTCTAGCCATAATATCACGTCTCGATCAATCACTTCACCCGGAACCACTATGGGAATGCCCGGGGGGTAGGGTATCACAGGCCGGGCCGCTATACGGTCAACAGCGGATAACACAGGCACCCACTCCCGTTCGGCGTGCCACGCCCGGTACGGCAGAAGGTTCTGTCTGGCCCGGGGCCAAAATCTGCGGGATTGCGGTTTAAAGACGGTGCGAGGGCATTGTTTAAGAGCTTGCATAAGGATGGACAGGTCATCTTTTGGGGTAACAATGAGACTGATTCCCAAGGGATCCGATTTTTCTTCCACCCCAAAGGGTTTGATGGCATCAAAAAGTCGGGAACCGTCGCCAATCACTGTCAATTTGGCCGGATCGGCCAATCCTTTCTCTTGACGCTCCCACCAATTTTGAAGGATGAATAATCCGTCATTTTCGCACGTCGTCCAGATCGCTCGCATTCTTTCTGCCAGACTCATCCATTCTTGATGATAGGAGTCCTGATGTCGAATGGATTGCAGATAGTCTAGTGAAGCCAGCAACAAATAGGAGGGGCTGGAAGTGGCCAGCATATCCCAGACTTCTCCGACTCTTGCCACCAATTGTGGCATGACTTTGGGATGGATATGAAGAAGCCCGCTTTGGGTTAGACTGGGCTCGGTTTTATGAGCACCATGACAAACCAAATCCGCTCCTTGACCCAAAGCCGACTCAGGAAATCCCTTATGCCCTGCAAAATGAGTGCCGTGAGCCTCATCAACGATAAGGGCAATATGCAACTCTCGACAGACTTTTTGGGTTTCCGTCAGGGAGTAGGAAAGTCCCTCATAGGTGGGATTGGTCACGATAACGGCCTCGGGATGTGTTGTCATGATCAGCCGCGCCCGATCTTTGTCGTCCACGGGTAAGGGATATCCACCCGGGCCGAGTAAGGAATAGGCCCAAACCGGTTCCAAATTACCCAGAATCAACGCCGAATGCACTGATTGATGGGCAATTCGGTCAACCACAACCCGAGATTTGGGAGAAGCGGTTGCTAAAATTGCGGCCATAATGGGCAGGGTAGCGCCTTGGACCGAATACCGGGTTCTTAACGCGCCAAAAGACTCCGCCATGAGATCCTCAGATTGCCGTATGACATCTTCGCCAACAGATTTCGGCGTCAAGTCCCGCACTTCGGTGACGTCGAATTCCGGGAGCAGGTAGGGCAAGGACATTCTCCCCTTATGTCCCGGCGTGTGCCAACGGGCCAGTCCCCATTTGGTGTAATCGGCCAGAGCTTGAATTATCGGCGTCATCTCTATTCCCCTCACAGGTCATTTCGGTAGGGTTCGGTGTGGTGTTCCCAGATGATGGGGATCGCGTCTGGATGATAAATCACATATTGCGGAGTGATTTATCATCGCCTTGATCTCCAGATCTTGGTCGGCAAGGAATCCAGCCTTTTCATTGGTATTCTTAGGCTTGGTCCCCCGCAAGGGGTTCCCCTTACATTTCTCGCTCTACCCCCCTTCCGGCTCTCCTTACTTTGACTTCACCCTCCATATATCTTTCGCTTTCGCATGTACAATCCCCCACTCGGCATGCTATGGGGATCACCATGAACCTCGATGTTGAAATAATATGGCCGTCTTGGTCCTCACCACCGGTTTCCATTCGGCCGAGTGGGACAGCAGATAGGTAGCTACCGCCGTCTTAGGAGCCCACAACACATATCGCACATTATACTCTTTCCAGATCGAATTGGGATTTTTCGTCAACTGTTTGACGGATGTGTACTGACCAATCTGATGCCCCTGCAAATAAAAGTCTGTGCGCCCGTCAATAAACACCGGAATGTGACGAGAAATGAGATATCCTCCCCAAGAATACATATTAAAGACATGACCGTGATGGGTTTCGAGGTAATTGGCAGCCAAGACGGGTTCCCCTAAGGGTTTTCCCGGAGGAATCACCGGATTTATCAGAACGAGAATAACACTCAGAGTCAAAAGAATGGGAGTCACCAATAATCCCTTTACCCGTGAAAAAGGCCAGTTTCTGGTCATAGCTCCCAAAAGAATAGGCCATTCTATCGCAAAATAGGGCAAAAACCGAACAGATTTCATCGTGGCATAAAATAACCCGGCGACCAGAAAAAAATCCGGCCAGACTACTTTTTTCCGCCCAAAAACCATAAGCAAGACTAAAATAAACATTGGGACCAGAATCATCACCACGAAGAATATATAGTGAAAGTTCGGGGATTGCCACTCCGCAATAATCCCCGCGATCCGGCGGGAAAACGTAACATGCCATGAATAAGTCCATAAACCAGGGCCGTTGCCATTGACAAATGAGGCCAAAACCGCTGTTCCCAACACTGAAATCCACAATTTAGGCGATAGACGAGTTGGTGGTGTATTCACCCTCAGTGTGTTAATGGGAATAATCATCCACATTCCTTCCAGCACCAAAAGCAAAAACCCTAAGAGAAAGCTGCCGTGAATATTCGTCCATACCCACAACAAAGGCACTGCCCACCACAACTTCTGAGGTTTCGTTCTTCCCTGCCACAAGATAATTAACATCCAAACCATAAAGACATAGCTGACGCTCTGAGGTCGGTCTTTGACAAATGGCAACCAACCGGGTGTGGCGGCCAAAATCAATAGGCCATTTTTAATCCCGGTAATCCCCCTTAACCACAGAAGCCAAGATAAAGATACGATGAGAAGTGTTCCCAACCCTGCCGACATCACCCAAAAACCGACAGGTCCCAGGAAGTTCACCAAGGCCGCCAAGATCACTTCATATCCCCATTCCTCGGTAACCCAGGGCTTGTGATAGAGGGTGTAAGAAAATACATCACGGTGCAAAATCATCTGGTGGGCAATCATGTAACGACCTGCGGCCAACTGCCAAAAGACATCGCCTGAGAGCCCGTTATGAAGGCTCTGGGCCCAAAAAAAACCGGATGCCAAGAACAACAGGGCAACATACATGATCCGGTGATCAGTTCGTGTCATCGCTATCAGGACTCCTAAAAATATTCTCTTATTGGTTGTTCGCAATGGGGACTAAAATGTCCTCTTTTTGAATATCACCTAACCAGGAGGGATGGACATGAAGAAGAAATTTTCGATGTCCCGAAGAACGGCGGGATGGCTGATGGCACTTTTGGCCGCGTTCGTAGTGATGCATTACGCCTACCAAAAAACACCCGGACTGCTCAGTCAAGCGGTGACAACCGAACCGGCAATCCAAGTGGCCCTAAGAGGAGAAATCACTCATCTCCAATCAAACGCCGTCAATTTAACCTTGGAAGACCCCCACGGAAATTTGACGACATTGTCTCGAACGATACAACTCACCGGCAAGACCCAGTATCTCACGCCGGGAGAACCGCCTTTGACCGGCAATAGCGGATTGAAATACCTTCAAAAGGGTTACCGGGTTTTTGTAAAAGGCCGGGGAACAGCCGATAACCACGTCATTGCGGATGTCGTTCACGTGTCCTTTCCACCCATTACCGGAACCCTTAGCCAACTCAGTGCCTCACAACTGAGTGTCAAGGTACCTCATCAACCGGTTCCGGCCACTATCGCTCTCACGTCACACACAGCCATTTATGTTCCGCAGGGAAATTGGAGCCAATTCAAAGTCGGCTCTCCCATCAAAGTTTGGGTCGTTCCTATTTCGCACGGCACTCACAGCAATCTGGCGGCATTGTCGGTCATTGTTCTTTCCGCAACCTCCAATGCGCAACATTCGTAGAAAACGGAAAACCCGGGGCGCGCATGCCGTCTCGCCCCCGGTCTTCCAAAAAAGCCACGGCATCAGTCTTTTGCGAAACCTTAAGTCGAAGGCCGATAGAGGAGGAATACGAAGCCCCAGAACCCACTCATTTCGCACCACTGTCATCGTCTTGAGTTTTCACTTCGTAACCATCCCATAGGATTTGACCCCTATATAGGAATAACTCATATCCGTTACAAAAAAAAATTACCCAAACTTACTCCGGCGCATTTTTATCCTTATTCTTCGCTCTCTGGACGGGTTTCCACGACAGTCCGCCGACTCTAGAGTCAGGCCGTTAACGTCACGAATATTCCCCCGGATGCCGACGCAACCGAGAAGAGGCAACACGATATGCTGGTCTTCCCGGTACCATGCCAGCTACTCTATCACGTTCTGCTCCATAGGGACACCGAACGCATTGTCATGAGGTTTTTTCCTGCTCTCCTGTCGTCACCTTGGAGAGGTTGAGGGAGTCAATGCGCTAATACGGCATGGAGTTAATACCTCATCACCCTCTGTACCAAACTTATAGCAACTTCCCGTTGAAGGTTCAAAAGCAACCTGATTTAAACACAAACAACGCTTAAGTTACCCGTGGGGTCCTCTGTTTTAGGTCCAAAGGAATCCCAGTTTTATACCGTCGAATGATTCCCGTAGTTTTTTTCCGGTTTTTCTGTGTTAACTTCCTTATCGTGACAACCGGCAGGAACATGGCGCCTGAAGGACACAAGTCCGCCCGGGCGCCAGATATCGTGTCAAGACAAGTTCGACGGTCTTGGGCCTTTTTCCCATTCCTTTTGACGAAGCTCTACCCGGCGGATTTTACCGGAAACAGTTTTAGGCAGTTCCTCAACAAATTCAACGGCCCGCGGATATTTGTAGGGGGCGCTTTGGGTTTTCACGTGATTTTGCAATTTCTCCGCCAGAACTGAGCTGGGCTCAATTCCAGACTTCAATACCACAAATGCCTTCACAATTTCTCCTCGGTCAGGATCCGGAGAGGAGACAACGGCGGCTTCCAGCACCTCCGGAAGCTCCACCAATAAAGACTCGACTTCAAAGGGGCCGATGCGGTAGCCGGCACTGATTATAACATCATCGGCACGGCCAACGAACCAAAAGTATCCTCCCTCGTCCACAAAAGCTCTGTCTCCGGTAATGTAGTAATCGCCAATGAAGCGTTTTCGGGTTTCCGCCTCGTCGTTAACGTATTCCTGAAACAAGCCGGGAGGTTTCACAGGCTTAACCTTTATGGCGATGTCGCCTTCCGTCCCCGGGGCAAGAGGCACACCGTATGAATCAATGACAGCCATATCAAATTCCGGCGCAGGTCGTCCCATTGAACCCGGTTTAATGGGACTTTCCGGCGCATTGCCGATCAGCAAAACCGTTTCCGTCTGACCATATCCGTCACGAATGTCAAAACCCACCCTCTGCCGAAAAATCTCGATGACTTCCGGATTCAAAGGCTCTCCGGCGCTGACCACCTTGCGCAAATGGGGGAATTTCCACTTCGCGAGATCTTCTTTCACTACAAGGCGGTAAACAGTGGGCGGAGCACAAACAGAGGTGATGGGATGTGTGGATAAGATGTGTAGGAACGCTGCCGGATCAAATTTCCCGGTCATGGTATCCACGAATATGGCCGAGCCCGTCATCCACGGACCAAACAGCGAGCTCCACGCCGCTTTGGCCC
>JAKACM010000144.1 GCA_021821465.1 Bacillota bacterium
AGATGCCGATCGTCGGTCGGGGGACGCTCCGATGCCAAAAAATCATAGAGGGCGTTTCCGACGAGGGCGGTTAAGGGGAGTTCCAGCGGGCATTCCGTTTTCTGCTGGCGGATCGCGATGACATCCCTCCCATGAAAGACAAAATCCCCACCTTTTCAGGCGGAAATGGCCGGGTTCCGAGCGTTTGGTGAAAAGGTGAGGGTTTTATTGAGGTTGGGATAACGCGAGTCGTACATGTTCCCGAATGGTCCCTGGATAATAAACATAGGCCGCAGATCCCTCCAGACGCCGGGGTCGCCCTCCGAGAGCTAGTAGCAACTTTTCATACGTGAATTGTGACCCGTTATCAGTGCAAATGCGATGAGCTGGTAGATCAATTTCGATAACGGGGCTGCCCAGTTGATAATGAACGCCCAATGGTCCATCATCTAAGTTCTCCCAAAGGGATTCCAGCCGGTCGTGCCGCCAAAGTCCCTTGGACAACGGAGGTCGAGGATATGGAAGAAATGGCTCTTCCCCCACAACCAAGATCTCTCCAGTAGGATCCTGGCTGCGAATGCCAGCAATCGCAGCGTTACCGGCCATACCAGCCCCCACAATTACATACGGATACGTTGTCATATTGTCTAATCCCTCCCTAATCTTCTAGTGGGCCGAATTCAATTTCTTCGAGTTCTTCTTCCATCCCGGTATCATCCCATTTAACGACCACGGCCCGCATCAGACAGGCCGGATTTCGACGAATGCGAATCACCCGCCCACTGCGGCGCACCGCAGGTTGCCGTGGATCGGTGACGTGATCTCCTTCTTGGATCGCCATTGTTCTTGCTCCTTTCCCCCTAGCGCCTAGATGAATTCGGGGCTCGCCACGAATCCTACTCACTGATAGCTCTGTTCAGATTCTTGAATTGGACAGTCAGCGGCGCTAGGGGCACGCCGGTCCGTTACGCTCCCTTCATGAAGTTCCAAATGCTTATGACCATGGGTACGCATCCATTGGTTAGTCTTGGCCTCCTGCCACTCATTGCGAAGGCGCTCCAAATACCCCAGTCAGTGTCACGCCATTGTTCTTTCATGCGTCGGGCAATTGGTTCTTTGGCCTATTTACACCGACGGCATACTAGTTTCACGTTCACGGTACCGTAGGGGTCAAAGCCATTCGAACGTGGTCCCCACTATTCTATGGTTCCTTGGCGGCCTTCACTTTACCCCTAGCCGTATGCTCTGCGAACGCCGGCTTAATTCATCTCTGCAGGGCGCATTTTTGCTGCGTCCTTGAATCCCTGGGCTAATTTGCGGGTCTAGATTAGAGTATATCTGATCAATACGTAGGGGACGTTCCCCCGACGGTGAACCAGAATTTCACCCGGTCGGATATCCTCTCCCACTGACACACTCACCTCACTGTCATGGCCCCAATTGCCATCCATCGTCCGCACGATAAATCTCTATCTCTCTTTTAGCGTGCGAGCATTCCATTTCTAGGCAATCGTGACCTCTCCCACCATGTAATCCAAATAATCACGAACCGTACGTCCAATAAAGCATCGCTCCCGAGCAACGTGCGCTGCCTCGTTATAAGCCTCCCAGCGATCACCATCACCACCGTGGATGACTGGGTGAACCCTGATCTCAGCAAAGTGCGGATTGATCGGATACTCCCTGACAACTCCGTCCGTTCGAATAGAAACTGACGTCCCAGGTAGGTGGGCTTGCGCGAGAACACGCATCAAGGTTCCACTATAACAGGCCGTCACTGCCGCTATTAAAAGTTCTTCGGGACTCGTGCCGCTGCCTTTTCCGCCCATATTAGCGGGTGCGCTATAGATCACCGGCATGTCACCAAAATGCATGGTTCCCTCACCTTGCCGTCCTATACCTGACCACTCTGCGGTGACGTGAAAGAGTAATTCCATAATGTCTCCATCCTTTCCCCATACGGCTCGACATAACGTGGGCCGTTTCCCATCCAGCTGACCTTTCCCTACGCAAAATTCCAGATCCTTAATCATCTAATTCGGTATCCATGGTCATACGACCTCCGATCGCTTCAAGAATTTTTGGCCAGTGCTGGCTCAGCGTGTGCAGGATGACTGTTTCTGACCCGACTAAGGCCACATTGGCTTGATGCACGATCGGCGCCATAGGATTCGCATGCACGGCTACAAGCCGCCGGGCCATCCGCATTGAGCAAGATAGGTCACGGGCATTATCGATTCCCACGGCGAGACACATACTCGCCGTCGCAAAATCAGCTTGCACGGGAGACCGGTAATACACCCCATCATTCAATTGTAGTCTCAATGTCCGTTTTATGGCTGCCATTCGCACCGTCGATGTCCCTACAATCACCGCATGATCATATAGAAGCCGTTCCGTTCGGCTATCCAAAACCGTCGTCCAGACGGGTTCATACTGTCCCCTACTTAAACCGTTTAGGGTTAATACGTCCCCAGTTCGGTGATAGCACCCATCATAGAGACCAAATGTCTCTGGTGTCACAATCGCGACTGCAGGATCTACTTTACCATTTCCTTCCACCATATTGGACTTCCGCACCGCATTGAGAAGATTTTTCGGTTCAGACGCAGGCTCAAGATATTCCACGGTGGAGACACAGTGGCGACCGATAAGAGCCCCAGCGAGCGCCTGTCCTTCTAGAGATGCTGGTATTAAAAGGAGCGCTGGGCGTGCATCTCCCCAATAGTCTAGAAGCGACTGCGCCCAACCGGACGGACGTGTAGAGCTCCCAGCGAGTCGTATAATTGCATCGGCGCCATCCAAAAACGGGACTTCAGGCTCGGCCGTAGGAAACGATGAGCAAGCGACGGTCACAGGCGTTCCGGCGATTACCAGACGGCGCGCCTCACCGATCAGTTGACGCGAGAGCCGGGATAAGCGTCGCCGCGTGCGAAGGACATCCCCCCATACCCAAACTGGTTGGCGAAGTTGGTTCCACAAGGTAGTTAATGGCCCCCAGGGAGTCTCAAAGGTCGAGCCCGCCAGTTCGTCTAAAAAGGCTGACAACCACTGACTTTCCGGTTGGCCACGCACACGAATAATCCGAGATGCCCCGCATCCCGTTGCAATATTCGGTTTTTTGAGGTAGGGGACCATGGGAGCTAGCTTGACCGCTAGCACTGCAGGCGCGCGCACAATCCCCCGTGCGTAGCCCTCGTCGGCCCACCGTGTCACGCGCAGGTGTGACCCTTCAATACCCGTAGCTGCCACCGCCAAAACCAAGGGCCACCGTAACATCCCAGCTAGAGCACTGGCAAAAGTCACTGTTGAGTCTACAGGCCCGCCCATCCCAATGGCTAGATAGTCGACGGGAAATCGTTGCACAACACGCGTTAGCGCTTGCACGGCGGATACCACCGATCCAGACCAATGAGTGATTGGGCAGGGTATTGCGTGAATTTCATCCGGGATTTGTTTTAACAACTGCGGTAATTCGGTCGACAGGCCCAAAACATAGACCTGAATGGAAACTCCGAGGCTAACCATGCGAGTCCATCGCCTAACTGCCTCCCAGTCCCGCGCATCGAAAAATATCTCCTGCAATTTTACAGCTAAGCGAGGACATCTCTCGGCCTCGTGTTGACGATGGGGATGTGGCAGGGCGCGCAACACAATACCAATTTTCATAAACTCTCCTTCATTAAGGCGAATCATAACTCTATCCCTAGCAATGTGCGCCATCCGGAGACAACCGCCGGATAATCCGTGGCTAATATAATGGGCTCAGTTGTCGATCCCCAGCTCCCCACACCAATGTGGTCGTCTACTATAACGATGCACGCGGAATCCTGCGTCCATGGCTTAAGCGCGGTAACGGGGGGGCGACAGACGCCACAACCTGTACTAGGACATCCTTCCCAACATCCATAAACTACCGATATCAAGGGGTCACTGACGTTACTCAGCACTCCTTGAATTTCACGAATCGGCGTGACCGATGTCCCAATTCGTACCGTTTTGCTAGCATTTTTTAAGGCCGCGTCGACCTGGTCGCGAAATGCCGGCCACCCGCTTCCTTGCCAGGTATTCGGGTGGTCAATTCCGCGTGGTAAGGTCTGTTTTAATCGCTCGATCCGTTCGGCCAAATTGCGTATTTGAGAATTTGCAACTAAAGCGAAAGACACTGCCGCGTACTGTACACCGCCGTGAATAGTGCGCTGTTGAGCAAACCTCGCATGAACCAAAGACCGCAGCGCATCATACACATTAGCGCGCGCTACTCCCAAATCCTTTGCAATCTCATATCCTGTAACCCAGTTGCCCCGGCGTAATAACATCACATACACCCGGCTTCCTAGCGCACTAAGCCCTAGCGCCTGGAGATCCGCAATCACTATGTCGTCGAAGATCATAAACCCTGCCGCCCAAAAGGTGCCAGTTGGGCCATAAGCGACTGGTACCGGGGTTGCTCAGCCCCCAGAGTACCCGTAGCTTCAATGGTCACTGTTGTCGTGCCATTCATTTTTACCCCACGCATCGCCATACACAAGTGTTCCGCTTGGACTCCCACGAAGACTCCTTGAGGTCGTAGACGACACCTAAGTGCTTCAGCAATTTGTCGCGTTAATCGCTCTTGCACTTGAAGCCGGCGACTCACGCTGGTAACGACACGGGCGAGTTTTGAAAGGCCAGTGATCACGCCGTCCGCTGGGTGGTAAGCGACATGCACGCTTCCAAAAAACGGCAGCAAGTGATGTTCACACAATGAATAAAAAGGAATATCTCGCACGAGAATTACTCCGGTATACGATTCTCGAAATTCGATGGAGAGTTCGTCAGCGGGGTCGCGGCCCAACCCTGCGGTAAGTTCAGCGAGCATGGCCGTCACCCGCCGCGGCGTGTCTCTCAGCCCCTCGCGGCCGGGATCTTCCCCAATGGCCGTGAGCAGATGACGAACGGTCGCTTCTAATGTCACCCCGGGCCCATTTACCTCCGTTTGCATCACGGGTGGAGGTGATTCATCTCGATCTGGTTGATGTGACATCAGAGGTTCTTGCATAATCTTCAACCTTCTTTCTAGGAGTATTGTTTCATACTTCTTTGCCAAATTCAAGAATTTTAACGTATTTGTCTTCGTGTAGTCCAGACGTTTTATGACCCTTATCCTGCCAGCTCTCTCCTCCCCGCTTTCGTCTCTTTTATGAGTTTTGAACAGGTCGCAAAACATGAAAGGAGCACTACTTGACAGAGAACCATGGTAACGCAATACTTTATTAATGAACGGTTACGTCATTTCCAGTCGTCGGCCGTATGGCGGCCTTTTCAATATCCACTAATGAGAATTATCGCCAGTTGCCTAGTAGTTCTAGTTCCGCTTACGGACAACGAAAGAAGGATGGTCATGATCCACACTGACAAAATGCCATGGGAGCCGATATCTGTAGCCGGCATTTCGGTCAAGGACCTTGTGCATCAAGCCCACGGAACGGCTAAATTGATTCGCCTGGCAGCGTACGCCCAATACCCTGAACATCGCCACCCTAACCGTACGGAATATGTCTATGTTCTGAGGGGAGTTTTAACGGTCACCATCGATGGGGAACGTCAGGAAGCTTCTTCCGGGGATTTTATGCTTATTCCTCAGAATATCCTGCATGCGTTAGTCAACAACACCCCCACGGACGTTGTCCTGTGGGTCGGCGCGATTATACCGGGCAGTGAGTCCCCTTAATTGGGCCTGCTAAATTTTATCTAATAGAAGAGAAGAGGCTCGCCATGTTTTAGAAATGCATGCGCGGATGAAAACGGGGCGGATCCGATCAGGTCTACTTTTGGCAACATGTAGAGTTATCCATATCGCATATCGGGCACGTTCATCAAGGAAACCCGTTTGTTAGAACCCCTCTTTTTAAGATGAGGAGACTGTTCACCGCAATGTTTCAGACGACTTTTCAGAGATGTGTCAAAGAACAACGCCAGATATGGGCAACAACATAGATCATCACGGTGCCAATTGGAGATGACCTCCGTGCGGTGGCGGATAGCGTAGGTGTCCGTGGTTCCAGTCTTATCAGTGCTCACTAACTCGACCTGGCAACTCCTATGGTAATTTAACGTTTCCGTGGTGATTATTGATGCTGGCTTAAACGTACACGCGGATCATTTACGATAGTACCTGATGCATCGGTGATATGTTCTTGGTCTGGAACTGATTTGGAGCTGCTCTGAGATATTCTCATGACACCGTTCGTCGCATCTAGAACGTCAATTGATTTAGCAACGCAACCTTGGCGTTGGAACGACGCATCGCAAAGTGATTCTTATTAAATTCACATCTTTGGTGCATAACGAAAGGGGCAGGAATGATGGAATCACGACTTAATTATGGGGACGTCGAACCAGACAGCCTCCGCGTGATGTTACAATTGCAATCCTACGTGGATCGTTCGGGACTTGATCGCTCACTACTTGAATTGATAAAAATTCGCGCATCGCAGATTAATAGTTGTGCTTACTGCCTCGATATGCATTCTCAAGACGCTCGCATGGCCGGCGAAACGGAACAACGAATTTATGGTTTAAATGCTTGGCGTGAATCGCCGTTTTATTCCGATGCTGAGCGGGCGGCGCTAGAACTCACGGAAGCTGTGACGTTAATTGCTACACAACGCGTATCCGATAATCTTTATGAACGGGTGCGAATACATTTCAACGCCTCGCAATTTGTTCAACTTATTATGGCGATAAACGTCATTAATAACTGGAACCGTTTGGCCATCGCTACGGGTGCCGTTGCGGGGACATATCACCCACAACCTCGATAGTGGAAGGCCTCGTGGTTGGTACGGACGGGAGATCCGTGTATGGCCTCCCGTCCCATATGACGTGGCCCATGGAGGCTTCCTAATCAAACGCCCCCACCTAAGCCAAATAACAAAGAAACGTGCGCGAATGTCCGAAGAATTTCCGCCCGTTCGGAGCGCCGTAGGCATCAGACTTATTGAGAGATACATGTATTCGAAGATGTCGTTTATCATTTTTATATTGACTTGGACGGAATTCCGTATCGAAGATGCACGGTCATTCCTAAGTAAGGGATATGAGGCAAGAAGCTGGCGCCCACGGCACGAGCAACAGCACTCACTAAGTTAACTGGCGCATTCACCCCGATTGGAGACCCATGAATCGAATGAAACCAATGTGAACTTGACGACAAGCTATAATGAACACCTTTGTCAAAAATTCTTTTCTGAGAAGGACCCTCCCTATGCCAATCTAGGAACGTATAAATCCTCAAGAAGGTGCCCAGTTGATAGGCTATCTGGCCTGCAAGGATCAATGGGCTGCTGATAGCCCTGAATACTCCTCTTTGCGAAGCGGATGCAGTTCTGCTGTCATTTCAAAGTATTCTTTAGGTAGTGATGCGCGTGGCATTGGTGCTATCATTTGAGCAAAGCCACTTTCATCGCAGCATCCCTTAAGTAGCAGGCTCCACGGCAGATCTTGATGGAATAATTCCCAAAAACGAACTCTACAACCTACCTGTATTTTAATCGTTCGGTTTATTCATGATGAGACCCCAATTCGCTAGTTTATCGGGGTGAATTATGTGAATGGCCCCGTGCTGAGACATAACAATCCCTTCTCGCGTCAATTCATGGACCGCACGGCTGACCGTTTCCCGATGAGTTCCAATAATGTGCGACAAATCTTCGTGGGTCAGGTTGATCGTTGTCCCCATACGTTGTGATAGTGTCCACAGGACAGACGCCACCTGCACAATAATGGGCCGACCCTGTCGGCTGGAAATCGATTCATGGATAAGCCGCAGGCGCTGCGACAATAGGCGGGTAATTTCAAGGCCAAACGCCGGTATTTCTACGTGCAATCTCATCACAGTTTCCCGCAAGATCCATCCCATCACGGTAGAATCCGTGAGAGCCCGCGCAGACGCAGGATATCCACTCTTATCCCACAAACCAGCAATACCGACGATATCTCCCGAGGCCCAAACACCCGCCGTCGTCAAGTGGCCGTCTATTTCAACGCGCTCTACCGCGACAGTTCCATTCAAAACAAACCACAGCCCAGTCGTAGGATCGTTTTGTTTAAAAATATAGGTGCCCCCACCATATCGTCGCACCACCATGACCTCGGATAACCGGGCCGGCGGAATCATTGTCAATAACGGTATCTCACTGCCATCCCATTGCATAACCGTCCTCCCCACCCTCATTGTAATCCATTTCGGCAGTGGATGTGATATGCCAAAGTTCACGCGTCGATTGGGGGAATCTTAGAGGAAAACGCTCTCAGGTGGCACCGCTTAACAATATTCAGATAAGCAAAGGCTAACCTTACTCACGTTGCCGGCGTAAAGTCGATGGCCCAATTACCATCACCCATCTCTGTGGCTTGGCTCTGATAACCTTTGTGAGCCAACACAGCCAAGAGCGGGTCCGGTCGAAAAGTCGCCCAGAGCCGAAATCCTTCGCCCAACGATAATTCTGTCACAAATGCCATAATTTGATCGAAAGGTTCACCACCAGCATTCAGTATCGGCCGAACATCCAGTTCTTTCATCTCACTCATTCCTCCTACAATATTCAACTAGTAAATGCTACAAAGCATCTACCGGGCAAACTCTGTTCGCTTCAAAAATGGTTGGACACGCTGCTACCAGATTCCGCCAAGGACGCCTCTTCGATCACGCGACAAGCCTGCATCATCTCAGTTGGCCCTCCCTCACAAATACGGGAAGCTCGCGACCAATTCAAGACCATTGCGTGTGGGGGCACAGCGCCCCGGCGCATATGCCTTTGGAGAAGTGCCATTGCCACAGTAGCAATGGCTTCCCGTACATTTAAGTCTTCAGACAAAGCTAAGTGTGAAATTCTCACGGGGTATTGGTCAAGATGATACACTCCCTCATGAATGGCAAATCGCAATTCCCAGCCGTCATGTACCCAATTTGTGGACTGCATCGTAATTATCGCATAGCGCCTCCTTTCACTATCCAAAGATTATCATTGCAGAGTATTCGACACGGTGACGGATGTCACAAACAGAAGTACGCCCGACGGGCGATACCAGCGGACCGTCGAGCTCTGGAAGCGGACCAAGCCAGGGCAATCGACCATGAAAGCTCGCAACAGTTGGGGCAGCCAGTGTATGAGCCCGACCCCCAACCTAGACAGTAGCGATATACGGGGGTCCAAGGCTACGTAAGCCGGTAGGACGAATGATCTAGGCATTCATGATAGTGTGACATGCAACCCCGGCTAAACTGGATAGCCGGCAACCGCATCGCGTGTCTCAAAACTTTTCCACCAATTATCTTGCATTCAAAGCGTCGTAGGCGCCGTGTTTATTTGTTGCCCTCCATGAACAACGCGAGTCGCGGATCCGTTCACGCCCCCCAGAAAAAGCGATTACGATCTTTGGCAGCAATCCGTCCGGGAGCATACGCACTCACGGAGATGGCGTTCGGCCACTTCCACCGCCTTCTGGAACCTCACGCGCCGATTACGTAAACGGTTGTCACGGCTTCCCGTCGATGAACCCTCGCAATGCGCCGGACTTCGATGAGTTTAGCTTGTGTACCATCGGCAAATAGCCACCGATCGCGACGCGCCATGTGGCCCCTTTCTCCGTGTGAAATGCGTCGGGAATTTTTTCTGGACTATGACCATCCACTAATCTCTTTCGGCGCATCATCCTATGTTGGGGATGACGCGCCTTATCTTCAGGAATATAAAATCCTCAGGATTGGCGGCAACTTCCTTGCGATTGTCGCCGGACTTTTGAGGATTATCTTTACGTTACTCAGCCACGCGGATATGGACACTACTAGAATCTCTGCCGAGCGGTCGTTGGCTATCATGCGAGGCGCCATAAGTTCATTTCACGTGCGCAGACCGAGGGTAAACAACCTCGCTGGATGGGGTACAAAGAAGACATGACTAAATTCTGCGAGATTAGTCCGTCCGCTCTCGTTATGGATATTTGCATATATGCCATGAAGATGGCACCTCTGCGGTTTCGATTGATCTCGTCCAGCTAATGGGGCGGTTCCATCGCCGTCGAAGCTTTGGGGCCCCATAGCACCCGTGGTGACATAGAGAGCGCCACCATGGGGAATGCTTCAGTAAGACGGATCGCCTAGAGAAATGGCTTAAAGCGGTGTGTATCTGAGTAATTTCCTGCACCCTGCGCATCCACATAATGTGATTGATATCACAGACATGCGGAGTGTCAGGAATATAATTAACGCATAATGGCATTTCGAGGACGATCCTAAACTATCA
>JAKACM010000145.1 GCA_021821465.1 Bacillota bacterium
TCAATCGCTTCACCCCGCAGGGTTATGGCCTGGACGTCGCTCTGTTTACGCTTAGCCCGAGACCTCACGGCCTCGGACCCAAAACTCGATTCTCCGTGGAGGGCTAGTCCTTGCGGAGGCCGGAATTACACCGGCTCGAGACGGTCAGCTTATCTTGGCGCACCGAAACTCAAGTAACAGAATTCTGAAAAAATCATGGCGTAACCCTTCTCTCGATCTCCCAACGGGAGAGATTCGAGAAATCGTCATGACACCAAGGCGAGTGAGAGGATCTGAGATATTTTTCGTCGAAACACGACTGGCCGGTAACGGAGTCACACATGAGATTTACAGGGGGGTATGCCAGGCAATCCGAGAAAACAATCCTCAGGGCCGGCATTCAATCTTAAGATTCGCTTTCCTTAAGGGCTGGATCGTCCAGGGTTCAACATTTAAGGGTTAACAGCGGGGAATTTTAACCGTTAATTATGGGGCTTTCTTAACGCCAAAACTGTCCCTTTTCATTAGACAACATACACGTACAATTCTCCCAAGCCAGATTTCTTCCTCAAGAGTTTTGCCAACATCATCCCAAGCCATAGTGTAACGCCCTCCGGCGTCGGCACAAGAGGCTGCCACGCCATGTTTCACTCGTTGGCCGTAAACAGTGCGTGATCCTTAGCAGAGAGTATCGGGAATATTTTGCGACGACTGTCCCCTTATGCGAAGGGACGGCGGCAACGCAAAGGCGCCACCACAGAGTTTACCTCCCGAAGAACCCGCCGCACCAGACACGCCCGGCTCGAACCCATCGCCCAATACGCTATGCTGAAGTGCATTGACTCGCCGAAGCTGGCAGGGAGGAGTCAAACTGCGAAAACCGTGTGTCACGGTGCGCGTTCGACCCGGACTGCAGAACGGGGCACATTGGATGTGGCCAAACTGTCCATTTTTATTTGACCATATACACATCGTCAAACAGGACAGGTGTTAGACGGTGGTCTGGTTCGAGCGTTATAGTGTCATCGTGCGAGTCAGTTTCCACAAATATTCCGTGGCATGGGAATGGTAAGCGTGAACAGGGCGCACCAGGGCGACCGACCAATCTACGGTCGGGTCTAATGGCATTACACAAATAGTGGGAGAAACCAATCGATGGCAGAGACTGCGCGGAATGATCGCAATGCCTAGCCCGGCTGCGGCCATGCGTCCCAAGAAATCCCATTCCGAACTGGTTTGCATAATTTCAGGGGTGGCGTGGTGCTGCGTACATTGATCCAATATCGTATCGAACAGGGCGTAATCTTCTCGATACAGCAGCAAAGGGGCCCTGTCTAGATCCGCCCAAGAAAGCCTTGTCTGTTTTGCATAACGATGCGTCCGTGGGATAACCGCATCTAACGGCTCTTTCCACACCGGAATCGCTTGCAAATGGTCTTCGGTTAAGGGGAGGACAGCGAAGCCCGCATCTAAGGACCCATCCACCACCCGTTTAATCACTTCTTTTCCCCCGACTTCATGGATGGTGAGCTGGATTTTGGGATGCAATTGGCGGTACTGAGCCAAGATGTCGACGACCACGGTGGAACTCACCAGAGGCGGAAGGCCAATATGAATTATCCCTCCTTCCCCTTGTTTCAAATCATCCAAGGTATTGATCAAGGCTCGCTGCTGAATTTCTAGATTCTGGATGAACTCCTTTAGCGCCCGACCCCCGTCGGTTAGCGTCAAGGGACGTCGATGGCGGTCAAGCAAGGTGATGCCGAGTTCCGCTTCGAGCTCATGCATCGCTTTACTTAGCGCGGGTTGACTGATAAACAACGCATCGGCGGCTTTGGTAAAACTCCCCTGTTGATAAATGGTTTGAAAATACCTTAAGTGCCGAATTTCCATACACTCACCCCTTTCACATTATAACCACCAGTTATCACATCCATAACGATCATGTACTGGAGATATAAAGAAGGAACCATTACGATGGGGGGAGAGAGGAAGGAGGAAATCCCCATGCATAGTGAGGAGCGTTTGATCAAAAAGCTACGCGTTGCGTTGGTACTGCCCCTCATCCCGTTGATGGCGGACGCCGTGATCCAAAGTACCGTAGGTGCGCATCACCCCCAGGACCTCATTTGGGGACCGATCATGTTGGTTCTCATGGCACCATTAGTGGGCTATCTATTACGTCAGGAAAATACCTCCGTGTCTGAAACACCAGTACTTTCCAAAGGGTTCAGGGTCATTCGTGGGAAGGGTACCCCATGGAATCGTTAACCATTTTAGTGGGGTTTGATGCCTTAGGGAACTTATTGTCAGATGCTGGGGTGCCGTTACCGGGAGATGTCTTGGGCATGCTGTTACTGCTCGTGGCATTAGTCACAGGACGGATTTCCCTTCCTCGGGTAGAACCAAGCGCTCAATATCTGCTGCAAAGCTTGCCTCTGTGGTTTGTTCCGCTCATAATTGGTGTCCTATCTTTAGGACCCTTGCTGCAACGTCACATGGTGCTTTTAATGGTCAGTGTAGTGGCCGGATCTTGGACCTCGTTGCTGGCAGCCGGGGGGATTACCGCCTGGTTAGAAGGCATGGAGGCGCATCACCCATGATCATGCACCAAACCTTCGTATTATTGGCGATTACTCTGGGGGCATATCAGGTGGGGATACGAATAGAGCGAAGATATCCCATGGTGCCGGCCATTTTATGGACCGTCGTCCTGCTGGCGGCCATTTTGCCTTTAGCGGGCGTCTCTGATTCTCTATTTGCGCACAAAATATCCTTGCTCACGGTGGTTTTAGGCCCGGCCACAGTGGCATTGGCGGTGCCCGTATACCGCCATCGCGAAATCTTAAAACGAGCCAAAAAGCCCATATTGAGCGGCATCGTGGGTGGTAGCATAGTAGGAATGATGGTGTCCGGAGGACTCGCGTTCTTATGGCCTGCACCCCACTGGTTGGTGAACACGGTGATTCCCAAGGCTGCAACCACCCCTATCGCCATGGGTGTGCTGCATCAATTGGGGGGAAATGTCTCACTAGGAACGGCGTTAACCGTTATGGCAGGACTCTTTGGAGCGATTACCGGGCCTCCATTGCTTCGGCTTTTGGGTATAAAATCTCCCATGGTGGAAGGGGTCGCGATGGGAACATCCGCTTCCGGGATTGGCACCGCACGCATGATTCGGGAATCCGACATCAAAGGTAGTATTAGCGCCGTCGCCATGGCCTTATCCGGTATAGCGATCGCAGTGCTAGCTCCCTGGGTTAGCCAATTGTGGCGATAGCGGCGCTTGGCTTGTCCTCCCGACATTCGACGGGGATATCTATCTTTCAGATGAACAATTCCCAACAGTTCCATGACCTCCAAAGCTTGCTTGCGGCGTTGGAACGCCGACATGCGTGCATATGACATGGGCAGTTCCACATTGTCGAGAGCACTCAAGCGAGGCAAAAGATGGATTCCTTGAAAGACAAAGCTAATCTGAAATGACTCTGCCAACTCGTGCCAGGATTTCTCGATATTCGGGACTGGAGGCGACCCACTCAACATGGGAAACACCATCTCCATGAACGACCCCGAAAACGGCGTCTTCAGCACGATAGCTTCCCCATAAGTTAGCGCGTATAGGAGCCCGCCCCAGGGAGTTCGGAACCTGGGCCGTAACCCTGTGGGTGACGAGGGTTTGTCTACAGCGCTGCAACAGTTCCTGAACCAATCCCTCGATAGCTTCCAGACTGTGCACCTCCTGGCGAATGCGGGCAGGCATGGGTGTCCTGCCACCACTCCACAATTTTTTCTTGCCAGGGCTGAGCATATTTTTTTGAGTCATTTGCGTAAGTATATTCGCTAATTGGTCCTGTGCATCTTGAGCGTCCTTAGGATCGCCGCCGCAAATCACTGAATCTGCACCCAGTCTTGCAAATCGGGAAGCAATGACCCATCCCATTGTTTTGTGGCTCCTGTGATGATCTCGCCGGCCCGTGAACTCACCCATTCTTTACCTCCCCTGATTGAAATGCATCACAACGAACAAAGTTTACATTTCACAGATTGATCGAGGCAGTCCTCATCTGCTTTTGGCGAATTGATGAGGATATTCACAAAAGATCAGAGCATCCTTATCCGCTTGATTCCCTCAACTTTCGGATGCTCGACGAATATGGCTAGATACCCTAGTAGCCGACACGCGAGCGAAGTATTGAAAAGGGATGTCCGTCTCAGCAAAGTCCTAATTCTCCACACCCTGTTAAAACCCCGTAGTTGACTTTCCAAAAGCAGGGTCGCGGACAAAACCCAACCCCTGCTCTTCCATGATCCTCCGAAAAAATTCGAGTGACTTGCCAAGACAAAGCAGTCGGCAGGCGTCTTTTTTGTAACTATTCTCAAATTTCGGCGTTATGGATTTATAGAAAGGGCCCTAAGCGGTTTCTGAAAGGAGCCTATGGAGGTATATGCACCTCACTCGTGCCTGAACTTTTCCCATTCCTCTCAAGGATACCTTCCTTTGGATCGCGGTCCTATCTTGGTCACGCATGACGGGGGAAGGAACTTCAGCCCAATATGGACTCAAAGCTTTCCGCCGGATCTGAGCATGGTTTCCAGTCTGTCTTTTCCATCTGCAGCTGTCGGCTACGTTTTGACCACCTTCGCGGGGGCCACGACTTTGTGGAGGAGTTCCCAAGGCGGGAAAGCATGGCATGTCATCTATCCCCCACTCACACCCAATGGTCCGATCGCATTTCTGAACCGCCAATTGGAGGTAGGAATTGACATCATTGGGTTTCAGTCCGCCGAGATCTTACACACCCAAGACGGCGGGAGAATCTGGACTCTTTTCAAAAAGGGGCCGCCGACCTGGAGCACTCCTTATTGGGGTCCCCACCACACCTTGTGGTTACTCACCGCCGGCAATCACTTGTGGTGCAGTAACGGGACTCCTCACTTTGTTTCCGTACCGGTTCCAAATCAGGGAAAGGTTGAAAACTTGGCACTGAATCCTCTAAGCGGTGCACTGACCGCCATAATCAGAACATCTCAAGGATTAACGGCTTTTGCTCTGTCTTCCTCTCCTAAAATGCCGTCCCTGCTGCACCCTCGTTGGCAGCAATTGGGCTGACCCCTCAGTCCAAGTTTGGTCAGTACCCCCTCCTCCCATGATATTTGGGCTATCGGCACCAATGTCACGGGAGCACCTGCATTGGCGAAATTCCAAGCCTCCCACCTTGGGAACCCAAAAACCGTTGCGCAATATGGCTCACAACATCCGCTGCCGCTCTATCTTTATCACTCTTCTGTTCAAGGTGAGTGGACACGTTTTTCTCTGTCCCAGGGTAACAGCGTCTACGATACGCCTCTGGGACTGGCCTTTCCCTCCCGTCAATTCGGATATTTTTGGACATCTACAACCGTATATGTCACTTGTAACGGAGGAAAAGGCTGGGACAAGATTCATATTGGACACTCAAATCCCCTATCATGGGTATCATTCACTTCATCTACCACGGCTCTGATAACATTTGCCAACGGTTCCCAGGCGACGATCACCCTCAAATGACAAGAGAGCTGTATGCTCTCCGGCTATTAGGGATTTTCCCACACTATAAATGGGCAGATTATGATTTTTTGATTAATAGGTATAAACATGCTATAATATAATCATGGCACATACATATTCTCCGAAGCAATTTGGACAACTGGTTGGCAAATCCGTGGCGACGCTTCAACGTTGGGACCGAGAAGGCATTCTTCCCGCTCACCGTTCCCCGACCAATCGACGATACTATACTCACGAGCAGTATCTTGATTATATCGGCGTGGTGGCGAAGCCCCAAGGCCGTGTTGTTCTGTATGCACGAGTCTCGACGCGCAATCAACGGCAAGAATTACTCGATCAAATTGCCGCGCTAGAGCATTATTGTCAACAACACGGAATTATCCCCACTGATACAATTCAAGATATGGGCAGCGGTTTGGACTACCACCGCAAGGGCTTCGATCAATTGTTTGAAGACATTGAAGTCGGCAATGTGCGGCAAATCATTGTGGCGCACCAGGATCGACTTGTCCGATTTGGTTTCGACTGGTTTGCGGGGTTTTGTGCGAGACACGGTACGGATTTGGTATTGCTGAATCAAGAGTCTTTGTCACCGGAGCAAGAACTGGTCAGCGATTTACTGGCGATTGTCCAGATCTTTAGTACCCGATTGCCCAATCTGGAATCCTATCGAACCGAATTAAAGCGTGCCCTGAGCGATAGAAATCCACATTAACGGACCTTATGGTAACAAGACGCCGGAGTTTTGGACAAATCTTCAATCAAACTCGCTGTGATGAAGATTCAGCCCGGGGCACGTTCGCAAAAGAGACTTTTGTTGACCCATGTTTTTTAGAAAGGCAGAAGGCGTCATGTCAAAACCTAACTCGCGTGAGCTCATTTTAAAAGCTGCGCTGCAAGAATTCGCAGAAAAAGGCTATGACCGGGCGACTGTCGATAGCATCGCCCAAAGTTCTCATGTAGCTAAAGGCTCTGTCTATTATCACTTCGCGTCCAAAGAGGCGATCTGGACCGCCCTATTTGAATCCAAAACACAAAGGCTCTTGGAAATCACCACCCAATCGCTTAATGAACGCAGAGATCTTCCTCAACTTTTATGCCATTGGATTGATTTCTTTTGGGAAGAACAGGACTTTTTAGGCTTATTCCTGAGTGAAGCCTGGCGCGACCGAGAAAGAGAAAAATTAGTCGGAGAATTCCTCGATCAACTCTTACAACCGGTTGCAACATACATCTCCAAACCGTATCGCCACAATGAGTCTTTGGCCTACGCCTTGTTTGGCGCGGTAGCTGTTCCGACATTGCATATCCTAAAAGGCAAGCACCCCGAAAAAGAAGGGCTCTATCAAATTGCGCGAGTTATGGCCGTGCAATTTACTTGATCTCTTTTTTTATAGGGTTTATTATACTGACTAGTCAGTATAAGGAAGAGAGGTTTATTCATGCATTCACCATTGCTTCGAACCAAAAAGGGCTGGTTGGCCTTAGCCGCCGTGAGCATTGTTCCTTTATTGTACTCGGGATCTTATCTCAGCGCCTTTTGGAACCCTTATGGTCATTTGAACTCCTTGCCGGTGGCCATAGTCAATCAAGACCAAGGATATCATGGGCACCAAGAAGGCCTACAAGTGATTAAAATGCTGCCTAAAGACATGCACACACACATTTTCACTTCCCGGCAAGCCATTCATGCGCAAAATCTACTCAAATCGGGAAAAGTGGACATGGTGGTCGATATTCCCAAAAACTTTAGCCGCGACTTATTTCATCAACACGCCCCCACTATCAGATATACTACCGATCCCGGTACCAATTATCTGACAGGAATATTGATGGACAGGGAAGCGTCTTCCCTCACCCAAGGTATTATTCATCACATTCAGTCTGGCATCACGCATCAGGAACTTCAAGGAATCTCTCAACTCCAGAACAACACCCGAAAACTTCACACCATGACGGCCACATTAGCCCAAAAATCCCACTCTCTTCCCCAATACGGAACCACTTTGAGCCAAGACGTAAGGGTTGCAGCCACCGACACACAACAATTGGCTCAAGAAAGTCAGATGCTGTCATCACGATTTAATCTCTTTGCCTCGAACATACAGACTTTCACCACAGGCGAAGAAAACATGAACCAGGGTGTGGCAGCATTGCCTCAAAGCGCACAAAACTTTAGTCATGATACTCTTCGGGAGCAGCAAGCTATTTCGACATGGGCATCGCAGGCCAAAATTCTCGCAAATCAGGCAAAATCGCTGCAAATTGCCTCGTTTTCCGAAAATCAAGCCGTGACACAACTCCAGTCCGATGAAAACAAGCAAAATCAGTTACTTCAAGACGCCATCAACTTGGCCAACAGACAGCCTGACAATGCCTCAACGCAAATAGCACTCCAAACAGCCTTGAACCGCATGCAAACAAATCAACTGGCGATTCAAAATCTCTCCCGGAATCTTATCCAGGGACAAAGCCAATTAAATCAGAATCTTGAATCCTTTAGTCTTTTGTCTGCGCGACTATCGGCATCGACTCAATCGCTTCTCAAAAACGCGTTGACCGTGAGCCGGGGTTCATCGCAACTTAGTCAATCCGTCTCACAATTGACACAGGCTTCCGCCTTACTTACCGAGACGGCCAAGAAGATTGATTTTGCTTCGCAACAATTGATAAAGCCTATGGCGGCCTCCCTTCAAGGGCAAAGCACAATCGGTCGTTCTCTTAGCACCTTATCCGGCCATTTGACCCAGTACTCCCAGTCGGTGGACGGCATCACCCAAGCAATGTCTCTTCTTTCGACTCATCTAGCCCAGTTGGCCGGTGCTCTCGGCAAGGTCCAACATCCCCTTGCCGGATTGGTCTCACCGTTAAAAACCCGGGATATACACATGGGACCGGCAAGCAATTACGGATCCGGTTTATCCCCTTACTTCCTCGGCTTGTCACTATGGGTGGGATCGCTGGTTGTCACCGTACTTGTACCCGGAGGCACCCGGCAAAGACTCAAGACTCGGCAATGGCTGTCATTGGGATTGTCCTTGGCACAGTTTTTGATGCTAACGGCCGGTATCCTACTCCTTCTTCCCTTCCGTCCCCAGCATCCAGCGATGTTTTGGTCGGTTCTCGCGGTGATTACCCTGAGCTGGTGGGCTATCATGCGTTTTTTGGTCGAAAAATTCGGGGATGGAGGCCGACTGTTGGCAATCGTTCTCTTGGTCATACAACTGTCGGGATCTGCGGGAACTTATCCGATCAACCTCTCACCCTCGTTTTTCAATCTGATTCATCCCTACTTGCCGATGACTTGGGCCATTCATGTTATGCGTTACGCCATAGCGGGAAGTTATCAATCCGTCTTAATTCCGGATTTAATCCGCCTTCTGGCGACGTCCGCGGTGTGTTGGCTCCTCACTCGATTTCTACCCCTGCGTATGGCCTTTGATGCACCCCCCTTAGATGCAGGTAAATCTCTTCATGACGTCACCGCCGGATAGTTCGCAAATTGGGATCCATGAGCTGACGTGAATGAACTCACCGACTTCTTCTTGACATGCTACCAAGGGGCCGTCTCGAGTGACGGCCCCTTGGTATATCAATAGGGGTAATTTTGACTGAAACCCGAAATGTCAAGGAGAGCCTTAGACCTCAATGATACGGGGATTTGTGCCTTGGAAACAAAAAACGGAATCTTCATGAGATACCTTCTGGGACGAGATATCCCTGGGATGCGGTCATAATAACGATTATCGAAACAGATGTGGCTGAACTTCCCCCACTTCCAGCCACTGAAGAGCCTGCCGGCACCACTCCACATAGGTTTTCTCTGTCATGATGCCCTTCCACACCACAAGCCATCGTCCAAACTCTGCCGTATTGGTGCGAATCGGTCTTCCTTCTTGTTCTTGGATGAATGTCGCGAGCGAGTGCTCAAGCGTTTGCAATCGTCCTTCATGATCTTTCAATTGTGATTCAAATTGCTCTCTTGCACTGATTGCAGACACTTCTCCCATAAAATAAGCCTTCAACATGAATTCGTCCCGCATGGTCCGAGGGGTTTGCGCGAAGGTATGCAACCATTGCTGTAACACATCGGATCCTTTCGGAGTGAGCGAATATACTTTTTTGTCGGGTTTTCCCTCCTGCTTCACTTGAACACAATGGATCAAATCGTCTTGGTGCATCTGACTGAGTTCGGGATAGACCTGGCTATGCTGCGCCATCCAAAAGTTCCCAATTGGATGCTCAAATTCGGCAACGATCTCATACCCCGTTCGTGATTCTTTGGAGAGCAAACCCAGCAACGCGTAGCGTAAGACACTCATAGTCGTTTCTCCTTATGTCAGTATTGACGTATCATACTCTAATCTGTAGTGTAGTGCTAGACCTCAATATGTATGTTGTGACATATGGGGGTCTACACTATCAACACGTGCTTATCCTTGGATAGCACACTTAGGAGGCAGGACGAAATTAATTCCCATTCTGTAAAGGAAAATGATAGACCCATCGCGAATAGGTGACTATCTTATTCGCGAAAGGATCGATGTTCAGAATGGCTGATACTTCACAGCAGGAGCAAATTATTCGTG
>JAKACM010000146.1 GCA_021821465.1 Bacillota bacterium
TTGCTCCTGCTGTGAAGTATCAGCCATTCTGAACATCGATCCTTTCGCGAATAAGATAGTCACCTATTCGCGATGGGTCTATCATTTTCCTTTACAGAATGGGAATTAATTTCGTCCTGCCTCCTTAACCGGCATTCGTCTCTGACTCAGGACCAGCTGACTCCAGGTACAATCGCCAAGTCTCGTAAAAATCAGCTCGAACCTTTCGAAGAACATCTGCCCGGTCCGGTGGGTATGAAATGGTGACACGCCAAATTGCCATCTTGATCACATGATATACCCGGAAATAGGAAGTCCTGGTGATCAAGCTCACGAAAACTTGGCGGGAATGTTGACGCTTGAATGGCATGTCCTTCTGAGATGACTTATCGACGCAGATTTAATCACGTTCTATGGCGAATAATTCTCTGTCAGTATCCCATGTTGCATTCAAAATCCAGGGCACGACAACCAAATCCCATGGCTCCACCTGCCCATATTCCTCAGCAATATGGGCGGCATTAATTTGCATCCACTCCTCCGCTGCTTCACGGCTGTTGGCGATATGAAGAGTATCACGAGTCGTCATGTCAACTCCGCAACCATAATCAAGAGTAGGATCATACTGGATTTGTACCACATATACCGTAATCGCTGTCACCATTCTGTACTCCTTGGCAGGTTATAAGATCAGGAATAATCCGTAAAAGTTCCCGTTTTCGAGCCACTCATGGACGCTTTTGCGACTTTGACTCAGGGGGCAAGGGGCAGGTTCGAATTCCAAACAATCTGTAGATTCCGCACACACCTGTCAGACCCGTTACCAAAAGGATGAGTGCTAAAATTCCGAAAATCCAGATGCCGGCAGTTCCACCCGTGTGCTCAAGCGCCAAAATTCCAAGGATTATTCCCACGATCACACGGATGATACGATCGCTTCGGCTCTCATTGACGGTCATTTCTATGCCCCTCTCTTGACGCTTCATGTTAGTAGTATCTATTACAACTACTAAATTTACGATATAATGGCTCTGGTAAATTGTCAAGAACTTCTCTACAATTTGAGAAAGGACGGATTACATGGATCCGGTTCAAGAATTGCACAAGCTGGGGTGGACAGAATTAGAAGCTAAAATATACGTGAGCATGACCTCCAGCCCTCAGTCCTTAACAGGATACCAAGTCGCAAAAATGGCAGGAATCGCTCGGGCCAACGTCTATCCCGCTCTGGACAAATTGCTTCGGCGCGGAGCAATAACAGAAGATCCGCACCCTTCCGGTCCCCGTTATCGGGCTGTTGCCTTTAAATTGGTTTCCCAGGCACAATTAAGGTCCGTAACGAAAAGCCTTTCACAAATTGAACAAAATCTTCCACAAGTATCGAGACGACACCGTCTTATCACCGCACACGGCGAGAATATGCTGGAAAGCCATGCCATCGCCTTGGTGACAGCCGCGAAATCCAACTTGGATATCGGTGCCTCACATAATACCATTCAGTCGTTGGCGACGGTTCTCGGCCAAGCCCATGAACGGGGAGTCGGCGAACGATTTCTATGCTTTGACAATTGCCCTGTACCGGGATGCGGGGTGTGCCGCGAACCCCTTTGGATTTCTGCCGGGAATTTCAACCCGAGAGGGTGGCTAGTATTGACCAAGGACAACGAAGAAACGCTCGTCGCAATGGGAGAAGGCGACGAGACAGAATTGGTCCTGACCACTATGGAACCGCTTCGCGAAAGTTTGCGGGTCTTGTTTGCGGATTTACAAAGGAATCGTGACTTAGGGCTATAACCGCATGGACAACGACTTCACAGTTTAACGCATCCTAGCTTTCGTGGATTGGCTGACATACATCCCCAGATAAGTCAGGTCGGATCTCGTTAGAGGAAGACAAGGCGGTCATCTGAATGTATGGAGTGTCAGTGTACGCCGCCAGAACATGCATCACGGTGCTGATTTTGAGTGACCTGACTTAACCGATCATGTATGTTGGCTGATGTCATGGAAGACGGTTTTGACGTGATCATTTCCTCAGATTAGGATTATAGAAAGACCAAACAAAAAACTTATGATGATAATCGAGCGTCTCACGATAACCAAAATGATCTGGAGGTGGGCTATGGCCAAACCTATTATTCTAACGGGGATCAAGCCAACCGGATCTCTGCATCTCGGTAATTTGCTTGGAGCAGTAAAACCCGTAGTGAGTTTGTCTCAGAACCGGCAAAACCAGGGTTTCTATTTTCTCGCCGATTATCATGCCTTGATTACAGTGAAAAACGGTCAGGAGCTTAATCGTTACACTATGGAGATGGCGGCATCTTGGATAGCCTTAGGCTTAGATCCCGATAATGTGGTTCTTTACCGTCAATCCGACGTTCCGGAAATTTTTGAATTAGCGTGGATTCTAGGTTGTTTTACTCCGAAGGGGCTAATGAATCGAGCACATGCTTACAAAGCAAAACGACAGCACAATGAAAGTCGTGGAGAAAGGACTTTGGATGCCGGAATTAACATGGGTCTGTTCACCTATCCTTTGTTGATGGCGGCAGATATTTTGGTTATGCAAACCCGTTGGGTTCCCGTAGGGCGTGATCAAGGGCAGCATATCGAAATCACGCGACATATTGCTCAGGCATTTAACCATGCTTATAACGCCCAAGTTTTTGTTTTGCCGGAAGCGCTGACAGAAGACACGGTGGCTGTGATACCTGGGTTAGATGGACAGAAGATGAGTAAGAGTTACGGCAACACCATTCCCGTATTTGCGACGCGCGATGCGTTACGGGCTCTAATTTTCCGTATCGCAACCGACTCTACCAAACCCGGAGAGACAAAAGATCCTGACAATTCTATACTTTTCCAGATCTTCCGCGCCATAGCCACAAAAGAGGAAACGGATCGCTTTTACCAACAATTTGTCGAAGGGATTGGCTGGCAGGACGCGAAAGAACAACTTTTCGATCTGCTGGACCGGTATTTGACGGGTCCGAGGCAGATATATCAAGAGATCATGCATGATCCCACGACACTTCGTCGCATTTTGGAACAGGGAGCCACGAAGGCCCGAGACCAGGCGCAATCTACCATGAAGGTAGTGCATCGACTGACGAAAAATCAACTGGTATGATCTTTGGCTAAGAGTAAAGCCTTCCTTTAAACTAAAGCCAACAATACATCGGGGCTGACTTTTTTGCCGACAAGCGTGGAACTTCTTCGTGAGAACTATCACAGACCAACAGGGATCCTTGCTGCAGTATTAGGAACGAAATTGGTGCCACACAAAACGAGGAGGTCAAACAAATGTCTAACCAGGAAGTCGCTCAAAGGATGCGTGAGCATCACGCCTTAATGGCTCGTCAACTGCACATTTTAGCCGACAATGTCGTAACCCAGAAGGACCGATGGGAAATAGCCCGCAACGAAGTCGGCGCCTATTTGACCGATGATATTTTGCCGCATGCGGCCGCCGAAGAAGCCACGATTTATCGGGTGGGGACACAAATGGAGAGCTTGAAGGGGTTAATCGACTCCATGCTTTTCGAACACGGAGTTATTCGCGAAACCCGAGATAGGCTCCTGGCTGCGCCAAAATGGGAGGAAGCTCTGGTGTTAAGTACAGAGGCCGCAAGGTTATTTGATATTCACGCCGAAAAGGAAAACCGCTTTATTATAGCCGTATTAGAACCTCGCAATGATGTGGACTTGGCGTCGGTACTGGGGGATATGCACCATCTATTGTCAAGGTAGTTAGAGGAACTAAAGGGGGTTAAATACGGCCCAATTCTTGATGGCCGCTACTTGGGACTTAATCGAATGTGAAAATAAATTCCTCCCCCAGCAGATCCACCTGTCTTGTCAGCTCGGAGCACTGGCAAAATGAACGAGCTAACGAGTTGCAGAGCTCGGGAATTTGCACAGATCAACCTGTTCAGAAAGGAAATTAAACATGGCTACAATTAATGAATTGGCAGGCAGCCGGATCGTCGCCGCGGGACGAAAAGATGCGGGAGATATCCTAGATCTCGGCACATCCGATACGCTCTTATCGTTGATTGACGGGGAAGCCGAATGGATCACCACCGCGGAAAAGACAGAATTTCTTCAAGCAAAAGGGCAGATTCACGAATTAACAGGACCGGGTATGCTTCGCTTTGTGACGCACTCACATTATGTTCAGCTGGAACCGGGAGACAAACTGGGCTTTGATGCCAGGGCAGCAGCCTATCTGGCCGTCATGGAAACCCGTAATGAAAACATCGGACTGGCTTTAGCTCAAGGACTGTCCGTGAATTCAGGACAAATCTGGGTTGATGTCGGAACCGGTACGGGAGCGATGGTTCATGCCCTTCAGCAACGTGCCGGTCAAAAAGATGTGTGGATTGTCGGCATTGATCGAGCGTCAAAAATGATTGACGAAGCTTGGCGTCATCAACGCGACAACGCTCCCGCCTGGTATGTGGGCCAAGACTTACTCACCGTAAAATGGCCGGATAGTATGGTTGATGGGATCACTGCCCTTTTGTTACTTCATCTGATTGAGGACGTGGACCTCTTATTGAGTCGGTTATACCGGGCCTTAAAACCAGGGGGAATATTTGCTTATGCCGTGAGTGCCGATAGCAATCCCTTCGTTCGGATGGTCATGCATCAATTGACTGGTCCCGGCGATTTTTTCAAACAGGGCCAACAACCCATTCGTAAAAGTGTACTTGCCGCTGGTTTTGAAATAGTTCGTGAAGACACTTATCGTGACGAAATTGTGATGGACAGTCCGGATGCGATGCTGCAACTTATCGGTAGCATCGGCGCCCCCAGTCGTCGCGGGGTACGTACCGATGTGCTTCCCCCGACATCCGTGGAACGGATTTTTCATCTGGTTTGGGTAAAAAAACCAGTGGATGCATTCTGAGACGACCACCGTGATGAATTGTGATGGTTAAGCTCTTCTGAATGTTAACAACGATTCCCATCTCCTTATTGTCTTGACGTGACGGTGAGAAGGCCGATGGCGGATGCTGAAAAGAGTTTGATCTATGCCCAACATCTTGCCGCTTAGGAGGCTTGTATGACTTATCAGCACAGAACACGACGTAGAGAAGCGCATCCTGTTTACGAGTATTGACAAAATGGTCCGGTGGTCGCGAAAATCATTCATTTTATCCGTGAACTTTGCTTTGGCATGCTGTGCCATTGAAATGATAAGTGCAACCGGTTCACGGCATGATACAGGCCTTTGGTTCCGAAGTGTTCCGAGTTTCATCTAGGTGGGCCGATCAGGCGGTCGTCATTGGTCGTGTAGGTAAATAATGGCACTCATACTTCGAACCAACAGCAACAAATGATGGAATGGTGATTGGTAATGGTTATGGGAACCTATCTATCCTCAGGTGGAGTCTTTAACAATTATGCTATCATTCAGGGCGGCGATCACATCATGCCACAGACATCTATGTTTTCGGATGCGCACCGAAATTTTGACACCCTAACTTCCGGCGCTCTGAAGCTACAAGAAAAGATTGAACAGACGATTCATGCCAAATACATCCAACCAATCCGCAACCAAGGTAAGAAGGGCATCTGATCACACCGCTATTCGCGCTATTAATCCGCGGCTAAGGAGACAAAGAAGGCGAAATGCGTGATTCTCGGTAGCGAACATGAACAATATGTCATAGATATGCTTGCCGGATTGTCATCACCATTCACAGTGCCCACTGGAAAAGTGGGGTCACCAGGTCTACCCAAGATTTAGTGGATTATACGATGAGTTTGTCCCCAACAAAAATTTCACGCGCACTAAGAAAAATGCCTTCTATGTCGTGGAACGACCCAACATTAGTGATTCGTGACGAGGACGGAAAGTCTTTTGGGGTCCAATTTATCGGAAGTCCTACCGGACTCGAATATCGAACATTTCTCCAAGCGATTGTGGCTTCAACCCATCCACAGCCTGTATTCTCAGAGGGGACGGTGGTGAAGGACATTCGCCAACCTGTTGAAGCCAAGATTTTTGTCTTACCCACTTGATTTCGCTGTACCCATGTCGTGAACATGGGCATAGATTTTGCCAGACGGCAACCTTTGATCACGGTGCAAGTCATTCAAATCGAACAATTTCCCGATCTTAGCGAGTCACTTTGGGTCCATAGAATTCCGACAACGCTATGCGCACCGGGACCTTATGGTTTTACAGGAATCGTCTCGCCCCAGAAATTTGCTGCCTATCTTTTTCAGGCATCTAAACCTCAATGTCTTCTTAGTCGGTTGGATTGTAGGGGTGGTTAAGTTTCTGAGGTGTGCCGATTATCGTTATAGGATGATAGCCGGCAATCCGTACTTTTAAACGGATTTTCTGTGAGCCTTGAGAACGAACAGGTATTGGAGTCGGTGAAACGCGTATTATGTTTGCTTTTCAAAGATCCAATCAGCATCGTGTGCCGATAGCACAAAGCATAGGATGATTACGGTGTTCGTTCAGCAAAAAATGAGTCAACACGACCAGATTTGCATGGTTACTCTCTTTAGACTCTTCCCTTTATTGACAGATCGAAATTGCTCGCGAATTGCTAGATTGGCACTGTGTTTGCCATAAAGCCATTCCAATGATAATGGCAATCATTGGAATGGAATTCTCGCACAACATCAAAGGAATTTCCCGGGACACTTTCTTAAGAGTGCGGGGAAAATCCCTCATGTGTGTTAATAGGAAAATAGGACTTGATATTAGTGGGAACAAGAGAGGACTGGTGTACATATGGATTTAACTTTTGCTGTGCAAGTGAAGTGGGCGGGTGTGGGAACCCAGGGGGAGGGGGAATTAGAAGTAGGCGAACATCATTTTTCTTACAGTGCTCCGGCGACGATGGGGGACAAAGGGATTGGAGCCAGCCCTGAAACCTTCTTTTGGCTGCTGTGAGTGCATGTTACAGCGGTACATTGATGCGTATACTTAAGCAGAACCATTTGCTCGGGGATTCTTTGGTTATCCAAACTGACGGAGTGGTTGAAGGATATCCTGACAATGCTAAATTTGTCCGTATTACCGTCAACCCTACCATACAAGGAGGAGACGCAGAGCGCATTCAAGACTACCAAGACGCGGCTCAGATGGCCCGCGACCGTTGTTTTATCGGCCGTACCGTACGAGATTATTTAACCTATAGCGTGGGTAAAGTCAGAGTCGAATAAAGTGAAATCTCCCTATTGGCTTCGCCACAGAACCGGTCCTCTGAGGTTCCTTTTCTACGCGTTTGAGATAACTTCCTAAGTTGTCTAGGTCTTGCGACAAGCTTGGGCCGGGGATTGGAAGCTTACCCGTCCCTTAATCATGGTATTTGCAAGGTTGGTGTTCATGGGAGTTGTCGGATGATCTTCGGCACAAGCTAGGTCAGACGAAGGGAGAATATCAGGCCTTTGCGATGTTTTTGAAAACGTCAGATTCAGCACCCACTGT
The DNA here is from genome assembly GCA_021821465.1 of Bacillota bacterium. Taxonomy (GTDB): domain Bacteria; phylum Bacillota; class Sulfobacillia; order Sulfobacillales; family Sulfobacillaceae; genus Sulfobacillus. Next base: position 7,439 of record JAKACM010000146.1, read on the forward strand.
CGTTATGGCTGGCCGATTCTATGCACGTGGGACGGGTTAGAGGTTCCGTCAATAACGCATCCAATATTATCTAAGGTTCATAGGATACTGGTTCTCTTCAAAGAATGGAGGGACACAATGGGCCGTAACAATTTGCGGTGAGCTGACGTTATTCAAATGGAAAGGCCAAGTTTAGCGTTCAAGCCGTTCGGTTCCACTTTGGCATAATGGGATGCTGAGTGAATTGAAATTGTAACCGTTATTGAGAGTCCGGCGTTTTCATTCATGTGAGTGTCCTTTACAACTGTTGAGGAGGTGTCCTATGACCGGGCCCGGGCAGTTGTGTGCGTGGGCAATGGTCCTCGGATTAGCTGCTCTCATGAGTGGCTGTGGGATAGGCACAGCCCCTAAAGCCACCTCCGGACTTTCCCATTCTTCGCCCGCGAGTTCCCGCACTTCGGGTTTGCCCGCCGGCACTTCCTTGCATCTTACCCGAATCGCGATGTTTTCGGGGAGGATCGGTTGGGCGAGTTCCCGGACACATCTCTTAACCACACAAGATGGCGTACGGCTTTGGACAGCCGTCAATCCTTCGCACGTCTCAGGGAATTTCACCGGAAAGAATGTGGCGGCCGCTTTTATTACGCCGCAAGATGCGGTGATCGCTGCCCAAAATACGAGCGGATCCCCAGTGAAATTGTTCCGGACGCGGGATCAAGGCCGCCGGTGGACGATGAGCATTCTGCACCTGTCAACTCACATGGCAGCAACATTCCAAGGCGGAAGTGTATCTCTCGATTTCGTGAGTCCCAAGGAAGGATGGTTGCTTCTCGCTTCGCAAGGCTTTGCCGGATCCCAAATGGATGCGCTGTTTCGGACTACCGATGGCGGACAGCAATGGCATGAATTACAGCACACCCCGGCGCCTGCGTCGGCGGCGGCCAAGGTCCCCTTTGAAGATGTCACCCATGTGACGATGAATTCCGAGGGGTGGGGGCTGGCGAGTGTCAACACGGAAGTTTTTGGACGAGCCACGATATTGGTGACCGCCAATGGTGGACGCTCATGGGTTCCCGAATCCTTGCCCCTTCCGAGTACGGCGGCACAGTCCCAAGTTTTTGAAGGTAGTGTGGAAGTAGCCTCTCTGCACTCTGCATGGGTGGTGGTGTCATTCGGACTCGCGTCCACGCACCCACCGCAACAAGATTTAGTATTCTATCACACCACTGATCGTAGCCAACACTGGACGGCTATGCCCTGGGCTTCATCACTACCATTAGGTTCTAGCGGATATGCCCAAAAGCAATGGTCCGAAGGGACAGCCCAGTCTTGGTTGGCGCCTCAGCATCAAGTTTTTTTCCTGCCTAATACTCAAGGGATGACCGTGTTACGATGGGGTCAGATGAAAAAGGGAGACAAAACCTGGCATCCTATCGCACAAATTCCCATGCCCCGGATGACGGCCCAGTCGTGGGTAGGCAATCATGGTTGGATTGTCGGCGGTACCGGCGATTATCCAAGAGGCAATGCAGGGTCTACTTGGGACTATCAAACCGATAATGGAGGGTCTACTTGGACCCGTTTTTCCCCGTCGTTGGTCTCAGGGTCAAATACCCATTAATACTCGTAATGAGCGCAGTCTCGTGTCAAATAATGGCGTGCGAAGTATCGGTGACAGATGCCTGAGAAATCTCCGTAAAAATTCACCGTACGGTCCTTTTGATATCGATTATGGTCCGACATTCTGGGAATCGTTGCCGAACTTCTCGTGTAGAGATTTTCCTTTAGACGTGAAACTTGGGATAATGAAACCGTTGGTACTGCAATTACAGGACTTCTTTCGGGAGCGAACCTTGGGCTAAAGCTTAGGTGACGGATTTTCTTCGATAAATCGTAGGATTTGTCATCGCGATAAACAAAATTATGCAAGATCCAGACAAGCAGGCACAATATTGAAAACATCTGAGGGGAACGGTAGCGAAGGGGGTATGCAACGGTCAGTTGTTCATGAGCAGTATAATCAATGCGATGACACCCAACAGCAATTTGCGTATGATATCAGAGAAGGTTGCGATGGCAAACAGATTTTTCAGGTGTGTCACGCCCGCCGGCACATTCCCATAGACAGTTCCGATGGAAAGAGGTGGCGAGAGTGTACCGCATCCTTACAGATGGGGATGTTGAGAAGCTGGTTTCCATGAAGTTGGTGGTAAACGCGATCGAACGCACCTTTGTGGAACAGGCAAATGGGACGCTGGTTTCTCCTCCGCGGTTTCATTTGAAAACAGAACAGGGCGACTTGGTTTTCACGCCAGGCGCTGCGACCGCCGTGGACAAGGTCATTGGCTTCCGTGTCTATGATACATACTCCGATAATTCAGAAGGTCATCAGCAATTGGTTTGTGTTTTTGATTCGGATACTGGTGTGTTCAAGGGAATTGTGATCGGCAATCTCCTTGGTGCCTTTCGGACCGGGGCAATTGGTGGCGTGGCAATTAAGGTCATGTCTCGGCCCGATGCAAAGAGAATAGCGGTGATCGGAACAGGTGTACAGGCACGGACACAGTTGGAAGCGGCCCTGGCTGTCAGGGATATTAACCGTGTTCGGGTTTTCAGTCGTCACCCAGAACATCGAGCGGCATTTGCCG
>JAKACM010000147.1 GCA_021821465.1 Bacillota bacterium
GGACGCAGCATTACACCCTCCATCAATATATGCTGTTTAACCTGGTGATTTGGGCCATTGGGCTGAGCGGCGCCGTGTTATGGGCGCTCAAGGGGCATGAGACCGGTCAAGGGGCGACCATCGAGACAGCCTCGGGAGAATAGCCAAGCTTATTCAATCATAACAAGCCAAGCCCGACCACAAAAAGATGGGTCCCGAACCGGACCAGGTTTTGGACCCTTCTCTTCCGCCGAGATGAAATCATTTCTCTACAGGGACTTTTCTTCGCTGAATGGATCTTGTCCTCGCTTGGGATTACAAAAGAATCCCGGCGAATGGAGTATCTTAACCCAGGAATTATAATTGACGAGAAAGAGAGTGGGAATATGCACCCGGACCGAATGGAGGATCTTATCAATACACTTGCTCCTTTTCTGAGCGCCGACGAGTTGGGAAGGATTCAACAGATTCGTCGAGGACCCTATCAAGGAGTTGGGGCGGATCTTGCCGGAATGATCGATCATACTCTGTTGGCTTCTGATGCCACACCTGATGACATTCGACTCTTATGTCATCAAGCCGAAACGTGGCACACTTATGCCGTCTGTATTAACTCGTGGCTGGTTCCTTATGCCCATGAAGTTCTTTCTGAGAGCTCAGTCAAAATTGCTTCGGTGGCTGGATTTCCTTTGGGGGCCGAGGCCTCTTCGGTTAAGGCTTATGAGGGCCGATGGGCTCTGGATCATGGGGCTCACGAAATTGATATGGTTATCAACTTAGGAGCTTTGAAAGCCAAGAACTGGCGAAAGGTCTTGGAGGATATTGAGGCGGTGAAAGAAGTGGTTCCTGCTCCCCATGTTCTTAAAGTGATTCTGGAAACGGTTCGTTTGACGGACGAAGAAAAAGTCCAGGCGGCTTTCTTGTCAGTGGCTGCGGGAGCAGACTTTGTGAAAACCTCCACCGGATTCGACAAAGGAGGAGCCACGGTCTTTGATGTCCGTCTTTTGCGGGAGGTTGTGGGTACAGAAGTGGGGGTCAAAGCCGCCGGCAAAATCCATACAACCCGGGAGGCCCAGAGCATGGTTGAGGCCGGAGCCAGCCGAATTGGCGCGAGTCGCACTCGTGAGATTTTGGGCGGGCTTTCCATGGCGTAAGGAGGGCAACTATATGATTGCTTTCATTCAAAAAACCCGGGATGGAATTCCTCTGAGTTCACCCGAGATCGCGGAACTGATTCGTGGAGTCATTGACGGCCGCTGGCCGGATTACCAATTGTCCGCTTGGCTGATGGCAGTTTACTGCCGGGGTCTCACTCCAGAGGAAATTTTTTCTTTAACCGGTGAGATGGCTTTTACCGGCTCTTTTCCCACGGAGCACCTAGGAATCGTGGACAAACACTCTACGGGAGGTGTAGGGGACAAGACCACTTTGGTGTTGGCACCACTGATGGCAGCTTTGGGCTATCCGATGGCAAAAATGTCGGGACGTGGTCTTGGGCATACCGGAGGCACACTGGATAAATTAGAAAGCATTCCCGGATTTCAGGTCGAATTGCCTATCAATGTCGTGAAGCAGCAAGTCGATACGATTGGGGTGGCTGTGGTGGCTCAATCTCAAGAATTGGCCCCGGCCGACAAACGGCTCTATGCCTTGCGGGACGTGACCGCCACCATCGAATCCATTCCCTTGATTGCCGCTTCGGTTATGTCTAAGAAACTGGCTGCGGGCACTCCCCATCTCGTTCTTGATGTCAAAGTGGGCAACGGCGCTTTCATGACCCGTCAGGACCAAGCCGAAAAACTGGCTCGACTTATGGTGCAGATTGGGCATTACCATCACCGAGCCATCACGGCTTTATTGACGTCAATGAATCAACCCTTAGGATGGGCCGTAGGCAACGCCATTGAGGTGAATGAAGCGCGAGACTGTCTCAAGGGGGAGGGTCCGGAAGATTTGCGCGACGAGGTCCTTAGGCTGGCAGCCGAACTGGTACACCTGGTCACGCATGAATCCGTCGAAGAGGCCATGGCACAAGCGGCCGGAGCATTGCAACAAGGCAAAGCCTGGGATGTCTTTGGCCGGTGGATTACAGCACAAGGCGGGCAAGTTGCCGAGGTAGAACGAGGGTTGCCCTTGGCACCCGTGTTTCGGGAATGGCGAACCGAGGAAAGCGGATGGGTTGATCGGGTTGACACGCGAAAAATCGGGGAGGCAGCACTGTCCCTCGGGGCGGGGCGTGAGAAATTGGGCGATGCTGTCGATCCGGGAGTGGGGATACGTTGGTATGCCAAAAGGGGGCGCTTTATGGCAAAGAGAGAGGTGATCGCGCAAGTTTTTGCCCGTTCGGATCGAGACCTTGATCGAGCCATGAAAGATTTAACCCAAGCGGTATCCTGGAGTCCCTTACAATCTTCCCCGGAACCTTTGGTACTGGAACGCATTACTTCCGAAGATGTGGAGTGACCACGGGTTTAGTTTGAAGAGTGTTGGCAGAGGAGAGAGAAGACGAATGCGGATCGCTTTGATTGTTATCGATTCCGGAGGCATAGGTGCTGCTCCTGACGCCCGATTTTTCGGGGACGAGGGGGCGAATACTTTAGAGCATGTGGCGGCAGAAGAGCCGACTTTGAGTCTTCCTCATTTAGCGGCTATGGGATTGAACCGATTGATATTTTTGCCTAGGGATGACCAGGTTGCCCTAAAAGGTGTCGCGTATGCCATGATCCCCCAATCTCGGGGCAAAGACACTTTGGCAGGACACTGGGAAATGATGGGGATAACCATCGACAAGCCATTTGAAACGTTTCCGGAGGGATTTCCGGATTCAGTTTTGACTCTGGTGGAATCGGTCGTGAAACGACCCACTCTAGGGAACGAAGTGGCTTCCGGCACCGAGATTATTAATCGCCTGGGAGATGTTCATAAACAAACCGGATTTCCTATCGTGTATACTTCAGCTGACAGTGTGCTTCAAATTGCGGCCCATGAGGATACTATTCCGCCTCAGATGCTCTATCAATGGTGCACAGATCTGCGTCAGGCTTTGGATCAGAGTTCCTATCGCATAGGCCGGGTCATTGCCCGACCTTTTGTCGGAGAGAAGGGGCAATACCTTAGAACGCCCAGACGGCACGATTTTACCATACGTCCTCCCGGCCCGACGATATTGAATGGGCTCTTTGAGAAGGGAATTGAGACCATCGCCGTGGGGAAAATTGGAGATATTTTCTCCAATCAAGGATTGAGTCGCCATTTGGCAAGCCAAAGCAATTTAGACGGTTTAGAGATAACCCTGGATACTCTGGCTCACGCCAGGTCTGATACATTTGTTTTTACCAATTTGGTGGAATTTGATTCGCATTATGGCCATCGCCGCAATCCTTCAGGTTATGCGCAAGCCTTAAAGGAACTGGATAACTTTTTGCCTATGTTATGGCATACATTGGGCGAAAGCGATCAGTTGTGGATTACCGCCGATCACGGATGTGATCCGACTTTCAAGGGTACGGATCATACCCGGGAACGAGTTCCCTGGCTGGCTTACGGACCTAAATTGAAGCCTTGGATGGGAGCGACGAGGCTGGGGTTCGGAGATATCGGGGCAACTTTGGCCGCTCTGTGGGAAGTGCCTTATCCTTTTCCCGGGGTGCCGGCCAAGGATCTCATCATCAGAGAATAGGAAGAACATGGGGGTGTTATAGTATGTCGCAACACAAAGTTTCGGTGTCAAAAGGATCCCATGGGATGGAGACTGTATCTGGGATAGGAGGGGAGGGTTTGCCGTCCAGACTACCCTTGCCACGACAGATTGCGTCGGCTATTCGTTCCCGAATTATTAACGGGCATTGGGAATCGGGAGATCAAATTCCTCCGGAAGACGAATTGGCTCGCCAATTCGGTGTCAGCCGGGCCACGATTCGGGAAGCGGTGGCCTTGTTGACAGTACAAGGCTACCTTATCAAACGCAGGGGCATCGGCACCTTTGTTGCACAAGCCCAGGCTATTTCCGGCGGGCTGGAATCGCTTATCAGCATAACCCAATGGATTGAACAACATGGCTATAAACCGGGAACCAGTTACGTGAAAATGTCCTCCCGACCCCCAAGCTCTCAAGAGGCGGACTTGTTATCTTTTTGGCATCTTGAATCGGTGGCGGAGATTCACCGGGTTCGCACGGCCAATGGTGTTCCCGTCTTGTATTGCATTGATGTGCTGCCGGCGTCTTTAGCGCCCGAAACCGCGGAGTCTTTGGATGAATCGCTCTTTCAATACTTGGAGCGTCAGTGGGGGCAAGTGGTCATTTTCGCCCGCACGGCCATTGAGGTGGCGTTAGCCACTCCCGCTATGGCACATCATTTGCAAATAGACCCAGATACTCCCCTTTTGCGGCTTGGTCAAGCCCACTTCAACCAGCAATCGCGTCCCATTCTGTGGTCAAGGGATCACTTTGTTACGGATCGATTTCATTTCGATGTCCTGAGACATCGTCAATAAAGGAACAGTGTAGGTTCATCCCCGATTTTTGTGAAACATATCGGCAGGGATTTGGCAAAATTGATGCAACGGACTTTTTCGCAGAACCAAGGCTCGGGATTTCACTACCCACGGCCGTACGGGGGCAGCAAGAGATTCGGGTGCTTGCCATGAATTGTCCTTGTGTCGTCAAATTCTCAAAGGCAGTTCACTCGTTGGACCGGAAAGGATCCGAATAATTGATGGCAAACGAGGCCATGCACTATAAAGACCCGTTGGAAGACTATTGCAAAGAAGCCCACGTGGAAGGCATTATACGCGTTTTGACTTCCCAGGCAACATCTCATGCCGGAACAGCCCGGGCGCAAGTCAAGAATTATGCGATTCGCTCTCTGAAAAATCACCACAAGCAGAATGCCCAAAAATTGTATACCGTAGCGGTAGATCTTTGTCTTTCGGACAATAACTCCGCTCAAGAAGTCGGTGTCATAATATTGGCCGATTTTTTGGGGGGTCATGAACAGGAAGTGGAACGTATTTTGCACACTCTGGCGAATGCTGAGAACTGGGAAGTTCGAGAATGGGTTGCCAGTGCGTGTGGAAGGATTCTCGCACAACAATTTTCTCTATTTTATCCCGTAATGGCCTCATGGGCCCAAGACGAGTCCGAAAAAGTGAGGCGAGCCGTTGCCTTAGCTTTGATGTATGCGGGAAAGACTCGCAATGCCAATTATACGGATAGGATTTTGGATTTAATCGAAGCTTTATTAGCTGATCGATCTCCCTACGTTCGAGACAATCTGGGCCCTTTTGCCATAGGAGCCGGCTTGATCAAATATTATCCGGAACCGGTTATTGCCCGCATGAGAGAATGGGTGCGGTCCGAAAATGAACAGGTGCGGTGGAATGTGGCGATGGTCTTCAGCGCAGCCGAGGGAGCCAAACATGCGCCGACGGCCAAAATTGTCATTGATATTCTGCACAGAGACGAGAGTCCGTATGTAAAAAGAGCCGTGGCCAAAGCCGTGAAGACCATCACGAAACGATATCCGGATTTCTTCTGAAAAGCGCGTTATGGTGTTGTTTTCAGTCCACCTCTGACTTCGACCCAAGGCTGTGAAAACAGTTCGAGAGCTTTAAGATTGAGGCACATCGTCCTCTTCAGTTCTTGCGCCTGTCTTGTGCAGAGCCGTTCCAAAATTGGGCCGCACCTAAGTAGGGTGCCGCGTTCGATTTTGTCATGGTCTTCCGTTTGTCAGGTGAGGGGATCACCATATCTCGATAAGAGGACATGCCCAAATCCTCTCCCATATCTCCGCAAGGGAAGAGTATAATGTAGGCGATCGATAGGGGTGTGGTTCATTGCGAGCACAATAGCAATCGAGTGATCGGGTGACACGAAGGAATTGTTTCGCTGAAAAGGGAGGCGACTACTCGGTGGACGATTTATTTGCTCCGATGCATATTGTACTGTTATTGGTTGTTGCCTTATTAGTGTTTGGTCCCAAGAGACTGCCGCATTTAGGATCGGATTTAGCCAAGGGAATTAAAGAGTTTCAAAATGAACTTCACGGCACAAAAAATGCGACAGTGAACGGAAACAAAAATTCCACTGCGAGTCATAGTCCGACAGATTCGCCGGACTCGAACACATTTTCGACCGATAACAAAGGGGATTCGCTCTAGTCGCATGAACGTGTGAACCGAGAATTTCGTGGAGACGAAAGCGCTAACACCTTCGTGAAATGCTCAAACATCAATAAGTGTTTTGAATAACTAGTGGATAGAGGGAAGTCGACCATGAGTTCGTGTGTAATTACCGGGATGGGGATTATTTCTTCTTTGGGATTAAGTGTGGACGAGTTTTGGCAGCGCCTGCTGGAAGGGGAGCAGGCCGTGGAAGGTGTGATGATACCAGGAGCCTCGGTCCCCATTTGGCAGTCAAGAGTAGGGCCTTCTTTCAATCCCCAAGATGTGGTGGATGACCCAAGGGTATTGCGAAACGCCAGTCGGTTTACCTTTTATGCATTGGCCGGAGTATCCCAAGCTCTTGCTCAAGCGAGACTGAATGAATTGCCCGAAGAACGCACCGCTGTCCTTATGGGAACATCTATGGGGGGTGTGCCGGATTTGACGGCGGCGCAATCATCCTACATTACCGAAGGAATCCAAAAGGTTCCGGCGAGACTGATGGCCTCGGTGATTCCCAACATGGCGGCTTCACATATCGCTATGCACTACCACTTGCATGGCCCGCAGTTAACTTTAACCTCGGCCTGTGCCTCCGGTATCGACAGTATCGGCATGGCCAGCCGCCTTATCCAGTCGGGAATGGCCGATATCGCCATTGTAGGGGGCGTTGAAAACTTGCTGGACCCCGTTGTCAGTGCGAGTCTGTTTCATGCGCATGCGTTGGCTCAAGCCACTTACTCTTCGGATGCGTCAAAACCCTTTGATCGCGACCGGACCGGGTTTGTGATGGGAGAAGGGGCGGGAGTGGTTATTCTGGAATCGGAAGTTCATGCTCTTCGGCGTGAACAACCGATATTGGCCTATGTGGAGGGATATGCTTCGTTGGCCGACGGATATCATGTGACGGCCCCCGAACCCTCCGGAAAATGGGAGGCTCGTGCGATGGAGCGTGCTTTAGACGCGGCATCAATTTCGGCGCATGCCATCGATCTGGTTTTGGCTCACGGCACAGGAACTCCGGTCGGAGATCTTGCGGAAATTCGTGCTATTAAACGGGTTTACGGTTCTTTGCCGGCGGTGGTGACATCTATCAAGGGACACATTGGGCATAGTATGGGTGCCTCTGGTACGATGTCGGTGATTGCTGCCATTCAATCGATGCATCACAGCATTGTTCCCCCGACGAAAGGCACGCACATTCTGGATCCCGAAGTGGATTTTGAAATAGTTCTCGATGAGCCGCTAAGAGTGCCTGTGCAAATGACGCAAGTTAATGCCTTTGGTTTTGGGGGTCAAAATGCTTCTCTGGTTCTTAGTCGCGAAGGCCGGTAACCCATTTTGGAGATTCTATGCTTTTTGATTTTAACTTTGTGGATCTTGCCAGCAAAAAACCAAAACTTCTGAAGCCCTTTCATTTCGGCCGCTCACCTTTCCATCACCATTCCTGTCTCTGTGCAAAAACATGTTTCTCAAGATAAAGAACACAAGGGACCAAGGGACACTCCGGAATGATATTAAAAATCGGAGATAAAGAGCCGTGAGTTCCCGCTTGTGAGTCTATCTTGCCGACAAAGCCGAGCCAATCACCGAACAAAAGACTTTTGCACCACACCTGGGCAAGCCGACGATAAAAGGTGGTTTATGATGACGATAAGTGGGGGTTTAAGCCTTGTCTGAGCCAATCACGGACTTTGAATTTTTGAATTTTGCCGCTGGGTGTCTTCGGTAACTCCGACACGATTTCCATGCGTTCGGGCCAAAATTGTTTGGTAAGATTATACGAATCCAAATATTGGGTCATGGCCGTTAAACTCAACTGAAATCCGGGATTCAGCACTACCACCGCGCAAGCCCGTTGTCCCAATCTTTCATCCGATAGCCCGACTAAGACAACTTCTTTGATAGCGGGGTGGCGATAGAGTAAATCCTCCACGTCGGCCACGGGCACTTTTTCACCCCCTCTATTAATCATGTCTTTTGCGCGACCGGTGATACGAATATAGCCGTCGGCATCGATAGTGGCCAAATCGCCGGTTTGAAGCCAGCCGGAGTCGGCATAAATGTTTTTCGTCAAGTCAGGTTCGTCAAGGTATCCGATAAAGTTTTGCGGACCTTTGACCTGCAGTTCGCCTTCGGTTAACGGAGGAAGGATTTTTCCTTTTGCATCCACCACGCGGCATGACATTTCCGGAACCGGATGGCCGTCAGTAGAATAGGTTTTTTCTAAAGGGTCTTCGGGTCGTACCAGAGTCACTAAGGAATTTTCAGACATTCCCCATCCGGCCAGAACATGAACACCCAGTCGAGCTTGGGCTTTTTCCACCAACACCCGGGGAATGGGAGCTCCGGCGCTGATGAAAATTTTTAGGGCGGATAAGTCATTTTGGGAGTCATCGTAGTGCGAAAGCAAATCGGACAGAAAGGGTGTGGCTCCCATGGAAAAGGTGGCGTGCCAAGTTGAGAGTAAATCTAAGGCTATATCGGGTTTCCAGATATCTTGATAAACGGCTGGAATGCCCAGAATGAGGGGGAAAAGCACGCCATACAAAAATCCCGTTTGGTGGGCGAAAGGGGAGGGCATGAAAATAACATCGTTTGAACCCAAATGAAGAAACTTGCGCTGAATCAATAGTCCCCGTAAAAGTGTGCGGTGTGAATGCATAACACCCTTGGGCCGTCCGGTCGTTCCGGAAGTAAACACAATTTCGGCGAGATCATCCCAATTGGGGAAGGAGAGGGGCACAGGGGCATTGAGGGACTGATAACGGGTCATCATGTCCTGCAGCAAAGGAAATTCGTTTGTTTCGCCCCGCATCCAAATCGTTAGCTCGGGATAGTCCCAAGCGAGATGACGTGCCATGTCTTGAAAGTCCTCATGACGAAATTTTTGAGGCAGGACAAACAATTTTGCTCGGGTTTTATAGAGGATTTGGCGCACTTCATGTTCGCGAAAAATGGGCATAATCGGACAAATGACGGCCCCCAAATTCCATGTGGCCAGAGTTAAGGCGACAAATTCCCAGTTGTTAGGCAGTTCAACGGCTACCACATCATGGCTTTGGATTCCTGCTTGAGACAGAGCCAGAGTGACGTTGTTGACAATTTCATGAAATTCACCAAATGTCCAACGAGCTTCATCGCGTTCCAAACTATGATCGACGATATATAAGTCATGGGGTTTGGTTCTTGTCCATTGTCGAAAATATTCAGGAATCACACGCGTCAAGTCGGAATTTTCATTGTAGTTCATGTCATGGGGGCGCACTGACTTTCCCCCGGGGATCGTGCATAGCCGGAGAAATCTACAAGAGGTCAGTCTATAACGGCTGTTTGCGATTTCCTGGCTTCCTATCCGGTTTTCGGATTTTGTGCCCATCCTCGAGGTGAGTGGGCCCTTCACTTCCTTTCCTTAATAAAGTTAATTGCCAATCAAAAGCGGAAAATCCCCTTTTCTAAGTTCCAAGGCTAGGCCTTCGCTTATCTAAAAACCATTGAGAGTCGCGAGAATTATGTCTATTCCCGTCTTTCCTTCCATTTATTGCCGTTAACGAATCCAAGACTCGGCACACGATTTTGGGAATCCTCGCCTGGCCAATTTTATTCCTGATATGCTTGTCAATGAACGGGGTGAGTAAAGCCTTATATAGACAGCTTGCTGTGGTGCTGCTGCGCATCCCGGATTTCAATAAAGCCCTGATTTTCTTGCAGGTCCTTTCACAATTTTAACCAGGGACGGCACCCTGTGCAACTAATAAAGAAGGGACGACAGGTCCTCGGCAAAGTTAGATTTCGACAATTATGACAATATCATGATGAAAATCGGTGCGAGGCCAACCCAGAATGGTTGGCACTGTAAGCGATGATGTTTCCGACATGTAGACAGGTCAAACC
>JAKACM010000148.1 GCA_021821465.1 Bacillota bacterium
GCAAGGATTTCTCGATATCCAGGACTGGAGGCGACCCACTCAACGGTGGAAACGACATCTCCATGAACGACCCCGGAAACGGCGTCTTCAGTACAATACCTCCCCATAAGTTAGCGCGTATGGGATCCCTCCCACTCCCCAGCAACTCACCTGGGCGGACACGGCTCATCAACTAAGCGTATGGTCGACTCAGCCGGGGCATGCCTCGGCAGAACAGCAGATCTTAGCCCAGGCTGCGGAGATTCTCACCCGTTGGCACAGTCAACGGGGCCAGAGTGCTCGGCATCGATCCAGTATACGGCAGAAATGGCAATAAAATTCCCCAGGTAAGGTGGGGAATTTTATTTGGCCAAAGTGGGGAATTTTACTTGACAATATACACCTTCCTGAGTGCGTCGGTGATTGGCGTGCCTATCGCCTCGTTCTTAGCCTACAGCTCAACCTGGAGGACGCCCTTTTGGGTCGTAGGAGCCTTGGCGGGTCTAGTGGCGGTGGGAGCAGGGATCATGGCGACTCCCCGAGCACCGCGACAGACGAACCTGGTGCCCCTGGGTTCTCTGTATCGCCGCCAATTCCGGACAGCGTTGACTCAGATGCCCGTCTTCTGGGCCTTATTTTCGGCATTTCTATGGATGGCAGGGCTATACGGCATGTTTGCTTACATCGGGATTTATTATACGCATAATTTTCATTTGAATGTGGCGGAGATTGGCCTCATTGTCATGATCGCAGGGTTCGGCAATATGATGGGCAATATCTTCGGCGGGCGGTGGTCCGATAAACTTGGAAAACGGCGTGTGATGGGGATCGCCAGTGTCGTAGCAGCCGGATCGGTTGTGGGGCTCTCCTTGTTGACTCAGGGGTTAGTGGCAGCGATAGGGCTCCAGGTGCTGTGGAATGTGGCTCTGGGTTCCGGCAGTACGACCTTGACCGCCCTCGTTTCGGAACTGAGCCCGTCCATTCGTGGCGCCATCTTATCACTAAATAGTTCTGCGATGTATCTGGGAGCGACGGTGGCCACCGCGGCGGGCGCTATGCTCTTAGCCACTGGCGGATTTGTCCGGGTTGGGGTCTTGTGCGGTTTGGCCGCCTTAGCGGTGGGACCCATCATTCGCTACGGCGTGCAAGATCACAGGGCCAGGGCTGAAGTATCCCCACTGGAGTGAATATACGCATGGTTAGCTTTGGGTGGAAAATTTTCTTGGAGCTTTCCGCCTTTCAGTGAAAATAGCGGCTAAGGAAGGTCCCCGGCGGAGGATCTTTTTGTTGCGGACTCCAGTCGGATTGTGATGCCGTGGAATTACATGACATATATCTCACGTTTCGTACTCTTGGAAAAGGGACGCGGAGTGCTATCTTCTCTCCTGAACGGAGTGTCTGTGCAGTGCTGGATTCTGTCATGAGTTAGGTGAGAACAAAAACATTTGACATGTTGCGCTATTCGTAGGGGATTTCCGCAATAGACGGATTTTAGGAATTCTGCCCCTTTTAACCGGGACCCGTCAATATGGAACGCAACTGAGGCAGTACGGATTCAATCTTGTTTTGCTCTTCCCAAACATAATTCAATCGCAAGACCGTCCGGACTCCCATAGAATCGGCCGGGCACGTAGATCATTCCATGCCGGATGGCCTCATCAAGACGTTGGAGGTCGCTTTCAGATCCCTGGCCGTGAATCCAAAAATAAAGGCCTGGGCGTATTGACCGTTAAGTTTTTTGGCAGAGACTCCTTCAACGCTTGCGTCAAATGATCTCGACGAGCACGGAGTGCTTGCTGAACCTTCACGACATGTTGAGGTCAGAACGGGGATGAAAGAAATTTGGCCGCAAGTATCTGGGATACCCCCGTCACTCCCAGATCTATCTGCCCCTTGATATCAGCCAGTCGGTCCACTATAGGCTTGGGAGCTATCACCCATTCAATACGCAGCCCTGGGGCTGAAATTTTGGATAATGTGCTCACGTAAATGACTCGATGTTCGGTGTCAAGCACCTTTAATGAACGGGGAGGATGTGCCGTTCCGAATACGCTCAGATAGCCTAAGGCATCGTCTTCCACTAAAGGAATGTTCCAGCGCCGGCAAATGTCCAGAACCTCGATTCGTCGATTTTCCGGAAGGGTGGTCGTGGTCGGATTATGATGCGTAGGGTTAATCAGGACCATTGCCGGTCTTTTTTCCCAGATGAGAATATCCAATTCCTCAGGAATGATGCCTTGCTTATCCATCAAGATGGGAAACAGACGCAATCCCACGGATTGAAACAGCGTCCAAGAATAATAGTAGGATGGTTGTTCGATGGCAATGGCGTCTCCGGGGCGTATGAGCGCCCGAGTAATCACTTAGAGCTTGTTGGGCCCCCGCCGTAATCAAAACCGTACGCGGGTCGATCGTCGGACCGTAATGTTGGGCAAAATCGTCCGCAATGGCTTGGCGTAAGGACAAATCGCCCAGTTGTGAAGCATACCCAAGCGCAGAGGTCAAATCAATGGTGGATAATAACTCCGTGAGGATGGACGTTGGCCACAATGCGGAACCAATGTCAGCGCGCGAAAAGTCTACTGTGCCAGGAATACGCCGTGCTTCGATAAACCGCTGGAGGAGGGCTCGCGTCGGACGAAAGGCTCCGGTTTCCAAATAGCGGTTCCACTCTGGCGTAAACCCCCAGTGATCGCCGTGAACCCAAGTGCCGCTTCCTTGCAGACGATCTACCAAACCAGATGCCTGCAGTTCATCATAGGCTGTGGCCACCGTGCTCCGATGCAAACCTAATTGCTGAGCCAGCGTCCCCTCAGGGGGCAAACGGGTGGCAGGGGGCCAGACTCCTTGGTGAATCTGATCTCTTAACCAGGCCACGAGTTCGCGAACCGTTTTCGGGCAGGGTTCCATCATGCGCCTATAAAATCACCGTCCAATTGGCTGGTGACAGCGCCTCAATTATGTCATACTGTCGGTCTAACAAGAAAGGAGATGGGAAATGATGCGTGGATTTAATCGCCGGTATTGTAGGTGTTGGAATTTTTGGGAATGATCAGATTTACTTTAACTGAATTTACCCGCAACCCATTCCTTAGTCCACGGATTACGTTCCATCATGGGATCAGGACTTTGCTGGCGGTTCAAGTCGTGGAAAGGACTATTTTAACGATGGCTATCGACGCCGCATAAAGAGATTATCAGTCCCTGTACAAATGACTCAATTTGCGCGAAAACGTTCAAACAAAATGTCTGTAGGATACCCAGTAAGAAATATAAAGCGAGAGGATGTTTTGTCATGGGAAGCACATTGCAGGAAAAGACACTCGCCCAGGCCATTCACGTGCGTCGTTCCATTCGTACCATCGGACGCACGCCAGAGATTGCAAGAGAGACGGTTGAAGAGGTTATTCAGTTGGCCCTGAAAGCGCCCTCGGCTTTCAATATGCAAAGTGATCGGATGGTCGTGGTGATGGGAGAAAGTCACGAAAAACTCTGGGACATGGTCAAAGACTAAAGTGGGTGTGATCATTTCGGCACAGGCGTTTGCTAACACAGAAACTCGGCTCAAGGGATTAAGGCGAGGGGCAGGAACGGTCTTGTTTTTTGTGAATCAATCCACGGTAAGGAGTTATCAAGAATTGTATCCATTATATCAAGACAAATTTCCGGGATGGTCCTTGGAAGGGAGTGGCATGTTGCAATACGCCGTGTGGTTGTGCTTGTCCGCCTAAGGATTAGCGGCATCTCTGCAACACTACAATCCCTTGATTGACGAGGATGTAAAACGGGAGTGGGATGTCCGGGATGACTGGACTTTGATGGCGCAACTTCCCTTCGGCCAACCGGAACAAGCTAGCAGCCCCAGGGACTTTTTACCTTATGAAACCGTGGTGAAATGGCGTTAACGGTGCTTTGCTTTGAACACACAACAATTCATCCGCAGCGACAACAACCAAGCACGCCTTTTCGCGTGCGGGACAACCTTCGAAAGTCTCACGAGTCGTCCGCCTCTTAAAGGCTGACGGCTTAGGAGGCACCGAATAACTCGTGTTGAGCCGTATTCCCTTGGTGCCAGGCAGAAAAGCGAAATAAGTGGCCTCGAAATATGATTGACCATTGTTCTAAATCCCTGCAGCGCAGTCTATCAGGAGCTTTCTGCAAATGGTAATATTATCTTGAAAGTGGGCGTTTGGTATTATCTCTATGTTTTATGATAATACGAAAGTATATAGGCTTGGCGGTGATAAAGACACCCAGAACTTTTTTAACGCTGTCCGGGATGTCTTATAACACCTATTACGAGTAAGTGAAATCAGGCCATCATGTTCTCAGCTGACAAAACGAGCAACCTCGCATTATTGTATCGCTACATGTTGCAAACTTGTTGGGCCAAGGGGTGTGATCTCCGCCAGGGAATCTCCCAGTCATGGCTCCGGTTCCCGATCTCACCCACATCATGGAACGCCCAGGAATTTTGGTCTCGGCTGCAAACCTTACCGAAACGCCCGCAGTGGGTGTATGCAGACGATCCCAATTGGCATCTTGTGTTGCACTTGGGCTACCGATACGTGATCATTCCCGGACGGAACCGTCGGTATCGTCAAGCCTGGTTGGGGGCGGAAGCGGGCATCCGAGAAGCTCATGCCCAGCTTTCTCGGGGCCAAGACAGTCTGCTTTTGCGTTATGCGGATTGGCCGACGGCGTTGGCGATTATGCAGCGCCATGACCTTAGCTGGAACGATCCGTTCTCGGTGATGCCCGATTATCATCAAGCCACAATCATGGAAACCATTTTTCGCGGGCGACCGACAGATTATTGGGCTGTCGATATTTTTAGTCAGGGCACAGGGGCGCTCAGACGTGCGATTCTGGGCGGATTACTGCAACCTGCAGACATGCGGTGGGCTAACGCGGCAGCATGGCGCGACGGGGCTGGCTACCGGGGCGAAGCCAAAGCCGCCAGTGCGTGGCTGGCCATGGTCAGTGCTCTCACCGTGGTTACCGAGGTGCCGGATTTTCTCATGATCTTTCACACGATTCTTGGTCGTCTGTCACCGTACAGTCAAACGCGTGCTATCGGGGAATGGACACTCCATGAATTTGACGCCGGCACACCTTGGGCTGCATGGAATGCCCAACTCGCAATGTACTGCCACTACTATCCGGCCGATCATGTGGTGCCCAATGTCGCCGGTATTATTGCCGCCATCTTGTGGGGACACGGGCATTGGACAGATGTTCTGGCCCTAGCTTCCCAAAATGGCTATGACCCTCTCACACGCTGTCTCGTCACCGGATCTTTGTTGGGGATGGCGGATGACATCTCGCCCACTCTCCCCGAACGTCTCATCGGTCAATTGAATGACTATGGCGATGAGACATTTGCGGCCAGTTCAGGGACTCATGGTCCTTGGCCGTAACGGGATTCAGCAATAAAACGCGAATTATACATAACAACGCGAGAATTCCCCATCTGTGGTTGAACCGGAGAGCATATCTTCAGCATCAACGGATGTAAGCCAAAAACATCAAGTTGACAGCAAGTCGGCCTCAGCACAAAAAGACGAGCCCACCATGAGCTACGGCAGAACCATTCCTTGAATTTCGGGCTATAAGCCAAGCGAAGAACCCTTCTCTCTTTTTCCTCTCCAGTTTTAGGGAAAAGAGATCCCGCCACAAAGTCGAGTTCGGTCACTTTTCGTATTTGAATAGGGGTGACCCCTTATTCATATTTGGTGCGGTGGCGGTGGGACTTTTTGGACAACCGGCTCTGGGAGCCGTTCTGGCTTTAGCGCATTACACATCGGTTCTTATGGTGGGCCTAACCTTCCGGTTTTATGGACGCCGCTATGACCAAACAGCTCATGAAGATAAGGTGGGACTCAAAAGTCTTAACCAACGAGCCATGGACGCCATGATGCGGGGAAGGAAAGAAGACGGGCGGTCCTATGGTCAGGTAATTAATGATGCTATCAAGGATTCCATGGGAACTCTCTTTATGATTATGAGTTTCATGGTTTTGTTTGCGGTTTTATTACGCATTTTGTCTTACAGCGGACTCATTGCGGCTTTGATTCTGCCACTCCAGGCGCTATTCCACTTATTGGGACTTTCTAGTCATTTGGTTCCGGCGGCCGTCCAGGGATTATTTGAAATTGATTTGGGTTCGGCGGCGGCGGCGCATGCCCAGGCACCTTTAATACAACAGTTGATCGTTGTTTCCGCCATTATTGCTTGGTCGGGACTCTCCGTTCATGGGCAAGTCGCGGCCGTTTTGGCGGACACCGATATTTCTATGAAACCATATTTTTTGGCGCGGTTTCTTCATGCTATCTATGCGGCATTAATGACTGTCGTGTTCTTTAGACCCGTAACAAGCACGTTAGGTCACATATCAACTCTGCCCGTTATGTCCTCTCGAGACTTCCTGACCATGGCCCCCACTGCCCCTAACATGATAGATGCCTTTCATGTCACAATAGTATTGATGGCTCTGTCTATCGGACTAATGGCCCTGGGTATTGTCATAATGGCTCTGTGGCGGTATTTGCGACCGAGAATATTGTCCTAAAACCTCTTCTTGCGCTCGTTATCACCTCTTTTTGGCCCCCGAATACTGTATCACCAGGGCAAAGGGGGGAGTTAGGATGGTTGCGGAAATTGGTTTAACCCTCTCGGCAATTGCATTCATCGCGGTTAGTCTGGAATTTTCGGGACAACCTTTGTATTGGGCACCGGTGTTCCGCATTATCACACTTGTTGGGGAAATGTTGTATTTCTCCGGTTTGATGGATCGGATCGGAACACTTTTGTTTCTTGGGGGGGCGGTGATCACGGTAATTTTATGGTTCCGCCGTCCTTATGGTCGATCTCATCAAAAATCTTTGATCGAAGTCATTGAACTCGTAGCATGGTTATGGATGGCCTTAGCCATCCATTGAATGTTAACCCTTCGCAATTTTTGCTATCATAACGGCAGAAGAAACGACGGTGAGGGCAGACATGGTAGACTTAACGCTACATCTGGGGATTCCGTTTTCATGGACGGGGCATCTTGATGATCCCCTACATCCGCTTATTGATGCCGGATATGACCATCATGTGGCACGAAGTCTGGAAGAATTGCGGCCTTTTTTGGAAGATCCCGATGCCACGGGACCTCAATATGTTTACCATGTTTATGAAGGAATTCATCTCAAGAGCGAAAAAGAACAAATCCTGCGATCGGGCTTTGGCATTGATGTGACAATGCTGTGGCCGGGCCGCTTGACCCGTGAATGGTCCAAGACGGCCGGACACAGTCATACCGGATTCAGACGCTCTGTCGTCTTTGGCGAACTAGTGGAAGTGGTCAACGGAGAGGGAATATTTCTCTTGCAGTCTGTCAGAAATGACAGAATCTCGGAAATTTTCGTCATATCGGCCATGGCCGGAGACTGGGTAATGATTCCCCCCGGATTCGAACACGTCACGCTAAATACCGGTGAAGATGTCTTGGCTTTGAGCTTTGTGCATCCCCAAGACATTTATTTGGATTACGAAGGGATGGCTCGGCACCGGGGGGCGGGTCTTTGGATAGGGCCCGAGGGATACCGGGTCAATTCCAGTTATCAAGACACAGGAGTAATTCGTCGGCTTAATGCCCGGGATCTTATTAAAAATCCGGCATCGAATGTACCCTTGTATCAACTCGTGACACGGCACCCGGATCATTTTCAGTTCCTGATCGATCCATCCCGGCCAGTGCCGTGGGGGTGATTTCCGATCCAAGAGTCGGAACCAGTTTGGGATCACGCACTTGATACGACTTGAATCCATCACAGGGGAAAGATTCCAGCGGCATATCTATACAGATGACAATCCTGCCTTTTTCAATGACATGCGCATATTTTTCGGCCCAGGGGCGGGCAAGACCCAGAAGGCGGATTTGATGGGATAAGTCCAAAAACGGGTACAAGTTGAGTTCATGAGACAAGGGCCCCACGACGACAACATGTTCCCGGGACTCACGCAATAGCAAGGACACTATTCCCACGTTTTGGATATCGTCAAGACATGATAAAAGCGATAAGGAGTCATTGAACCATCCGAACAGCCTTGGCATTTCAATCACCTCTCCATGCTTAGTATCCCAGTTCTGAGTCAATCCATGATGGTAATTGAGTCCATTTGATCTGAGTGGCAATTGTCGTGATCGAATAACATGGCGAATGTTGAGAATTAGGGACTTGTCGGTGTTTTGGGATTTGAGGGGCAAGTTTAGACATAAGTTCGGATCCAAAGGGATATTCCGTGAATAAGCGTATAGATCCATCCCTTAAAATTTATCCACAATTGTGGCCAAAACCCTAAAGGAACACCATGAGCTTTAGGGGAAATTGCCTTGGGATCCAGAATCGGCCGCACTTTGGTTGTTTTTGCCGGGTGTTTTGTCACAAAGGGCGGTTTTAGGGGGGAGATAGGTTCGTGCTTTTGAAAATGATAGTGGTATAAAATACGAATCTGAGTCGAAGCCTTTTGGGCCGACAATGTTCCAGGGTTATAATTCCAGTCGACCGTAATATCCTTGCGGATTCCGTCATAGAGTCCGATATGCCAATGGTCCTGCAGTTGGGCAAAGTAGCCGTTGCCCCAGGTGGGATCGGCCGCAATCCAACCGGCTTTAGGCAAATAAAACTCAACCCATTGGTGAAATCCACCTTGTCCGCTTCCGTTGCTGGTGACATAGCCTCCGACAAACCGGGCGGGGATTTTGGCAGTGCGCAAAAGCCCGATGTACAAATCGGCAAAATCGCTGCAAATGCCCAAATGAGACTGGGCCGTGGCCACAGCACTTCCGGACGCCTGTAGAGAGTAATTATAGTGGATATTATGGACCACCCACTGAAAAATCGCATGAGCCTTTTGCTCCGGATTTTCACCGGGTTTCAGGATCCCTTCGTCTATGCGTTTCAGAATGGGTGAATTCGTGTCCACCTGTGCCGACTCCAGACGGGGGTTGGTGTAAAATTGGTAATTCCGCGAATGTACATTATAAGGAGGATAGGACACCGGCAAATGGTAAGTGACATCGGAGGACAGCGCTTGATAATCTAAAGTCAAGGACACAGAGTGGTGTGCCGGAATTTCGGACCATGTAAATGTGCCGATTAAATTGCCGTATTGATCATGATGCAAGCTTTGGGCGGGCATGCTCTGGGAAACCAACTCCACCTCCGAATAGCTGGTTTCTGGTGCTAAGAGAACCACAGCTGCCGTGATATCATAGGCAGGAGCATTCGAGGTGTTGGACAAAGTAATGGCTTGAGTATAGTTATATTGAGCAGGCAAGGTGGGATTGGCAACGGGTGAAGCAATGCTTAAATTACTCACAGCCGCCCAAGTTTGGCCACCCGTCAAACAAATCGCCAAACTTACGGTAATTGTGGCAATCGCCAAGGGCTTCTTTGGCATGCTGCTCCCCCTTACTTTCTATCTCTAAAATTATAGCCGCTGGGTCATGTGTTGGCCAATTCCTGATCATTGGAGATTGTTTACTTTTATGAGGCATTGACTATCGGCCCGGAGAGCCTGTGCAAGAAGTCTTTACGGCTGGTTCACGATTTTTCCGCGCAACTTGAATACATTATGTATGTCGAGCTCTTTTGAGTTATTCTGCGGCTTGACGATGGAAGTGGGGATAGATTGGCTATCCACGAACAACCGGGGGGACGAATAATCCAAACCTAAGACCGTTTGCGTTGTGGGTTGTATGAGGATATCCGGGCATCGTATTCCACCAACATACATACCCAGATAACTCAGGGAGAGTTCTCCAAGTGGAGGAAACGTGGTACAATTAAGGCAAATTAAGGTTGCAGGTGGGAGTCGGCACGGATGACATTGTTAGAATGGCAAGATCAATTTGCGACGGAAAAGGCGTGCCAGGAATACTTATTCCAGCAGCGTTGGCGGGACGGATTTGTCTGTCCTCAGTGTCAAGG
>JAKACM010000149.1 GCA_021821465.1 Bacillota bacterium
CATTGGGAACAATTTTTTCCCGCCTCCCTTTTCACCCAATGGGTGCCGTCTCATTATCGCCGAAATCGGCCTGGGACCACGGATCCGTCCCCATTTGCGATGACCTCGTCACGGATTCAGGATAGATACAAACGAACCGGATCGTTTCGGTGTCGATACCCCGCAAGATTTCAATAACTTGCCGCGGCCACTCACGACGTTGTTGAGCCGAAACCTGACTGCGTCTTTGACGTTCAAGGGCACTCCCCTCGGTCTCCTTGTTCCTGATGACTGCCTGTTGAGAAGGTTTTGAACGGTCATTTGGAAGCTTGACCGCGGGTGCCCAATTCAATTGCTTCCAGGTCTGAATAAAGTGATCCTCTTGTTCCCAAGACGACCAAAACAAATAAAACACCAAACTGGTCGCATCGTCCGATTGCTCAAGAACCATGTGGGCATACAACGTTGTGCCATGAGTGGTATTAGTCTCGGGCGGCAATGCTTTTATCACGGCCCAACAAAAATCTTCCGCTCCTTCGGGCACGACATGAGGCCAGTTTTTTGTGTGAATTATGGCTAATACGAGATGCGGTGTGCCCACACATTGTTTGTATGAGGCCGCTAATCGATAGGCTTCATCGCGAATGACTCGATAAGATGGATCAATAACCTGCATGAAAACCTCCTTGATTATGGATTTAACAGCCGTGACAACCGTCGTACTTGGGAAGGTTCGAAAGCGGCTTTCGCAGAAGAGAACAAAGTGAAGATAAGAATGTCGGATGAATTACAGGGGTTCACTCTACGCTTCCGTGGAGGGACAGAGATCCTGCAGCTGGATCCAGCTGAATGGCTGTGTTTGAGCCGTCTTATCGCCTTCTGATACCAAAACACCGGGGTGTGTGGCCCACTTCGCACTTCATGGACGAGTCCGTTCTGGTTCAAGCACAATACAAACCGCCGACATGCCTCCAATGTCTTCCACAAGAACCTTTAGGTGGCTCGGTCTTTGAGCAAACGATGCCCTCTGCGAATCTTTCATATTCTACCATCCTATCTCGTGATTTTGAACGACTACCGCTTCACTCTTTGATACCCGTCATTGCTACCCCTCGGATAAAGTACTTCTGAAGCCAGATGAATAACAGAACACTAGGCAAGATGCCGACCACGGTACCTGCCATTACAACATTGGCAAATTGTACGCTGGACGTGTAGGATTCCAAGCTATTGAGGGCCAACACAACGGTATCCATATGGGGTGTATTCACGATCGTTAAGGGCCATAGAAAACGGTTCCATTGGAAGACAAAGGCGAAGAGGCCCAAAGTGGCCACAGCAGGTCCTAACAAAGGAGTGATAATGCGCCACAAGATGGTCCACTCAGAGGCTCCGTCAATACGTGCCGCTTCAATCAATTCCTCGGGAATTCCGGCAATAAACTGACGCATGAGAAAGATACCAAAAGCGTTGCCGACATTCGGAAGGATTAATGCGGCATAACTGTTCAATAAGTTTAAACGGCTGAAGAAAAAGTACAGCGGAACGAGGGCAACAAACGAGGGGATCATCATGGTCGCCAAAACGCCCGTGAAAAGAATTTCCTTGCTCCTAAAACGGTACTTGGCAAAGACATAGCCGGCCATAATGCTTGTCGTTAAGATCCCCAATGTCGCGACGCCGGTCACAATCAACGAATTGCCAATGGCGCGACCAAAGGCCACCACATGAAAGATCGTCTGATACGCGGAGGCGTTGGGATGCACAGGCCACCATTTGGGAGGCAAGGATTGTAACTGTTCTGAGGTTTTCAAACTGGATGAAACCATCCAGTAAAAAGGAAAAATCGAAACCACACCGATCCCGAGAAGCCAAAAATAGGTCCATAGGCGTTTGAAACTGTTAAACATTTACATCTTCCCCTCCTATGCCGATCGCCCTAACAATCTCAATTCGAGGATGGCCATGATTAGGATGGCTAGGAACAAAATGAACGCCATAGCGCTTGCTTGGCCCATGTTGAGGAAATTGAATGCCGTACGGTACATATCATAGACCACCACATTAGTGCTGTTTGCGGGTCCCCCTTGTGTGAGAATATAGACGGGAGTAAAAACCTGTAACGAGTTAATGGTCAAGATAATGACAATGAAGCTAATGGATCGTTTAAGAAGGGGTAAGGTAATATGGCGTGTGGCTTGCCACCGATTCGCCCCATCAAGAAAAGCTGCTTCGTAATAATCATTGGGAATCTCCGTCAGCCCGGCGAGTACAATCACGGTGTAATAGCCCACCGTTTGCCAGAGGCTTAGGATGATAAGGGCCATTAGCGCTTCATGCACGGAACCTAACCAAGGCTGAGCTGACACATGGAAAAATCCCAGTACTTCATTTAGAGGGCCATAATTGGGTGAGTAAAGATATCCCCAGACGATAGCCACCGCAACGTTGGGAATCACATAAGGCAAGAACAATAACGTACGGACAAGTCGACTAGCCCAAGCCTTGGTCTGAAACAGAAAGATTCCGATGGTGAGTGATAGAGGCAGCTCGATGACAACGCTAATCAAGGAATAGAGAAAGGTATTTCTCAGAGCCGCCAGAAAAACAGGATCACTGAAAATTTTCCGGTAATTTTCTATTCCCACGAACGGCATTTTCGAAAATGGTGTTAGCATATTCCAAGTATGAAAGCTGACCCATGCTGTGAGAAGGATGGGAATCACCACAAAAACGGCAATGAAACCCATACCCGGTGAGAGATAGCCGACAGTGTAACCGGTCATGTTAGGACGCCGCGACTTTTGCAAGAAATTCACCTCCCAAAACCAGCAAAATCTTGGATGAGTTTGCCAGCCATTCCCACTTATGAATCATCGCCCATAGTATTGGGATAGCAACTGAGAAACAGTCGTTTGTCCGGACTTGAGGGCGTTGGGAGGATTGGTCTGCCCATAGATAACGCTTTCTATTGTATTCTGAATATCTGTTGTCATCTGGTCCCCTCCAAATACGACCGGGAACGGATACGCTGTTTTTAATGCCTCAACGTACGGTTTCATAAAAGGTGTGTCCAGACGGGCTTTCTGAGCACGAATGTCGGAGGTCCGACTAGGCATAATACCTTCCGATGAAAGAAGCTCACCCATCGCCGAGGAACCGTGGGAGCCACTGGCCGGAGAGTCAGCCCAGCGCAAGAACGCCCATGCCGCCTTCTGCTGGGCGGGGGATGCATGGGCATTGACGGTAGACACCCAAGAATAATAGACCGTATGGGATCCGGTGCCATTGGGCCCAACGGGGATCGGTGCCACCCCCACGTTAGAAAACTTTGAACCCATGCTACTCTTCAAAGCACTCTCCCACCAATCCGCCATGATGATCATACCCGTCTTGCCTGCTGCGAAGCTATTGAGGTAAGGACCCGTGGTATTTGCATTGGCTACACTCATGGCAGGGCTCGTGACTTTATATCTTGTCACAAGTTTTGAATAGAGATTGGTAACCGCTTCCGAGGCTGGTGAAGTCAGTAAAGGTTGGTGCCTGCCAGTCAAGAGCTTGCCGCCATCCGACTGAACCATCGCCAACCATGGATGGACGACACCGCTATTCCAACTGGTGATAAGTCCGAAACCTTGTTGGGTGATTTGTCCCGACGTGTTATATTTGGTGAGCACTTTGGCATCATGAATGAGTTGCGTCCATGTAGCGGGTGGTGACTTAATACCAGCTTGTGTAAATAATACCTTGTTGTAATTCAGCGCGTAGTCGTCCACCTCATTAGGATACCCGTAGGTTCCAGATTTGTAATCCGTAGACTCTACAATGTTCGCATCATAATTAGCCTGAATATCTTTGGTATACAGAGGAGGGGCGGACGCTACGACCCCATCCTTAGCCAGCGACGGCAGCCATAAGTCATAGATATCGAACATTGTCGGTCCATGGCTGCTTAAGGAATCAGTGGTGATCGTACTGAGGAGATTGCCAAAGGGAACAGAGCGCACGCTAATCGAAACATTCGGATGGAGTTTTTCATACTTGTCAATGGCCTGTTGAAAGATAGCCACTTGTGGTGATGGCCATAGAGTGAGATAAGAAATCGAAACCTTGCCGGTGGAATCGCTAGCGCTGGGACTGGCACCAGATCCGCACCCCGATACCGCCACGGAACTCACCGAGGCCATGGCAAGGGCCATAGCGACTGTTTTCACCTTCATGTCAAATCCTCCTTTGAAATGTCGGTACTTTTGGACTTGCGATGCAGTTGGACTGTGTAGTGAAATTGGTCACTCCGCATTAAGGCCGTGACCCACTCAAAAGGTTGATTGTTGTAAAATGTTTGCCGTTCGACGGAAAAACCTGGGGAACCCGCCGCGACACCCAGAAGTCGGGACTCTTCACTATCCAATTGAATTGCGCTGTAGGTTTCGATTCCTTTCTCCGGTGTTACACTATAGCGTTCTTGTAACGTCGCATAGAGGGACGTATTATCTCCAACATACTGCAAGAGGCCCGGAAAAAGGTCGACGGGCAAATAAGTGCGATGAAGACCCATGGGTTGACCGCTGCCGAGCATGAGACGAACGAGCCGGTAGACCTTCTGATCCTTTGCCAATTGCAATCGATCGCGTAGACGTTGAGAAGGTTCTGTTACAGTTTTCTCAACCACCTGCGATCCGGGAACAAGGCCACGATCCTTCATTTCTTCAGTAAAGCTCCGCAAACTTAAGGGTTCGGGAACCAACCCTATAGCCACCACAAATGTTCCACGTCCTTGCTCCTTCCGGAGCAGCCCCTCGTCAACCAAACGGCTAACGGCTTTCACCACCGTAATCCGGCTTACCCCAAAGTCTTGACTGAGTTGTTGCTCTGTGGGAATCTGATCATCCACAGCCCATTCTTTTGCTTCAATCTTCCTACGGATGTAGTCTTGAATCTGTCGATACAACGGAACGCCGCTTGTTCGCTCCAAGAGCATTTAACCCCCTCCTTTCACTGCATGAGCAATGGTCCACAACGCCCCCCGCGCGACCGCCTCCTGTCCATATCGGCAAAGTTCCACCCGGGTTCCACGAGTCAACGGAGACGTGGCACCAGCAATCACCTCACGAATCCTTTGTACAAACCATGTGCCGTGCGAAGTCACTCCACCTGTCAACAGCACGAATTCGGGATCGAAACTACTGATCAGTGACGCAATGCCACTGCCGAGCACTTCAATCCAATGATCCACCGCATTTAGACTCATCCGATCGCCTTGTCTGGCTGCCGCCATGAGTTCGTCACCTCCAAATAAACCCAACCTCCTGGCCTCGTTGTCAAGAGCACGGCCCGATGCCAGTTCTTCCCACCTTTTCCACCCCGTCGTGGTATGCATCCTCATCCACCCAAAAGCTCCGGCGGTGCCACGATAGCCATCCACGATAGAATCGTGAATCTTGAACGCTCCTCCGATGCCTGTACCTATTGCAACTAATAGTACGGAGTTTAGATCACTCATCGAAGGATCCGCCGTTTCGACGCGGAGCGCCATTTTCGCGTCGTTATCAACGAATACGGGGACCTCCCAACTGCACCGCAATTCCTGACTCAAGGCAATATTGTCGATACTAGGTGCATTGGGGGCCCAACAAGTGCCATCCCTTCTCACAACGCCGGGAATTCCAACCCCAATCCCGTCCATTTCGCAGAGGTCAAGGGGCAACAACAATTCATGCAACACTTCAACGAGATGATTAAGTGAAGTAGGCGTCTCGGTTCTCGTCGTTTGTATGCCATTGGATGTTTCCATGGCCACCATAATTTTTGTTCCCCCGATATCG
Source organism: Bacillota bacterium (assembly GCA_021821465.1). GTDB lineage: Bacteria > Bacillota > Sulfobacillia > Sulfobacillales > Sulfobacillaceae > Sulfobacillus. Next base: position 5,805 of record JAKACM010000149.1, read on the forward strand.
ATCCCCGCATATCCCATAACTTTAGCCTCCGGTTTGCGCGATCCTCTCGCGGAAATCGATGTAGACTTGCTCATTACGACCCTTTTCCACCCCGACAGCGTTTGGTGAAACAAATGGTTTAACGATATAATTCCGGTTTGAAAGAACCAAAGCAGTTTCCACCACCACAGCTTGGACGAGCCCTATAGCCATAAGGGTCGAGGTGCCTCCGACATTTCCCCTTACCCCTGGGATTTCCACTATGGCATCTTCAGGTGTCACGCCATTGTCCAAAATGATATCTGCGATATCGCCAATTTTCTTTCCGCTACTGTGGCTGGCGGGACGGTTCTGATGATTGTTCAATGAAGTCAGGGCGACTACGTAAAGGCCGGCCTCTTTGGCAGCCAGAGCAGTTTCCACCGGAGCCGCATTTTGACCACCGTGTGAAATCACAATGAGGACATCACCAGAATGCCACATCGTGTGTCGAAGGAAATTGTTCATGTAGCCCTCTTGCCGTTCAAGCCACAGCAACTCCTCGGCGCCACCGGGACCACTGACGGTCGTCCACATCAGGCGTGGATCCATAAGGGGTAAAAATCCCACATATCCTCCATAGCGCGGAAAGCAATCCTGAATCGGAAGCACAGAGTGACCACTACCAAATAAGCGAACCCAATGATCCGATTGAATGGCATCGGCCGATTTAAGGGCCACTTCATGTATAGCTGCCTCTTGTGCCTTTAAGTTCGAAAGTAATTTTTCAACTTTCTGAAAGTAAGTTGTCGAGGATATCATTATGTCCTCCTATTGATATGTCGTTATATTATAATATACTGTGTAATCACCGACTCAGTCAACGTTACATGTGCAAATTGGAACCACGGTTGGGGGCGAACGATGAGAATGCATGGGCACAGACGGTTTCTATTTTCACCTATTGTCGATCCGATTACACACATAATCACCCCCTCGTCCCACTTCCATGCAGAAATCCAGTCCACACTGCTGATACGTGTAGAAACTCTCTACCGCTTCTCACATGCCCGTTCTTTATAAAATTTTGTGTTGAAGTGCATTTAGATGGGTGAGATTCAATTTAATGGCCACCATACTTTTTCTTGGTCTTTTGGGCCGAAATAAGGTTTTGTATTCGGCTTTAGCACGGGTTTTTTCCCTCATCTTCCTTCCGAATGCATGGCGTGCTAAGGTCACATTTTTGCGTTTTGCGAACTCAGACCTTGATGTTAATTATCTTTTACGCAGGCTTACACAAGAGGTCCACCTTGGAGTTGTCCCGCCTCCCGAAAGGCCCGGATCTGATCATGAATCCACGGGAATTGATCGTCCCGATCCAGATGGTCAGCGGATCCTTCGTGGACCTTCCGCGGGCTCTGTAAACGATAGCCCTGATCAGGCAAGAGGGCAACGACAGTGCTGGGACTGATGGGATGGCCGTCAGCCTGTAACTCCCGGGCCCGTTTCTCCAGACTTTTCGACATCCATCGCAGCGGACATTCCGGATCCCCACGCGTAGCGGGTTCAATGAGGTCATCTCAATCGGCTAACCAGGTCGGGGTCGGTCTCGACGGGGGGTTCCGACCCGCTCTGGGCCGACAATCCGATCTCCGATGATCGTGTCCGGGTCTTCGAGTTCGGCCAAACCCAGGCGAATCGTGGGAATCGACAATCCCGTGGCTCGGGACACGGGACACGGGGGCGATGCCTCCGTATCCCAGTGCCCAGGCTTTGCTTGCGGCCATTAATCACCACAATTTTTCATTTAAAAAGGGGTGCCAGTCGTCCATACTTTTGCCCGCTTTTCCCTTTCATATCTTGGGTGCCTACCGCCGAATGCCTTCCTATTTGCTGTTATCCATACCTTCGACATTCCCTCCTCGGGTCCTTTGCACAGTGAAAATCAATTTTTATAGGCCGCCTAACCACTAAAAACTCGGAGGTGTAATGCTGACAATAAATTTTGTCAGGGATGACGAATGGTTCGCATAGCGATGAGGGCGCCGGGAATCAAAATATATACTGTCACCGAAACCGAGAAGGCATACATCATCGGCAAATTCTATGCTGAGATCGCCTTCGAGGACCACGGCGCATTCTTCCGATTGGTGGGTCCAGAGTTCCGGTGAGGATGTTGCCCCGGGAAGGAGAACACCTTCTAGAACCTCCAATCGTCCAAATCCGGGCGAAATACGTGTGTACGCGACACCGTTGGGCGAGGTGCCAATCGATAACCGGCGGTCATATCTTACGACGGCCACCCCATCGACCGGACCATCTTGAAACAAGCTAAACAAGGGAACGTCGAACGTACGGGCCAGTTTGCGCAAAGTGTCGAGACTCGGATCCAGCTGATTGCGTTCAACCTGGCTGATCAAGGCAATCGACACTCCGGTCGCAGCCGCCAATTCCTTGAGACTCAAACCTTTCGCCTTACGTAATGCGCGAAGTTTCTCTCCTAACATTGCGCCCTCCCGATTATTGCCCTTAATCCCAATTATATCGATTTGTACTACGAAAATGGCGGTAATCCACCATTGATAAAACACAAAGGAAAGACCGAAGAATCCGAAAACATTCCCTTGACGAACGAATTGCGAGAACTTAATATTGTTTTTACAGTGATAGTAAAATATTTTATTACTGGAAAACTCATTGGGGAGGTGTCAATGTGGAAGCCGAAGAATTCCGGGGTCACTTCCCCATTTTTTCGGATGGAGGAGTCCATTTGTGCAGCTGCAGTGAGGGTGCCTTATCCGATCGCGTCACGGGAGCGTTAAACGATTTCGTGACAAGTTGGCGCATTCAGGCGGCACCATGGGACATCTGGATGGAACAAGTGAATGAGGCCCGCAAGGCCTTTGCGCAGATCATTCATGCTGAACCCACTGATATTGCAACTCTTTCGTGCGCTTCAGAGGCTGCTTTTCAGGTTTCATGGGGGCAGTCATTCAGTGAGACTCGCAATGTTATCGTCACCACGGACTTGGAATTTCCATCCATTGCCCATGTCTGGTTGGCCCAACAATCCCGCGGAGCTCTCGTTAAATTCGTAGAGAATCACGATGGGCTCATTCTGAGCGATGATTACGCTCCCTTCATTGACGACAAAACCACCTTGGTTTCGGTCCCGCTGGTTTCCTATGCCAACGGGCTGCGCTTTCCCGTCCGAGAAATTGCCGGACTGGCCCACAAGATGGGAGCTCGAGTGGTCGTCGACGCTTATCAGGGACTCGGTGTAATCCCGGTAGACGTCAACGAACTCGAATGTGATTACCTCTTTGCCGGCGCTCTCAAATACCTGCTGGGAGCACCCGGAATCGCCTTTTTGTGGGTGAAACCAGGACTCTCTCACGCAAACGATCCAATCCTGACCGGATGGTTTGGGAGACAGGATCCCTTTGCCTTTACTCCTCGTATCTTAGATTATGCGGATTCTTCTCGGCGGTATCAAACCGGTACTCCGGCCATTCCCGCCGCCTATGCGGCCAAGGCCGGGCTCTCCTTGATTAACGAAACCCAGGCTGCTCGCGTTACCCAACACGTCGAGAAACTCGCTGAATTAACGCAAGCAGCTCTTATGGCCCAAGGCTGGAAATTCTTTTCACCGAACCCACCGTTTCGAGGTCCCCAGGTAACCATTCACACCCATGACGCCGAACATATCAGTCAGTTCCTCGCTGATCGGCGCATCTTTGTAAGTCCGCGCGGGCAAGCATTGCGCGTTAGCCTCCACTACTACAATAACGAACAAGACATCCACAAACTCATTCAAGCATTACATGATTATCGCAAACGCTACCCATAATCGCCACTCATGTGGCAGAAGAGGCAGGTCCTCGGCAAAGTTAGATTTCGACAATTATGACAATATCATGATGAAAATCGGTGCGAGGCCAACCCAGAATGGTTGGCACTGTAAGCGATGATGTTTCCGACATGTAGACAGGTCAAACCA
>JAKACM010000031.1 GCA_021821465.1 Bacillota bacterium
CAGCGAAAAGGATGCAACAGTCGATAATGTCTTCATGCCGCCATGATATCCCATCGGGGAGAATTTGTCCACCCCCTATGCAATGCGCTCACCGTGCGGCTTAGCGGAACTATGCCGAAACCCTGTGCCCATGACTATGCCGGAAAACTTTTTCAATGTAAAAGGATCTTTTACCCATAACCACGCGACCAAAGTGGTAAACATCGGAGTGGTGGCGTTGAGGACAGCAGCTAATCCCACGTTCAGGCGCAATTCCGCATACGAAATCAAGGTAAATGGGATCGCGGCGTTTGCCGCGCCCAGCACTAAGTATTGCCACCACTTGTGGAGAATGCGCATTCGATGTCCCTTGATCCGTGCAAAGATAATAAGGGTGAGAGCGGCCAAAAAAACACGCAGTTCGATGAGAACCAGAGGTCCCAGGACAGGGGCGCCAATGCGCATAAACAAGAATGAACCGCCCCACAAGGCAGACAGAAGTAGAAGCATGATAACATCTCGTGATTTCACTGTGTATTCCTCCTGGGACCGGTGACTTCATCATTAGTTATACTACTTAGGAGTGTGCGTGATCTTATCATCTCATCAAGCAAAGCTTATGACGCCCAAACCGCAAGACTAAACCGGGCAGAGTAGGACGAATCCCCGTGTTAAAAAAAGAAACACCATCTATTTCGATGCATACCTATCATGAAAGACAGTTCTTGGATACGATAAGGACAACTCGCATATTCCCGGGTCGATCCCCCTCGTATCAGCCTGGGAATGGATCAGTTAGGAGTGAATCGAGAAGAATAAGCCCCAATGCCAGGCGACTCACTCCGTGAAATGTGACGACTCCTTCAGTTCCTGCCGGTTGTGAGCCAAAATCGCGATAGGTCTTCTGACATCTCAGCTCAGCATGAAAACAACAGGAATTTCCCATGATACGAGATGTTCCGACCGGATTCTTCCTGAACATGATAGATCTCACTGCTTGAATGATTTCAGTGAGAACCCGTCTCGGTTTTCCATAATCCTGAGCCCATCATCACGAGAGGAATAGAACCACTCAAAAGAGGGCCAGGAGAATACTCGGGCGCAGTCCTATGATTTTGGCTAAGATCCCTGCGAGCAAGCTCCCAATAATCGCAACAATACTCAATCCCATCCGTTGACTGACAAATACGGGTCCTAAAAACCTTTCCGGAGTAGGTACTTGCCTAATTGCAGTGAGATAGACAGATAAAAGACTCCCGGAGAATCCCGCCAGAAAGGCACTAACAGACAAAATTATCGTCATCAGCCACAGCGGTTGGCCGAGCTTTGCCAGGGCAACCCCGCAAATCCGCCGACGGAGCCTATGCTCGCCATCCATGTCAAATAGCCCGTCGACATATATTTTTCTACTCGCCATGGCAGTAAAGAACCGAATAACCCGCCCATAACGCCGACAATAATTAAACCCCCATAGGTCGGAATGCCGACATGAAGAACGCGCACAACATACAGAATGTACAGGACATGGAACATGGCCGATAAGAGTGCGGGAATCATGATGACCACAGTGAGGAATCTGGAGGCAGAGTTGGCCACACTCACTCTCAGGCTCTGGACGATCTCCGTCACGCCTTGGATTTCCAGAGATCGATCTGGGTAGCGAACATCAGTGTGACGGATCCGGAATAAGCCACTTACGACCGCTAAATAGGACACCGAATCGGCCAAAAGAGCCATAGGGGCAGATGACCCCTTGGCGCGGCCAGCTAACCCGGGACCGACTAGAGATGCCAGGGAGGAACCGAAAGAAATCCAACCATTCGCCATGGCCATCTGGTCAGGATCGACCAGTTCCGGAAAGTACGCATGCCACACTGCTCCCAAAGGCACTGAGAGAACCCCTCGCCAGAAGAATCGCATAGACCAAGGAAATACTCAATTCATGGAACAATGACAGAGCAGGAATGTCGGCACCGAGTATAGCTGCGAGAAGATCCCAGATGATCAGTACCCGAATTTAGCTGCCATTACAATATTTTCACCATTTTCGCTACCTGAATCTATTCTGACACCCCGATATCCCTCCCCTTTTCACCAATTTTTGCTCGAATACCTTAAGAAAATTGGCCGCAAAAAGAGGAATTTTAGACGCGCATCCCGTATTAGAGTTACTCAAGTAGAAATTGCAAACATGTTGTCGCTGAGGCACGGTTTTTGCTGATAACGTAGGAGGATTTCCAAATATATGAGACAGACTCGGGTTAGACGCTATCGTCGTTCATGGCTTCAACACCGCGTTTCGAGAAAAACCGGCCCGACCCTGGCCCTCGTTTCTGCGGCTTTAATCCTGAGCCAACTAGCAGCAACCGGAGCGTTTGCTCAAAGCTCCGCAGTCATCCAAGGATATGCGCTCTCGCAAAATAATACAGAATTAACCGTTACGGGCCAGGGGTTCGGCAGCACCCAAGGCAGTATCACCATTGACGGACAATCCGCTACCGTCGTGTCCTGGTCCCCCACTTCAATCACCGTTAACCTCTCGTCCCAAGCTAACCCCGGTAATATCACCGTCACGACCGCCCAGGGTGTTCAATCGAACAGCGTTACTTTTCTTGGGGTCAGCCGCGGGTATTATACTCTGTCTTCGGACGGCACAGTCACGGCGCACGGCAATGTCCCCTTTTACGGAGATTTATCTTCGATTCATGCTTCCACGTCTTCGCCAGCTGTTCAACTCGTTCCCACACCGGATTACCAAGGATATTGGATTTTGACTCAAAATGGGAACATCTATGCCTTCGGTGATGCAGCCTCCTTGCCTTCTTTGCCCGCGGGCAGCCACTCGGCCTTGTCCATGGCGATCACGCCTTCGGGACAAGGAGCCTTTGTCCTTACCACCAGCGGGACGGTTCATGCAGTGGGACAGGCCAGTAATTTCGGCAACGCCTCCGGCCATCAGGTTGTCAGCATCGCTTCCACCCAAGACGGACAAGGGTATTGGATTATCACGAAATCCGGTGATGTTTTGCCGTTCGGCGATGCAAGCAATTACGGGTCGCTAAACGCTTCCTCATCCTCAAGCTCCGCCAACAGCAATGCCACCGGCAGTGTCTCGTATGCGAACGGTACCTTGCTTCAAGAAAAAGGCACCGCGCCAATCTGGGTTGTCGAAAATGGTACATTGCATCATATACCCACGGCCGCGATGTTTCAGTCGATGGGATTTCAATGGAGCCAGGTGCAGCAGGTATCCTCCTTGTCTTCTTTGTCCCAAGGTTTGCCGTTGGTGAGTCCTTATCCCTCCGGAACTTTGCTCCAAGTTTCCGGACAGCCTGCTATTTATCTGGCGATGCAAGGTGTTGTGCATCACATTGGCAGTTGGTCAACCCTGGTGAATATGGGGCTTCAGAGTCAGCCTATCGTTAAGATTAACCAGTTGGCTTCCAACTGGCCCATGGGCCCTACCTTGAATTCTCCCAGCACCTATTATCCTTCGGGCACGTTGTTGCATCCTTCCGGCACTCCCCAAATTTACATGGTGAACCAAGGAGTTCTGCACCATATCACATCCTCAGCGTTATTTTCACAAATGGGCTATCAATGGAGCCAAGTGAAGAATATCGCAAATCTGCCCAATATGTCTTTAGGATCGGCTTTAACCACTCCGGACCGCGCCTTTCCTACCGGGCAATTGGTACAAGTTCAGGGAAACAGTGCTGTCTATCTCGTGGAAAACGGCGTCTTGCGTTATATTCCCAGTGCCCAGATTTTGCACGCTCTCGGATATCATTTCAGCAATGTCATTCAAGTCCCCTCATCACAAGTTCTCTCCGGTCTCAAAACCGGGAGCGCAGTGGAAAGCACAACCCTTGGAGGAAACAACTCGTCGTCACCGGCCCCTCAAGACCCCTCCTCTCCTGCGGTTGACCTGGTTCCGACCCTAAATGCTCAAGGGTATTGGATTTTACAGTCAAACGGTACTGTCAGTGCATTTGGCAATGCGAAAAATTATGGGAATCCCTCCAATATCTCACAGGCCACAGAACTCGTGGCGAGTGTCGATCACCAGGGATATGACGTCATTACTGCCCAAGGGCAAGTCTACAGTTTCGGAGACGGTCCTTCACTCAGTGTTCCCTCCGGGGCCACCAGTGTGGTGGACTCACCCTTATCTGCCTCTGGCAGCACATCATCAACGCCGTCTCAGCAACTCAACGGCTTTTTATCGATGGGCTACGGCTTTTTCGTGGATAACTTCCCTAACGGAGTCAATAACTCGTCCTATGAAGATCTGTTGCAGCACGGCAACCAATTGTCGGTGATTAATCCTGCCTGGTTCAACCTCTCGCAAGCCTCCAGCGGCAATTGGACGATCACCAGTTGGTCCACACAAGGTTCTTATGCCGCTCCGAGTATCAATGGGTTGAACAATATACAATATGTCACGCAACAAGCTCATCAAGAGAGTGTCTTAGTGCTTCCTTCCATCGGCAATTACTATTCTCCGGCCAATGGGCCTATTACCACTTCTCAGGATGTGACATCCTTGGTTCAGCAGATTGTCACGCTGGTCAATCACGATAATTTTGACGGCATTACCATTGATTTTGAAAACAACGGCACCTCGGGAATTGGCCTCAGCCAAGCTTCTCAGCAATACACGAATTTCATCAAGCAGTTGGGCACAGCGCTTCATCAAGACAATAAATTGTTGATGGTGGCAGTCTATCCCTCCAGTTATCCCAATACCATCTACAATTATCAGGCGCTCGCACCTTATGCAAACTTTATTAACATGATGGCTTACCCCGAACACAATTCCAGCACCTGGCCCGGTCCCACCGCCGGCTACCCTTGGGTTAGCTATCTACTCCAGCAAGCCTTGTCTCAAGGTGTCAACCCCAGTCAAATTATTTTGGGGCTCGCCCCCTATGGTCATGAGTGGACCGTCACCAACAGCCAGATCAGCGGTCAAGGCGCCGTCAGTTACCGACAGATTCAAAGCCTAATCCAACAGAACAACATTCAACCCATGTGGGACTCTCAGGAAAAGGAAATGGTCTTTACCACAGGTTCCGTGGCCCAGGCCCCTTCCGGCACCCTATCCACTCAAGATACCGCACACTCCAACCAGGTCGCCAATCTGCAAAATATTTTGAATCTTGTCCTCTTGGAGTACGCCATAAAAAATAATCAAAGTCCCAGACCCTGGTTATGGGCTAACGGCTACTTTAACAGTGCCACACAAAATGCGCTCGAAGCCTTCCAACAGGATTTCTCCGTGAATCCCACGACTTCCGGCGTGTATGGACCCAATACCGCAAAAATCTTGCAACAGACTCTCAATCAATGGAATATCGGCCAAAACATTTATTGGACTGAGAGCTCAAGATCCATTCAAGATCGCGTCCAATTGGCGTTGAATAATCACTTAGGGGGCGTGGCCGCTTGGCGCCTGCCCTTCGAATCCAACAACTATTGGTCGGATATTTCACAACTCACGTCGATTTACCATAACGGCCAATCCTAATTGGGCATCCATGGTATGATCGACAGTGTGAAAAAATCTTTTCAGGTGGACCAGATAGATTAGACAGGATCCTTACAGAAAGGTGTTATAACATGAAACCCGTTTCGAAAGTTTATCGACTTGCGGCTTTGCCTTTGGTGGCAGTGTTAGCGGGATGCGGCTTTCACAGCGCCTCTCCCGCTCACCATAGGACCCATAAGCCTCATGCCTTGCACTCATCGCCCTCACCGTCACCGTCACCCTCGCCCTCAAGTGAACCTTCCGCATCACCCAGCCAAGGTCCCAGCTCTTCACCCAGCACGGCGCCCAGTTCACCCGCTCCCTCTCCGTCCCAATCCCCGGTGTCTTCCTCACCGTCCCAGACTCCTCCTCCCCCTCCCGGAGCCGGTTCTTACCGGGAATTGCGTATCTTTGTTCAAAGCGCTACGCTTGAGGGCACAAGGACCGTGAACGGACAACATCTTGACGTCTTTCTTCTCACCTTGAAAGTGGAAAATCCCACATCGGGCATGATTGGTTTGGCTCTCAACGACCTTGGCATCCAAGCCAACAATCATATGTTTGGTTGGAACGACTTTTCCCAATCCGGACTTTCCAAAGCGAACTCTTTGTTCGGATATCCGCCCAACCCTAAAGACCCGGACGGAGACATCGTGCAAATATTGCCGGGAAGACCCTTGAGTGGTGACATGACCGTTGAAGCCCCCAATACATCTCAATATCAACTCATGTTCAACGGCACTTCCACACCCACCAGCTCGGGATCAACCTTTAGGCCGTAACGTTCGTCCAAAGGCTAATAAATCATTCACCACCGTGGCCGCTCGGTTATCCCAGTTGTGTTCTTGTGCGATCACCCGCAAGGCATTTTCCCGAAACCGATCCAAAATCGCAGGTGAACCCAGGCATTTTTCCAAAGCGAAAGCCAAAGACGCGCTATGAGGTTGGCAGCGTTCTCCAACCTCATAGCGCTCTACAAAACGTGCAGCTTCAGAATCATCACTCACAATCACCCCCAGGCCATGGGACAAATAGTCCATCAGTTTAATCGGCCACGCCATTTTGGTATAGGCCGTGTTGAGGCGGGGAATCACCGCCAAGGAAGCCTTTTGGTACCAAGAATCCAATTCCGATCCTTGAGCCTGCACCATCGTCACATAAGGCAAGGGAGAGATGTCAGGCCATTCCTCTTGCCTCATCACCAAGGCCAACCGCACTTCGGACATGCGCCGATGTAGTTGTTCAAATGCCTCAATCAATAAATCCACACCGTCATAGGGCCCCTGAGCTCCCACATACAAAACCCATTTTTCGTCATTCTCTTGCCTGCGAAGAATTGGCTCCAGGTCCTTTTGGCCTCCGGGAGGCAGAAGGCGGACATCTTTTCCCCCTACGAGTTCTCCCAGTCCTTGAGACGGAACATAAATAATGGTGGCTAAGCGGCGGTAAAAATAGAGAGTCAGCACATAAAGCCATTTCATGACATATTCCCGTGTGTTTCGAGGAGGATAGAGTTTGGGGAAATGCTGATAATAATCTCGGACAAAGATGGCCAAAGGGATCTTCCGCCTTTTTATCTCCCAAAGAAAGGAAATATCGGCCGGTGTGGCAAAGGAACTGGCACTCTCCACATAAACCGCATCAATGTTTGCCAAAAGATTGCGCGCCCTGGCCTCTTGCATTCTTTGCGCTCTCTCAGGTCGACTGCCTGTGATTATCCGCAAAGAGGTGATGCGGCAAAAGGCCTCCGCCATTCGCATAATACGCACTTTGGGGGCCCTGTCCAAGCGGTCTAAGGGATAAAAACCCAAAAGAAGCAACCGGGGATGATATGTCATAGGCCGACATCGGGGTCGATTCCCTTAAGCCACTCGTCGGCAATATGTTGCCAGGTATAGTGATCGCGGGTAAATGCCCATCCCTTGTATCCCATCTGCAACCAATCGCCTCTAGCCATATTAGCCAGGTGCATCACCGCCAGGGCCAATGCCTTTCCGTCCTCGGGGGGCACCACGAGCCCCCCTCCCGAATGAATCACTAAGTCTGCCATTTCTCCTTCACCGACATAGATGATAGGCACTTTGGCCGACCAAGCCGGAAAGACTTTGGATGGCCTGGCTCCGTGAAACAAAGGATGCTTGCGCAAGGGAACGACCACTGCACACGCAATAGCAAAATACTGAGGAATATTCTCGACCGGTTGCAGGTCTTCAAAAAAAACATTGGTTAAGTGTTCATGGCGGACATGGTTCATAAGCGATTGTTTCATCGGACCGTCCCCAACCAGCACAAAAGAAATCCCCTCATTACCCTCCAATTCCTTAGCCGCTTGAATGATCACCTCAAGCCCTTGAGCATATCCTAGGGTGCCGGGGTAGAGAAAGATCTTCTTACCCCGGCCCCCGAATTTCTCAATGAGAGTCTTTTGGGGACTGACTTGGGGAAACCGATCCAAATCGACGCCGTTGGGGAAAAAGAGGACACGATTCGAATCAATGGTGCCGCTGGCAATGACGGCTTGGCGAATTCCTTCCGTCACCGTGGACACATAACAGGCCCCTCGGTACAAAGACAGTTCCAAGCGCTTGGTTAGGGCGATAAGCAAAGGATTTTTCACGAGTCCCAGAGCAATGGCCGATTCCGGCCATAAATCCGACACCGAGAGTATGTAAGGAACATGATATTTCTTTGCATACCATCGCCCCGTTATCCCTAAAAATAAGGGAGGAGACTCAATAAGAAGGTAATCGGGGCGATTAAGTTGCCTGAGGCCAAACGCGCTGCTAACAACAAAAGAAAAGTAGTTCAAAAGCCGCCACCAGAATTTCCTCGTCGGAGCTACCCGCCAAATCCAGGTTCTGATCACTCTAATCCCTCGGATTTCCTCTTCAATCATCCATTCGAATTTTTTGTGACTCAAGACCCCTAAATGATGGGGCATAGCGGTTAAAACCGTCACATGGTGCCCCCTACGAGTCAGTTCCTGAGCCATCGCTTCCAGACGCAGTGATGCGGCCCCCGGTTCCGGGGGATAATATTGGGTGAGAAATATGAAATTGAGTGGCCTTGACGGCATTCTTCAGTCTCCCTTTATCCATTGCCAATAAATTATGATATTACACGCGAATCAATATATTGCGTGAAATACCTGAACAATTTCCATTTACGGCATCTCTTTCGCCTGTCCAATAAAACTTCTCCCGAGAGCACACTATTTGCCAAGACTATTATTTGAACACGATAAACTTAAAATTCTATGAGAAATTGTCTCTTAGCAGACAAAAAAAGGATTGCATCTCATGTTATCACGATTGAGACAAGGTTTGAGAACTCCAATGAGCTAAAGAGCCGTCAACTACTACTCGACCCAAATTGCGGAGCTTGACAGAATCAGAAGGACGGTCGACAAAATTAGATTGTCGCCGACCGTCCTTTTGATTCTCGACTTTTCCCTCGTTAAAAATGTACGCGGAGTGCAAGCTTTAGCATCCAAAAAATCTCTCATGAAAATGACTCATGGGCATAATCTGGATGCACTATTTCGTTAACAAATATCCCACGTAGTCCAAGAGTTCCTGGGCACAATGTTCGCAGTAGCCCATATCGTCCACCAACCGCCTTTTCACTTCCATCACTCGGTTTTTCTGTTGATCATTTAGCACTTTGGTCGAGGTCGTCACCTTGACTAGGTTGGCGACGTCAGCAAACAGTTTCTTCTCAATGGCTTCCTTCATTTTAGGATGGGCATCCCAATTCAGAATTTGTCCGCGTCTGGCCATGGCTCCCGATTTGTTCACCATCTCCTGACGAAATGCCGTCGCAGCGGCGTCACTGATCCCCAGTGCCTTTTCCAGATCCTGCAAATTTTTCTCGTTGGGTTCCACTTCATCCCCCGTGACAGGATCCTTCACGGTCGAGTGCATAATTCTCGCCTCTGCATGTTCGAGATAATTGTCATACAAAAGCTGGGCAGCATCTTGAAACGAATCCACAAATGCCCGCTGAATTTCATTCTTTGCTGCCTCGTCATAGAGTTCATGAGTGGCTTTCAAGGATTCCAGCAAGTCTTGGTTCTTGACCTGAGTAATATGCTGTTCAAAACTTTCCCGAATCGCACGGAGCATGGCCGTTGGGGTCACACAAGGTTCTTTGTCGCTGGCCATCGCATAAGACAAGGCATCAAGAATATGACGGGGGGAAATTCCTTGAAAGCCTTCTCCTTGCTTGCGGGCCAGTTCACGGACCCGGTTGATCTCCCGTTGCTGCACATCGGGCAGTTCTTTGCCGTCATAAAGCGTGAGTTTCTCCTTAATGGAAAACTTAGCGTCACGCACCAAGCGAGTTCCTACACCAAACATCGCAGCGACTTTCAAGGTGTTGGGAGCAATGTGTTTTCCTATGGTCTGAGTGCCAAGGTTCATCATCTTTTCATAGGTTCGTATTTCTTGCGTCACGGTCAGATTATAAGGGACTTTAATCAATAGCACTCGATTATGCAGAGCTTCGTATGCTTTGTTGCTGACAAAGCGTTCGAATTCATTTTCATTGGTATGGGCAATAATCGCCTCGTCTGCATCAAACAGTCCGAAACGCCCGACCTTGATTTTTCTTTCCTGGGCCAGGGTTAACAGACCATGCAAAAAGTCAGGCTGAGCTTTTAACATCTCGATGAATTCCATAATCCCCCGGTTAGCGGCGTTAAATGCCCCGTCAAACCGATAAGCCCTGGGATCGGATTCCGATCCATAACGCGAAATGGTGGACAAGTCCATTGATCCCACGAGTTCACTGATATCCTGCACCTTACTGTCCGACGGGGCGAAAGTTCCGATACCCATACGACGGGATTCCGAGACCAGAACCCGCTTCACCGGAACCTCTTGCAACCGTCCCTGATATTCGTGATCCACCATCCATTGGCAATAGGGGCATAAATCCCCTTCAATACTGACTCCTGTTTCCTGAATAAATTCACGACGAGCCGCTTCCGGCAACAGATGAAGCGGTTCTTCCTGTTGCGGGCAAAATGCAATCGCATACAATGCCCCCTCATCGGTACGGGAATATTCCTCCAAACCCTTCTTCAAAATGGCCGTGATCGTCGATTTTCCGGTCCCTGGGCTTCCCATCATCAGAAGGATTCGACGCCTAATGTCCATGCCCCGGGCCGCGGCCGCAAAATACTCCACAATTTCATTTATCGTCTCGTCGATGCCGAAAAGATCTTGGCTAAAGAAGCGATAGTGCGGAACATCCTGTGTCTCCAAGTGCTCAATTCCATAGGACATAATCATCCGGTAGATCCGGGCATGGGCCAAATCGGCGATAGACGGCATTTCTTGAACTTTTGTCAAATAGTCGGCAAGCATGCCCTCCCAATTCCACGCCCCTTGGGGAGGTTGATGCTTGCTTAACCAATCTGTATCGAATCGTGCCATGTTAAGCCCTCCTTCTCCAGTCGGCTTCGTTCCCATACCAGATTTTGTGTGCACTGGTTAGCATCACATCCCCGCCCCACAAATACGCCACGGCATTTAAGACATCTTGGGTGTACTCCTTATGAAGGGGCCTCTCGCCATGATAAATCAAATCCAGCCGATGGCTTTGGGCATCAATCTGCTCGACAAATATCTCCGGCCCATCGGGTTGAAAAACCATTTGCACATCGTGCATCAAATCCTCGACCGGGTAATATTCCGTGCCTTTATTGAGATCCTCGGGATCAACGGGACGCTCCAATGGCCACCAATTCTTGTCTTGAGCCAGCCTCACTAGTTCGGGAGTAATCCACTGGTTAATCCATTGCAAATCTGTTTGATCCGCCACGATTTCAAAACATGTCTCCAGACCATGCAACTCGTATAGCAATTCCCACAAGGTCCATCCGAAATAATACGGATTGAAAAAGTTTCGGCTCTGCGTCACCAATGCGTGCATACGCATGGCCTCAATGTGGTCTTGATCGTCCCATTGAGAAAACTCGCGAATAAGACGAACGTGCCAAAAAGTCGCCCATCCTTCGTTCATAAACTTGGTGCGAGCCTGCGGTTGAAAATATAACATTTCGTCTCGCAACATTCTCAGGGCTACACGCTCTTCTTCGCCCAGGTGACCGTAATCCGCCACCAGGGCCAAGACATCTTGAGTGTAAGGCCAAATCTTGAACGACGGCACATAACTCGCGTCATCACCAAAATCCGGAGCCGTGGGCTCATACAACTCTTGTACCCAGTCAAACGACTTTTGTTGCCGCAGGTAGTTTTCTTTTCCCGGCACACGCAAGAACTCAGGCGCACGATAATAGGGATCGACCAACTGCGAGAGAGTATGCGCCGCGTCAATCAACTTTTCGACGCGGGAAAAACTGCGTTGTCGGTGCAAATCTTCAAGCCATTGTGCATGTTCTCTGAACCACATGCCGATATTAGGCCGGCGTACCAGGCTCAGGTACTGGTTACGAGCAAAAAAATCCGTATGACCGAGCACGTGACCTATGACCAGAACGTTGTAGGCATCCGCATTCTTATCCAAAAGATAAGCCAAGGCCGGATCGCCGTTGACAACAAGCTCATAGATCCGTCCCATTCCTTGTTCATCCCGTTGCTTGGCCATCCAATAGCGTTCGCCATGCGTCCAATGGCGATAGCGTCCGGGTACAAAGTACGAAGAGAGCGTATAGATGTCCTCATCCGATACCAGATAAAATTCGGTGGGCAGAGGAGTTAGCCCATGGGCATGCACTAACTGATCCATCTCTTGAACCCAGCTGTCTAACGTTCCGTGGACCATTGATATCACCTCCAGGTCCTGGCCACAACACATCCATTTACGTATCGTGACCGTCAATTACCGTGCGAATAGCCGGAAGTATATGCTCCTTGCTATCAATCTTCGCCATGCGCATAGCGGGATGAAAATGCCCATTTACCTCCGCACTTTTTCGAAACAACGACCACAGCGGCGAAACCCCTTTGTGTCCCTCCACTTCAAAGTAACCAAGCAGAGAGGAGGTGGAAAGAAGCGTTCGAATCAATTCGATTAATTCCCGTCCATAGTCCGACCAGATGTCTCCGTCCGAAAAGTGCAATAAGTAACGGTTCCAATCGTCATGAGGAAAATCGTGATCCCATAATTGCAAAATCGTTTGATAGGTGGACAAAATAGCTGTTCCCCCCGTAATCTCGCGATTAAAGAAGTCTTTTTCATCGACTTCTACGGGTACAGTCGTGTGCAGAAAGTAACGGATCTCGGCATAACGATACTGACGACGAATCCATTGTACGAGCCACCATGCAGCTGATTTGGACAGGTAGCGTTTCGACTCGTCCATGGAACCGGAAGCATCTCGAACCAGCGTGATCACAGCAGCCGTGACTGGCTTGGGATACGTGCGCCACGTGCGGTAACGCAAGTCGTCCTCTTTTAAATAATCCCGGCCTTCTTTTGCCGCCTGATACAAGCTGCGCCGTTTATCGATATTGGCCCAAGGACCTTTGTTGGCCACATCGTCATAACGGTCCTCTTCTCCATGCAATACCCCTCGGGGCTTATCATCCAATCTGGGCAATTTCAGGTCTTCGAGCAGTAAATCCATGATTTCCTCTGTCGTCATTTCGATCCAGACGACATCATCGTCACCGTCTTGCCCGGATCCATACCCCTTGCCCTGGCCTTGGGAGTTACGAGGCTGATATCGGAAATCTGGTTCCTCCAACTTTCGGACCGCTATCCGGATCCGTTTGTCCGGTGCGCTGCCCATCACGGCTTCTTGTGTAATTAACTCCGGCAACCTGGCCTTAATGGCTTGACTCAGTTTCTTTAAATACCACCGACGGTCCAGTTCACCTTTATGGTCATAGAGATCCATGGTCATCCCTCCGTTCACGGGAACGAAAACAGAGACCGGCAGAGATAAGTGGAAAGAAGAATTTCGAAGGAAAGGTGCTTTCGGGTTGATGTTAGTATATCATACTCTCGACTATTCCGACAGCCAGAATCGTCGGATATTAGATTCACAACCCTGTCTTTGATAACTTTATGCACCGAGATCATGCAAAGTCGCCATCGCACGACCGCCTTGCCGCAAAACTCGTCCACTTTATCCACCCGCCATTTTTGTTGACAGTTAAGAGTCAGATTTCTGCGGTTCTCTCACTATACCTTAAATTCGGTCTTGGTCAATGTAAAATTCTGGTAATCAGAGAGCAATTGTGGTTAGTCCTCTCGTTCTATTCATATGCACAATAGGCTGTCTAGTGCGTTGCCGGCACTAATATTCGTCGACTTGCATAAAAATCCATCGTGGGGTTACGGAACCCTCTCACCTATCCCCGGGTCATCCGAGAAAGGAGATGTGCTCGGGCATCCAAATTGCCATTTTTTGAGACAGGAGCACCTTAACACCAAATCGACTGTCGAGGGGTTTACTCTCTCCCATCACTCTTCCATATATTGTATAAAATACCCCAATAAGGCATATTTTAGTCATTGACGATGATTTTGGAAACCCGTGATCGGTTGTTTGGGAAAATCGCGAAGGATTGACAAACCTGTCATCATCTTAAGAAAGCGGCTCATTCGGCTCATAAGGGAACCTGCATTGGATGCAATCAAGAGACAAGGAACGCAAGGATCACTCTTGGGAACACCGGGTCCATGACCTCTATATCCTTCCGATTGCCGCAGCGGAAGTTCAAACCCGAATTTGGTCTTTTGCCCTAACACAGAAAAAGGGTCGGTCTTTAGCGCAAAAACAGCGCTCCTGAGATCATTGAGCCAATAATCACCCACACCGGCGAAATTTTAAATCCTTTGATGGCCACTAGGCCCGCAACAAAAATGATCACAGGAATAAGATAGCGATTTTGAGGAAAAGCCCCGGGAATAAAATCGACAACCAATAATACCAGCAGCACGACCACAATCGGTTTAACGCCGCGAATAAGACCCGCCACATAAGGATTCGACTGATGTGCCAAAAGAAGTTGATATAAACCCAGCATCAACACCACCGACGGCAGCACAACCCCCAAAATAGCGCTCAAGGCACCCATGGCTCCTCCCACCTGCCATCCGATGGTGGCCGCCAGCTTGGTGGCGATGGGTCCGGGCAAGGCGTTGCCGATAGCCAGCATTTCCGCAAATTTTGTGTTGTCCATCCAGTGGTATCCGTTAACCGCGATGGATTGGATCAAAGAGATGGATCCTGGCCCCCCTCCGTAACCGAGAATGCCCACTTTAAAAAATCCCCAAAAAAGGTGTAGCCATTTAGCCAATCTCTGCCCCCCTCAAAGGTCATGCATCCTTTAAACCATATGAACCCAAATGCACTCGCGGTGATTTTGCCGCGCAGCCAAATACCGGGTGTATCCGTCCAAGAGCAGATAAGGCCGGTTCTCATCCTCTATATGCTTTACCAACACGGGATACTCAGAGGATTCGACCAAGGCCTGACGCACCTTCTCGGCATGAGGGGGATGCATTTCAAAGACCCGGGGCACAAAAATTTGGTCCAATTCCACTTCCATATCAATGTCATGGCCCAAGGAATTCTCTCGCTCGGGCTGATTTTCCGCCCATTCGACTTTGGAGGAAATCGGACGCACCTCTCCTCTCATGACCGCTTGCGAGGACCCACTGCCGATTTGAGGATCCCAATAACCTTTGGCCTTAATCAACTGAAAGAACACTCCCCCGATGGTTCGGCGCCTTTGGTCCTCGGTAAAAAGGAGCCGGGATTGGACAAGTTCCGAACTCCGGTAGCGGCTCCATGCCTCTTCAGCCAGTTCAACGACGGCCTTCGTCCCATAATCCAATATTAGCTGCGCTACAATATTACTCAAGTAGTTGGGGCTTTCCTGCACTCTTGAGAGTATTCGTCTGGCCGTCTGTAAGGCAAGGGGATAGGCAAACACAATTTGCGGCAGCAAACGCACGGAGATCAGATCCTGATCCAAATCCGCCTCCGGTCCGACCACAAACACCGGGCGGGCACCCCTAGCCCCGGCGAATCCGCTGAGAGCGATAATGCCGGGCGACAACGAGGGGGCATTGGTGCAAGACGTCAACCGATCTGCTCGGGTCAATTCACAGGCCAAGAGCTTGACGGTTTCACCGCGATACACTTGAGCGTGGCGTTTTCTCCATGAGGTTGAGAAAGAGAGTCGGATCCCCAAATCTGCCCTGATATTCTCCCCCTGTTCCCTTTCACGGGAGACATAGCCCAAATTGCCGGCAACATTGCGATATTGATCCCTTTTTGCCGCCGAAAGATCTTCCAAGCGTATGACAGTTTTACCCTGCACACTCACCCCGGATAAGACGCCGGTCTTCAAGTCCGACCAAATGATTGAGACCGGCAGTCCCGTGACTTGAGATAAGGTCATAACCGACCATGAAGGAACCGAGTTAGCGCGTGGACGTCCCACATCATCCATCCTTTCTGCCATCGACCGTTTTCGCCGATCTGGGTATGTTAATTATGCTATTCGATAAAAAAAGGCAAAATTCCTTCTTGGTCGCTGCCTTCTTCTCATGGGGAATATCAGGAAATCAATAAGCGCCTCGACGGGCCAAAACCGCCCTTATCGTTTTCCAGACAATTTTGAAATCAAGACCGATCGTCCAATTTTGACAATACTCCAAGTCCCAGTGCAAACTCTCCGCCAGCGTCAAATCCCCCCGCCCCATGACTTGGGCCAGCCCGGTGATGCCCGGACGCATTTGGTGACGAAAGTGGGCATAATCGGGATATAAAGCGACCATTTGGGGAATTTCCGGACGGGGTCCAATCAAAGACATGTCACCTCGCAAAACGTTCCAGAGCTGTGGCAATTCATCCAAGGAAGTCCGGCGCAAAATTCTCCCCATGCGGGTAACACGCCGATCATCTTGTTCCTGAAATTTGTAATCCAAGGCTTTCTCTTTCGAGGGCGGTTGCCATTGCCCCTCTGCTCCTCTATGCATCGTTCGAAATTTCAGCATCGGAAAAAGCTTTCCATCCCGACCTACCCGGACTTGCACAAAAAATACGGGGCCTTTGGAATCCTTGCGAATCAACACAGCCAGGAGGACAAAAAGCCAACTGCATAATGCTAATAACAAGAAAGACACGCCGATATCAAAAAAACGCTTGAAAATCAACATCTCATGCAAGATGTGAGAGGACAATCTCACGGACGGCGTGTACGACATCGTGAATATCCTCATCGGTCATAGAGGGGTAGAGTGGCAAGGACACTTCTTGCTCGAAAAACTTTTCCGCTTTGGGAAATTGCCCCCTCCTTAAGCCGTAACGCTGTTGATAATAGGGATGAAGGTGAATGGGTATGAAATGTACCGACGTTCCGATATTTTGTGCTTTCATGGCCTCAATAAAGTCATCGCGGCTGATAGTAAGAAATTCGCTCTTGATCCTCAAGGGATAGAGATGCCAGGCATGTTCCCTATATTCACGTTCCGTGGGCAAAATTACCGGCAAATCGCCTAATGCCTGAGCATACTCCTCGGCAATTTGCCGCCGTCTGGCCTGCATTCGGTCCAGTTTGTTCAATTGCGCCAGACCCAATGCGGCCTCTAAATCCGTCATATTATATTTAAAACCCGCATCCTCGATGCTATAGGCCCAAGACCCCTTTTCGCTGTAGCGTTTCCAGGCGTGACGGGACATGCCGTGAAGGGACAAGACACGAATTTTCTCGGCCAAATCCGGATCCGGCACCACCACGGCCCCCCCTTCACCGGTCGTTAAATTCTTGGTTGCATAAAACGAAAAGGAGGTGATGTTGCCGAAGCTCCCAATCCGTTGTCCTTGGTAGCGGGAAGCGATCGCATGGGCTGCGTCTTCTACGATGACAAGGTGATAACGGTCGCGAAGACGGTTGAGATATTCCATATCGACGGATTGGCCGGCATAATGGACCGGAAGAATCACCTTGGTTCTCTCGGTAATGGCTTGTTCGACTTGAGCCAAATCAATGTTTCCGGTTTCTTCCTCAACATCCACCATAACAGGCGTGGCTCCGACATGGATGATGACATTGACTGAGGCGGCAAATGTCATGGGGGTGGTAATCACCTGGTCGCCCGGGCCAATACCTTGCGCTAATAAGGCTAAATGCATTCCGGCTGTGCATGACGCCAGCGCTAACACCTGGGGCACCCCCAATTCCGACGCCAATGCCGCTTCAAATTGTTCGCTTAAGGGTCCACGAGTAATCCAGTGGTTCCTTAAGGTCTGAATCACGGCGTCTTCTTCTTCCGGGCCCAAATCCGGCAGGTTATAAGGCAGGAATTTTTTTCGCATGCTAGTCTCCCCTCCCTAAATCCTTAATGATACAATCCACAGGATCAAAGACCTCTCTGTGTGAGTGGGGAGCAAAGGGTCGACCAACGGCCGTCATAATGTCATCGTAGTCTATGCCCGATAACACAGCCTGCCCTTTTTCCACCAGTTCGGTCCATTCGGTTTCATAACGCAGGATGTAGGTCGGCACACCCAAATGACAAGCTTCTCTTTGCACTCCCCCGGAATCTGTCAATACGGCTTGCGCATGTCTCTCCAAGGTGATCATCTGCCGATACCCCACCGCTTCCAGTGTGCAGATATTCTTGCGGTCTAACCAAGGTTGCAAAGAAAATTCGGTAATTCGGCTTCGGGTTCGAGGATGAAGAGGAATCACCACCGGCCATGGCAAGTCTCCCAGAGCCTGAAGCACTCCTTGGAGAGACTCTTTGTCATCTGTTGTCTGGGCCCGGTGCACCGTGGCCAAAGCATAGGGTTTTTCAACGAGTCCCAGTCGCGTCAAAAATTCCTCATCATCCGGCGTCCGATCAATCAACACATCCATCAAATCACCCGTCAGTTTCACACCGGCTTTTATACCTTCCCGAGCCAGGTTGTCCACTGCTTGCCGAGTGGGGCAATAGAGTTTGGAGGACAAATGGTCGGCGACAATCCGGTTGATCTCCTCGGGCATTTTTCGGTTGAAACTCCTCAACCCCGCCTCAATATGAACTAAGGGAAGGTTTAGTTTGCTCGCCGCCACAGCCCCTGCTAAGGTCGAATTGGTATCCCCGTATACGATTACCCAGTCGGGATGTTCTTGTTGCAATATGGGATCGAGTGCCATTAACATCTTACCGGTCTGCACACCATGAGTGGCGGAGCCTACCTGTAAATGGTAATCGGGCGGAGGAATCTTTAAGCCATCATAAAAAACGCGGGATAAAACCTCGTCATAATGTTGCCCGGTATCAATGAGAACTTCCTGGGCCCAGGTGCGAAGAGCAGGGGAGAGAACCGCTGCTTTAATGTATTGAGGGCGTCCTCCGATCACAGTGACAATTTTCATCCAATTGTGCGGGAACCCTCGGCCTTCAGGCCGGGGAAGGATAGCACGGCAGGCTCTCTCTGCCCCATTCCCGCTTCTCCTTTCTGCGATGCTATTTTGGTGAACGAATACCCATATCAGCCCGCTCAAATTCGGGTGCAGAAGCGATGGAGATCCCTTGAACGAGTGCTGAGGTCGTTTTGATATTGAAATTTCCGCTGACCCGCACCGCCACGCGGCCTCGACCTATGGAAAACGGAGCGGATTGGCACCTGCCCTCCCTAATCAACCTCGCTTTCGGTTTCCCTCAAGCTCCCCCCTTCAGGGGGGTGGCTGACTTCTCATCCGATCCGTTTTCCATAAAATTGTCCGATAGTTTCGGCAACATAATCGATTTCCTGATCGGTCAATTCCGGAAACATCGGCAAAGACAAGACCTCCTCTTGAACCCTTTCGCTAATGGGAAAGTCCCCCCGCCGATATCCGAGATCTTGCAAAACCGGTTGCAAGTGCAATGACAGAGGATAATAAACGGCGGAACCTACTCCTTGGTTCTTCAAATACGCTCGCAGTTGATCTCTGTGCGACGCCCGAATGGTATATTGATGATAGACATGGGTAAAGCCTTGGGGTACCGTGGGCAGTCCCACCTCATCCAAGGACAAAGCACCGAGAGATTCTCCATATCTGCGGGCAATGTGCTGGCGTTTAGATGTCCACGCCGGCAAATAGGATAGCTTGACGGATAATATGGCCGCTTGCATGGTGTCAAGACGTGAGTTGATTCCTAACATTTCATGGTAGTACTTTTCCCGCGATCCATGCGCCCTCAGTTCCCGTAATACTTGAGCCTGCTCTTCCCCCTGAGTCAGCACCATGCCCCCGTCACCCAAGGCTCCCAAATTTTTTGTCGGAAAGAAACTGAATGCCCCAAGATCCCCTATGCTGCCGGCACACCTACCCCGAACTTCCGCTCCGATGGCTTGAGCCGCATCTTCGACCACCAACACCTTTGAATTCCTTTGGATAAGCTCTACATCGGTCATGAGGCCAAAGAGATGGACCGGGAGCACGGCCCGGGTCCGGGGGGTTATCCGGGTCCGTACTTGCTCCGGGTCCATATTAAAAGTATCCACTTCAATGTCAGTAAAGACCGGTTTGGCCCCTGTTCGCAAAATACTTCCGGCCGTAGCAAAAAATGTAAAAGGGGTGGTCAGCACATCATCCCCCGGACCAATATTGAGTGCGCGCAGTGCGAGGTATAAAGCGTCCGATCCGTTTCCCACTCCCACCGCATAGCGTGAATGCGTAAACCGGGCCACTTGTTCTTCAAACTCAGCGACGGGTGACCCCAGAATAAATTGCCCCGAATTGACGACATTTTCCATAGTTTCCAGTAATTCCTGTCCAATCTCATCCATTTGACGAGCTAAGGTAAAACCCGGAATCTCCATCTGTCAAATAAGCGGCCGGAACTTTAGCGCCGGAACCCAAGTATTGAGCCGCTTTCCCCCTTTCTTGCAAGCAATCACGCATACACAAAATGAAATACTCTCACCGTGATCGGGCCTAAAATGGTTCCGTCAATCTCGTCTTATCCCGTCAGGCAGAAATAGCCACTGTTCTTCCGGCACTTGCCGCACGACTCGGGCCGGAACCCCCATGACCAAGCGATAAGGAGGCACATCGCGGGTCACCACCGCCCCCGCAGCCACCAATGCCTCTTGCCCGATATGAATGCCCGGAAGCAATACAGCTCCCCCACCGATTCGGGCCGCTCTGTGAATGATTGGTCCTTGCATGGTGTCTTGACGGGATTTGTTGCGGGCCACATAGGGGTCATTGGTGGTAGTGACCATAGGAGCAATGAAGACATTGTCCTCAACTGTGGAGGTGGCCGTTAAATATACCGCCGTTTGCAGTTTTGTATAATCCCCGATTTGGCAATCGTTTTCCACGGTACATCTTTGGCCAATCACAACCCCCGTGCCTAGTCGGCACCGTTCTCTCACTACGGCTTGATCCGCAATATAACACTCACGGCCAATCACCGAGCCCCGGTATACAATTGCTTGAGAGCCCACAATCGTGCCACGGCCGATGCGCAATGGGCCCAACTCTGTGGTAACCAGCCGACTTGTTTTGCTTTTGGAAGGAATTCTTCCCAACACGGCTCCGTCTCCAATTACCACATCGTCTTCAATAATGACATGGGAGTGAATAACGACATGATGACCCATTACCACATTGCTGCCAATCTCGGCATCTTCGGCAATGACGCAATACATGCTCTCGTCTTTGGCTCTCATACCCCTTCTCCTGTGATTTCCGACATCATAACCACTCGACCTTCCCGTCCCGAGCGCATCAGTCCTTCTATAACCGCAATCCCGTCTAGTGCGCTGCCCGCGTCCAAACGAGGCGTATTACCCTCTGCAATGGCGTCCGCAAAGTCTTTTAAGGCATCATGATGACTTTGCCAGCCGGGGCGGGAAGGCAGCTCCAAGAGCCTTTGGCGGAGATCGTCTTCATCGTCGTCACCCACTCGCCAGGTCTCAATCTGGTTAACGGTGGGACCTATGACCACGACACCATTCTCCCCCACTATGGTTAATCGTTCCTCCAAATTGGTTTTAGGCACACAGGTGGTGGCCGCGACAGTCGCCAAGACCCCGGAGTCAAACCGCATTGTTCCGGCCACACTGTCTTCTGCCTCAATTTGATGGCTTAAGGTGGCGGTGTACGCGAAAACTTCCGCAACCGGTCCCATCATTTGCAACAGTACATCAATAGCGTGAATAGCTTGATTAAACAACACTCCGCCGTCCATCCCCAATGTTCCCCGCCATGGCGCCTCATCATAATAGGATTGCGGACGTGACCATCTAAGAGCCACGCTTGCATCGACAATCCGTCCCAAACGGCCTTCTTGATGGGCTTGAAACAGTTGCTCTACAGTGGGCAACATTCGGTTAAACTGTGTCACGACCGCAATTACCTTACAGGCGTGTGCCATATCCACGATCGCCTTTGCATCGTGATAGGTAAGAGCCAGGGGTTTTTCCACCATCACATGCTTTCCTCGCTCCATTACTTGAATGGCCAAATCTCGATGCAAGCCTGACGGGGTTGCGATAACGGCGGCATCGACATCCGCCTTATCCAGCATCACAGCGGTGTCGGTAAAGGCATCGGCATCAAACGCAACCGCTGCAGCTTCCGCTTGCTCCTGATTGGTGTCGACCGTAGCCACCAACTCAATCGCATTCTGATGCACCAAGGCTTGAAGATGGCGCTGACCTATTTTGCCACACCCAATCAAAGCGGCCCGTATTGCCATAGACGACTGTCATCCTTCCTGATTGAAACCTGATTTTCAAATTATAAATTTTTCACAGCCGTGCCTCATCCGATACTGGGCATTATAACCGAATCACATTCCCTCGCTGGGACAGTGCTTTGGTGGCATTGCGTGAATCTATCACCAAAGCACTGTGTTTGACCACCCATTCATAATCAATAGAGGAATGGTCCGTGGTAATCACCACACAGTCTTGAGATTCTACGAGTTCTTCACTCAAAGGCACTGAGCGGATTTTCCGGGAGAAAAAGGTGTGGGGTTTAACAACCGGCACGTACGGATCGTGAAACTGAACATGGGCGCCTTGTTGTTCCAGAAGCTCAAAAACTTTTAGGGCCGGGGATTCCCTTTCGTCATCGATATCCTTTTTATATGCAATGCCCAATAGCAAAATGCGGGCACCGTTTATTGCCTTTTGACGTGCATTCATGGCCCTGGTGATTTTGTCCACCACAAAATAGGGCATCCGCAAGTTAATTTCACCCGCTAATTCAATAAACCGGGTGGGAAAATCATATTCACGGGCCTTCCAACTGAGATAAAACGGGTCCAAGGGTATACAGTGTCCGCCTACGCCCGGACCAGGCTGGAAAATTTCAATGCCAAAAGGCTTAGTTCCCGCCGCCTCCAGAACCTCCCACACATCAATTTGCATCCGATCGCATAGCAATGCCAACTCATTAACAAGAGCAATATTCACGGCTCGATAGGTATTCTCAAAAACTTTGGATAATTCTGCCACTCGAGGAGAGCCGACCGGAACCACCTGAGTAATTGACTGTTGATAGAGTATTTCCGCAGCCTGCAAACACTTGGCGCTGACTCCCCCCACCAGCTTGGGTGTATTGCGTGTCTTATATTTCGGATCCCCGGGATTGACTCGTTCGGGAGAAAAAGCGAGAAAGAACTCTTCCCCGATTTTCAGACCGCTGGTTTCCAAAATAGGCTGCAACACTTCCTCGGTGGTTCCGGGATACGTCGTGCTTTCGAGGGTAATGAGTTGGCCCGGGCGCATAATTTTTCTCACTTTGTCCGCAACCGCCAAAATGTAGGACAAATCGGGTTCTTTGTTGGTTGTCAAAGGCGTAGGAACACAAATGATAATGACATCGGCCTGGGTTAACGCCCCGTAATCCCGAACGCCCTTTAAGCGTCCGTCGCGGGTTAATTCCTTAAGCAGATTGCTGTCGACATCCGGAATATAATTTTCTCCGCGATTGATCCTGTCCACTTTGCTGAAATTGTCATCCAAACCTATCACATGAAATCCCGCCGATGCATGTTCTACCGCTAAAGGCAGTCCCACATAACCAAGGCCGACCACCCCAATCAGTGCCGTTCGGGTGGATAAACGTTTCATTAAACCGTCGAAATAGGTTGTTGCCGTCTGGTTAGTGAGCACGGATTTTCCCTCCTGTTGTCAATATTTCCGGCGCAGCAAACGGATAAACCTTGTTTGTCCGGGGTTGATATTCCGGAACAATCATTTTTAACAATAGTCTGATGCGAGCCTCATCTGCCATTCTGCCTGCACTCACTAAGGCTTCCAGCAAGGGGAGCGTTCGTTCCGCATCCGATGTCTCGCCGACATGAATGAAAATTCTTGAATTCTTGGTGGCTTTCGTTTGGTCTTGTGGCGTTAAGAGTTCTTCGTATAGTTTTTCACCCGGTCTTAAACCCGTGAACACAATATCGATATCAATGCCGGGGCGCAATCCCGACAACCGGATTAAATTGGTGGCGAGATCCATGATCCGAAGCGGCTCTCCCATATCAAGCACAAAGGTATCTCCGCCGTGCCCCATGGCTCCTGCTTGAATAACCAATTGACAAGCTTCGGCAACCGTCATGAAATATCGGACCATGTCGGGGTGGGTAATGGTCAAAGGCCCCCCCTGCGCAATTTGTTTTTGAAAGGTGGGCAAAACACTTCCTCTGGATCCCAACACATTGCCAAAACGCACCGTGACAAAACGCATGCCATAGCGTTGGGCATAATAGCCGCCCAGAATCTCGCCGATACGTTTCGTAGTCCCATAGACACTCGTCGGATTCACCGCTTTGTCGGTGGAAATAAATACAAAACGCTCAACCCGCATCTTTTGGGCTATTTCCAAAAAGCCCCATAGTCCTTCCACGTTATTGCGAATGGCTTCCGGCGGCTGAACTTCCATCAGAGGCACGTGCTTATGCGCAGCCGCATGAAAAACAACCTCCGGACGAGTTTGCTCCATGACTTGCTGCATGCGGTCTTTGTCCCGTAAATCGGCCACCACGGGAATCACCCGCAATTGAGGAAACTTATTGTGCATTTCCTGTTCGATTTCAAAAATTGACGTTTCGTCCAATCCCAAAAGAATCACACTACGGGGCGTGAATTGCGCCACCTGACGGCATAATTCGGAACCAATCGTTCCTCCGGCTCCTGTGACCATGACGCTGCGATTTGTCAAATAACTGGCGATTTCGCCCAGATCCACAATGGCCGGCTCTCGTTGCAACAAGTCTTCGATTTGCACATCCCGGATTTGATTGACTAAAACTTGTCCACCGATCATTTGATTCAATGCCGGGAGCATGCGGGTCTTGACGTTGAGATCCCGACACTGATCGACTAAAGGGCGTAAAATCTTTCCGGACGCCGAAGGAATCGCAAATAGCACTTGATCGACGTGGTAATCATGCACAACTCTGGCTAAGGCCTTAGTCATGCCGAGCACCCGCAAGGATCCGATCTGCATTCCGTGCTTGGCAACATCATCATCCAGAAATCCTACGGCAATTCCGACTTCCGGATGCCTGCCCAATTCCTGGGCCACCAACTGTCCTGCTTTGCCGGCACCCACCACCAGAACCCGGGGAGCCATTTTGCTGCGTGGGATCCAATTGAAGTCATAATAGGACCGGACGAGAAATCTCCATCCCCCCACCAAAGCCATTGCAAATAGGACGTAAAGCAGATACACTCCCCGGGGATAATGAGCCGCTCCTTCCAACAACAGATACCCGTCCAAAAATACGGCACTGCCAAGAATAGACCCAATCAGAACCTGGGCGTCTTTGGGTCCTGCATATTGCCACATTCGGTGATAGACCCTGGTAAACCACATGAGAAGCAGTGTGGTGAGAGTAAAAAAGAGGGCTATGTGTTGATAAGGATGCAAATATTCCACCGGAATGTAAGGAACGTCAAAACGAAGATACAATGCCATATAAACAGATGCATTTATCATTAAGGCATCAACCAACATGGCAAATACAATTTTCAAATAAAGACGTAACCGTCTCTTCAATCCATTCCCCTCTTCCATTTCCTTGATTCATCGTTGGGGATGAAATCTTCAAGCGCCAGAATTATATCATGTTTCCCGATCTTCCGACGACATCAAACTTAACCTCTGATTTTTTGTGTCAAACATTCACAGACGTCATCCTAATATTCGACGAAATTTACTAGACAAAATCATTTTCGTTCTCTATAGTATCGCAGGCAAGGTCTTTAGCGTTTAATATTATAGAAGGGAACAAAAAAATGATTGGGTATGTTGCCGACCCCGCTCTGGGGTTGCAACGATGATCCGGATGGGGGATTGGTGTGGCATTGAGAGTTGACGGCTCTGGTGGTTCCCGCGAGCCCAAGTGGCTTAGTGTACCCGTTCGGGACGACAGAGTTCCTTCTAAACAACATCGTGTGCAAATCGACCGTGACGTATTGAATTCGATAATGGAGGAGGATCCCCGTCCCCCGGAGCTCATTCTCGACTTGATAGCTCGGCGCGCCGTAAAGCGCATGCCTGTGCCCAACGGGGATGAGGGTGAGCGTGTTATTACGCCTCACAACCTCGAATTAGTGTGGCCAAAATAAGCAGGAAAACCGACGGGACGCCTGATTGAACAGTGGCGTCCCGTCAGTGCACTTAGGTTGTCGCCCGCAGGATTTCCAAAAGCTCTTTCCCATCCAATGTCTCTCGTTCAATGAGTTCCAAGGCGATACGGTTTAAGCTCGCACGATGCTGCAACAACATATTTTTCGCACGATCATACTGCTGCAGAATGATGTGGCGAACCGCTTGGTCAATCTTGGATGCAACCTCTTCGGAATAATTGCGCTGCCTGACCAAATCCCGGCCCAAAAACACCTGATCTTGCCGGGTGCCATAAGTCATGGGACCTAATTCCTCCGACATCCCATATTCCGTAATCATTTGCTTGACCATCTTGGTCGATTTTTCAAGATCGTCTGATGCTCCCGTTGAAATTTCACCAAAAACAATTTGTTCGGCCGCTCGCCCTCCCAAAGACATTGCGACTTTGTCTAGAATTTGTTCTTTGGTCACCAAATAACGATCTTCTTCAGGCAATGGCATGGTGTAACCCATGGCCATCCCCCGCGGAATGATAGTCACCTTATTGACCGGATCCCCGTGGGCCACCAAGAGCCCCACCAAAGTATGGCCGCCTTCATGAAAGGCCACGACACGCTTTTCGAAGGCTGACAACACCCTCGTCTTCTTTTGCGGTCCCGCCATGACCCTTTCCGATGCTTCTTCAAAATTTTGCATCGAGATTGTTTTCCGTCGTTCCCGTGCGGCCAACAAAGCGGCTTCGTTAGCCAGATTGGCCAGATCGGCTCCAGTAAATCCGGGGGTCCGGCGGGCAATAACATTAAGATCGACGGCGGGATCCATGGGCTTATTGGCCACATGCACCTCCAAAATCTGCTTGCGGCCTGCCTTATCGGGTCGAGGCACCATGATTTGCCGATCAAACCGGCCCGGACGCAATAATGCCGGGTCAAGAACGTCAGGACGGTTGGTGGCCGCCATGACAATGACTCCTTCATTGATTCCAAATCCGTCCATTTCTACTAATAATTGGTTCAAGGTCTGCTCGCGCTCGTCGTTACCTCCGCCATAACCTGCTCCACGCATTCTTCCCACGGCATCCAGTTCGTCAATGAACAAGATACAAGGGGCATTCTTTTTGGCCTGCTCAAAGAGATCGCGCACTCTGGACGCGCCGACACCGACAAACATCTCCACAAAGCCGGAACCGCTCTCGGAAAAGAATGGAACCCCAGCCTCTCCGGCGACGGCTCGCGCCAGCAAAGTTTTCCCGGTTCCCGGACTTCCGAATAACAAGACACCCTTGGGAATACGCGCTCCCATCTCCACGTAGCGTTTGGGATTTTTCAAGAAATCGACAATCTCTTCGAGTTCTTGCTTTTCTTCATCGACCCCGGCAACGTCTGCAAAGGTGACTTTGGGTAGGTTATCCGCCTGCAAATGAGCCTGAGTTTTTCCGAAAGACATCATACGGTTGCCGCCCTGGCTTTGTCGGAAGAAGAAAAACACAAACCCAATAACAAGCAATACAGGAAGGAAATCACCAATCAGGCCGATCCACACATAGGAATTGGAAGGTTTCTGAACAGTAACATTAGCTCCTTGTGTATTCAGTCGCCCACTGAGTGTATTGGTTTCCCCGGGGGCGTACACAGTCTGAAAGTGTTGGCCCTTGTTATTGGTCCAGCTAACCACATGCGAAGACGGATCGACATTGGCACTTTTAATCTGACGCTTGCCACCCGCTGTAATCAGTGAGCTGTACGGGAGTGACTGAACATGTGTTGTCCGGGCGTTGAGAATGTCCATCAACGTCGAAATAAACAACACCACCAGAACGATTGTGATAACGCCACGAAACCACCGGTTTTGCAATCGGATCCCCTCCGCCTGAAGCTAATGCTCCCGTAAAGTAACAATAAAAAAGAAAAATTTTTGCCTGATACAATACAATAGCACTTTTCGTCAAGACTGCGCTATAGGGTACAACACTCCAAAACTCTCCAACCCAGTCTAGTCAACCCTTTTAACGGGCATAATAATGACGAAACCGGATACAGTACCAAGGCTATCCCAAAAAGGGGATAAAGAAAAACAATAAGATCTATTCAATTAGAACCATTACAAAAGATTAAGGAGGAATCCGATGTCCTGGAAAGTTCGTTTGCCTTGGCTTCTTCTTGCGGCCCTTTGGCTTGAATCGGCCCTTTTTCGTCCCTACTTATCACCGGCTCCTCTTCCCCTCTTTCCTGTCTTTCTTTCCTTGCCCGCAGGATGGAGCGTGTGGATGTCCCCATTAATCGTCGTCCTCCTGTACATGGCTCTCGACAAGATCTTTGCCAAAAAACCCTGGCTGCCCTGGGTTTTAACAACATTGTCTTCTATTTATATTCTAGCGGACATTGCTATCTTTTCCACACATTTGGGCGATCATGCAGAAACTTTGTGGTACCGCATCCCTACCGCCATCCTCATGCTTGCCCTGTTTATCATCGCCCGAACCCAAAAGCAGGCCCGTTCCGGCTCATGGGTTTCCGTTGTCGCCGTGCTCGGCATGGTCAGCGTGTTTTGGGGAAGCCCCTGGTGGGCTCTTACGATGGCTCTGGTTCTCGCGGGAATCATTTGGCACAGGCGAGTTGCCGGACCCACGCCGCAAAGTGAAAAATCCCGCTGAAAGGCACGGGATTTACCGTTTCACTGTTGTCTCTCACCATTGACTGTACATGGCGTATAATGCCTCCACGTTATTAACATAGCCCTGAGTTGCTGGAACCACTTGGTTTCCGTTTGCCTGAACAGCTCCGGGACCGGCATTGTAAGCAGACAAGGCCAACGAGAGATTTCCTCCGAACATATTGAGCATATCCCGCAAATACAAGCAGCCGGCAATCAGATTTTCCCGGGGATCGGACAACTGAGACGATGGAATACCCAAAACTTGTGCGGTCCCGGGTTCCAATTGCATCAAACCGATGGCCCCGGTTGAACTGATTGCACCGGCATTGCCTCCGGATTCCTCGGTAATCACCGCAATAACCAAAGCGGGCGGCAAATTGTCTTGTTGAGCGATAGGTGTGACCAAAGGCAACATCGCGGTATATAATTGGTGTCGGGAGAGTGTTCCTTGGTTATACTGAGAAAGCAGGGACTGAATTTGTGACGCAATTTGACTAATTTTCGCCCCCAATTGACTCATATTCTGATAGATCTGCGCCTGCTGATTTTGCAAACTGGCGACAGCCTGTTTCTTTTGGGCCAGAGTGGCTTGAGCGTTTTGGGATGCGCTTACGGCTTGGTTGCGTAAGACCATCTGATGACTTTCTTCTTGCGAGAGCATATTGCGTTCTTTCTGCAGCAATGCCTGGTGAGCCGCCAAAGACGATTGGGTTTCGCCCAGCAATTGGGCTTCCGCCTTCAGACTTGCCTTTTCTTTCGTTTGCTGCGCTTCTTCTTGCTTAATAACATTCACTTCCGATGCGGCTTGCCCCGCTACTCGGCCGAGAAGAGACAGGCGGCTCATAAAGTCACCAAACGAATGCGCCCCCAATAAAACATCCAGATATCCTATGGAACCCCGTTCTTCAATTAATTGCAATTGCCCTTTGAGCAGTTGCGTCTCCTTGATCAAACTGTTATGCGTTTGCTGCAGTAAGGCCTTTGTCTTTTGGTAATTGGCCTCGGTTACATTTAATTCGTTTTGGGTCCTTGTCAATTGCGATTGTGTAGTGCTTAACAAAGCTTGCGTTTTTTGCATTTGTGCCTGGGTGCTGGAAATCTGTTGATTTGCCGACCCTACCAAAGCCTGATCTTTTGCGAGCGATTGATTAAGACCCTGAATCTGTTGCTGCGCTTGATTAATTGCACTCTGAGTTTGTTGATATTGACTTTTCTCGGCTGCCAGTTGAGTCTGCGCCTGCGATTCTTCTTGTTGTAATTGTTGCAACGACGCCCCATAGACCATGGCTACGGGACCTGCCAAAACCAACAGTCCCGATCCTGCTAACGCTAAGGCGATTTTGCCTCGCATGCGTCTACCAATCCCTCCTTAAGAATTCTGTATGAATTTTTTGCCCCCGGTTTAAAAGTTTCTTGGTATGACAAATTACACTCCAAATATACACTCCACACTGTTACAATATATTCGCGATGTTTTGGGTTTTTCCTGCCAATGGCCCCAATTAGATTTTTTCTCGGTTTTTTCTGCTTTCCACCTTCCGAATTGTGTCGCACTGTGGGCCTGCAAGTGAAGAAAATCTGTAATATCTTTAAAAAAGCACCGGGGGAAAATGTCGCGTATTCATTAATCCTTATGCGTCGGACCCGGTGGTGTAAAAGTTCTGGGCAACATTGACGATCTGCTGAGATTTA
Organism: Bacillota bacterium; assembly: GCA_021821465.1. Taxonomy (GTDB): domain Bacteria; phylum Bacillota; class Sulfobacillia; order Sulfobacillales; family Sulfobacillaceae; genus Sulfobacillus. Next base: position 30,415 of record JAKACM010000031.1, read on the forward strand.
GGGAATAATGATGTTCACAATATGAAGCAGATCTGAGACCAACTTGAGTCTTCAACCTAACGCCAAAGGGAGGGTGACGGTATAAACCTAAATCTGTTTCCGCCTAACAATCCCCATTCTCTTCCTTTGGCTCGCCAAGACGAAGGGATTGTTCGCGGAAAGTTGGTCTGGGCCTTCGGTCGACATCTCAATCACACAACAGAGAATCTGGGAGATGTTATGGCCAAGGAATTTCATTATGATCTTTTCCCGTTTTCCATGGAAATTTCCCGCCTTCGCCGTATTCCTGCCATGATGTCGTCATTGAAAATAATCAACGGCAAGCTGAGGGCGTTTTCCTCCATTCATCCCTGGACGAAAAACCAGGTTCATCTCCCTCCTGATCTGGCCGATTTTCCGGTCATGATTATCATGGGCAGTCACATTTTGGGACGGGGTCCTCACTTCTTTTATCAAGATTTAGATGTTGGCAGCATTATCCGTGATCGTTTGGATCATAAGCCGACCTATATGTACGATGATGTTCCCTTATCCCTTTTGCAAAAAATGCACGACCGGCAATTGATGGATTTTGAGCGGGCTCAAGCTGTTTTTACCATGAGCGAATGGCTCAGACGCAGCATTATCAAGACTCACGCCATTGACCCGTCCCGGGTCTACACCGTCCATGCCGCCCCTAACATCCCTGTGCAATTCAATTCCAATCCTTATTCTTTAAAGAATCTGGATGCCCAAACCCTCGTGTTTGTGGGACGGGATTTCGTACGCAAAGGTGGCGAAATTTTGCTAAAGGCGTGGCCTCACGTTCTTCACCATGTTCCTACAGCGCAACTGAAACTCATAGGCCCCAGTCCCAAAGACATCCCTGGAGATGCCTCTTCCGTTCACATTCTGGGTCCTCTCCCTGTCAGGGACATGATCCAAGAAATCGGGTCTGCTACCGGTCTCGTCATTCCTTCACTATGGGAGCCCTATGGCATTGCGTTTTTGGAAGCCATGTCCTTGGGCCTGCCGGTAATCGGTACCAGTCACATGGCTATGCCGGAATTTATTGTGAGTCAGACGGGATATTTAGCCCCGGCATATAATGTGGAAGATTTGGCTGCCAAGATGATCCGTCTCCTGACCCAAAAAGATGAAACCTGGGCCATGAGTCAAGCGGCATTCCACCATGCGCAAGGCTATCAATGGTCTAAAGTCGCATCCCAGATGGATGCAGTGATGGCCAAGGTGATCGGTTTATGAGTTACGGTATCGTGATTCCTGCGTATTATGGCCGTCCCTTTATAAAACGTTGCCTGGACAGCATCTTCAACCAACAGGACATCAATGACTCTCTATATGTTGTGGTCATTGATGATGGCACCCCTGAGCCAGAAAGCGTGACAGATTTGGTTTCTGACTATCCCGTCCACTACTATCGTCTAAAGACCAATCAAGGAGTATTCCAAACGCGCCTGTGGGGTCTCGCTAAACTTCCCCAAGATGTGAAATATTGTGCATTCTTGGATCAAGATGACGCCTGGCGTCCCCGATTTTTAGCCACCCTGACTTCTTTATTGGATGAGTCTTCAGATCTCGGTTTTGCGGCCTGCAATGCCTGTGTCACCGAGGAACACAATGGCGGAAAGGAACATGTTCTCTATGATACGCGGCACCCGAGTTTATTGTTGAAAGACCTCAAAATCGCCAATCAACTCATCTCACCCAGCCAAGTACTGATCCGGAGGCAAGCCTTAGATAGCCTCAGTTATGGCGATACTCACCTGCCATACCAAGGAGCCGATGACTGGCTTCTTTGGTTGAGCATATTGTCGAAAGGGTATTTGGCTGCGTATACTGACAGCATATTGGTCAACTATTACGATCATAAACAAGGAGCTCATCACGACACCATCGCCATGTCACGCAGCGAGGAATACATTGTCGCCCACTATTTTCCGTTATTGCATTTCAGCCATTGGGATCAACGGCTGTATCAAGGAAGAATCGGTTGGGATCACATTGCGGAAGGCATCCGCAGCAAAAACCTCAACCGGTTGTTCCAAGGATTGCGGATCCTGTTGACGGATCCGGTGGCTCTCAACCAAGCCAGGTTGTTCCGCAGCCGCCACAAACACCGAGGTATCGTTTAAATCAATATTTTCCTCCGAATGTGCCTGAAAAGCACCTCAGTCCCACAACCATTAACCGTAACGAGTGTCTAGCGTGGTGGGGATTTTGGTTCGGGCAAGACACCATGGTCAGATCCATCGTCAGTGATGTTCTGATCCTGCATAAGACTTGATAGTAGGGTGTGAAACGTATTGATGAAATCCAAGCCGTCACTCTCGGTGATAGTGGCAACTTATCACCGCGACGAAAACCTCACGGACACGTTGCGAGATCTTTTGGCTCAAGACTACCCGGGTTATGAGATCATCGTGGTGGATCAAGATCCGGTGCATGACACTGTCACCCACAACTTACTGCATCACTGGCATCAGGAAGGAAAAATCGAATGGATGAGAACTTCTCATCCCAGTCTGACCGCCGCACGCAATATCGGAATCAAGCGAGCCGCAGGAGAGATCATTGTCTTTGTGGATGATGACGTACACATCCCCGATTCTGGGTTTCTGGAAAGTCACGCCGAGCCCTTTATTGACAACTCTTCAATCGGGGCCTCGGCAGGCAGAGTGCTCGTCCCCGGTCAAGAACCCCGCAAGGTTCGGCATCACATCGGTTGGTTGGGATATAGTGGAGCACGAGAACCCGGCTTTGGTTCGGAATTTTCCGCAATGGCTTACAGTGTAAGGGGATGCAATATGGCCTTTCGCCGATCCGCGATATATGCAGTCGGAGGGTTTGACGAGCGTTACAACCACTCTGCTTTTCGCGAGGATACGGACATTTCGTTGCGCTTACGCCGCCTTGGTTATCTGATCTGGTTTAATCACCGGGCTTGCCTCTATCACCTGTCCGCATCCAAAGGCGGTACACGCGATCAAAGTATTGCCGTGGATACCGACTTGATCCTCAATGACTCGCGCTTTGCATTATTCAACCTGTTGGGCCTGCACCGATGCCTTTGGCTCTTACGCCTTTATGCCTCCAGAGTCATCAAAGCCGGATTGCAACAAGGGGGCGTGTTTAAACGCCATCAGAGTTTTTGGCACAGCTACTTAGGGGCCCGAAAGGAACAGACAAGCACAACCTTTCCCCGCTCCTTATCATAGGAAGCCCAAAAAATAGTGTAAGGGCTTTTTTATCGGTCCACAGTGCTCCACTGACTGCGCACCTGCTCCATGGCCTCTGCCGTAAGAATCCCGACTTCCGTCGCGAGTTGTATGGGAGGCCTTTCCTGGCGTATCACCTGGTGAATATGGGCAATCATATCGGTGAAGGGCCGTTGTCCTTCCATGGTCAGTTCTTTGATCACCCGGTTTTTTTGTCTCAATTCTATATTGTCCCGAACTCCGGGATGATACATTTTGTCGACCCGAATTTCTCCGTTTGTGCCCACAAAACGTGTAAAGGTATCATAGGGCCGACAAAAGGAAACATTCATCAAGAGTTGCGTCCTAAGATCACCCGGGTAAGTTAATGACGCCCAAACGGCTTTGTCCACGTCCTCCTGCATTTCCGCCCGGGCCGAAACCTCAATGGGAAGAGATTTCATCAAGAGTTCACTGATATGTACGGGATAGCATCCCAAATCATTGAAAGCTCCGCCGTCATAAGCTTTGACCCATCTCACATCGCCTGCACGCTCCAATTTGGTGTTGAAAGTCGCGTGAATTTCCTCCAATTCACCGATGGCGCCCTGTGAAATCCACTGCAGCACCCTCATCCACTGCGGTTGAAACTGAAAGGCATAGGCTTCCCACAAGAGTCCGTGTTTCTCTTTGGCGCGCCGAACGAGCTCTTGAGTCAATACCAAGGAACCGGTCAAAGGCTTCTCACACAATATGGGTTTTCCGGTATCCAATAGGGCCCTTGTCCATTCATAGTGAAGATGATTGGGCAAGGGTATATAGAAGGCATCAACCTGATCATCCTCAAGCACCTCCCTATAGCTCCCACTGGCATGAACTACCCCATGACTTTGCGCGAACAATTTGGCCCGTTCCAAATCCCGACTGCCAATACGCCAGGCTACACCCCCCCGCTCCTCACGCAGAGCCGGCAAAAAAGCCCCGCTCACAATCGCAGCGGTTCCGAGAATTCCCCAACGAATCCTATCCATATCACACCGTCCCGCCCTTATGGAGATCTACAGACACTTTATCATGATGAGAAGAAAAGAGTCCCTGGCTACTTCTTCAAACTTCCTCCATTAACGCATATTACCATCATGACGGCAAAGGTCCTGGCGTACATTCTTCAGAACGGATCTTGATGGCAACTACTAAACCCATTACATCGGCATCAGGAGGAAGATTTATGCCTAAACTCCCGTGGCGTTTAGCCCCGCTCATAGTCTTTGGGCTTGCAGGCACCGCGATTTTTGATCTCTTCACAACTGCAGCGCCGATGTTCGGTGCGCCGGTTCTTAATGTAGCCCTCTGGGACGGCAGTTTTCTCACCCTCAATCTCAAAATGGCTATTGTGGGTGGCTTCATCATCGAAATGGCATTGGGAGGTCTTTTGGCCTACCTCTATCACCTGGGGATCGCTCGATATTTCCAAGCTCCTTACTGGCAAAAAGGTTTATTTTTCGGTGTTGTGTTATGGGGCTTAGTGATGATGGCGGGCCTTCCTGTCTTCGATCACCTCAGCCCTTTGGTGAATAACGGATTAATGCTGGCGCCCGGGCTCTTTGCCAGGCATTTTGGCCGATCCACCGCCCTGATCCTTCTTGCCGCCTTATGGGGCTACAGTCTGCCCCTAAGCTATCTCCATCACCGTTGGGAAGAAAATTCACCATAAGTCACCGGTTCTGGCTCTCAGGCTTCATGGCGATCCTTGTTTCCGGCAGAGAGGTCAACATCAAATTGTCCTTGTGTTTCGACTCGGCGCGTCATAGTCCACAGCCGAAAAACGGGACCGTGATGGAGCGTGCGCAAAAATCTTTCCGCTTGGCCAATCTCATTGCCCGAGAAATCTTTAGGCGAAAAGATATATCCCCTGGCCGTACCGCTATGGGCAGTGATGACTCCCCATTGGTGTGAACGAGCCTCGTCGATAATTTGTCCCAAAATCGGGTCGCGATGATCGCGTTCCCATTCCACCTCCGCCGAAATCAAACCGGCTTCCCCTAGCCCTCTGACATCGTGAGCATAAGCCGCATGGCGCGCACCATTTAAGGCTTCTTGGAGCCGGGACTGATGACGAGAGGTATACAAATCCCGGGATTCATGATGTAAGACCGTATTAACCCGCCCGTGTCCCACCAAACCCACTATCACGGCATGAGGAGCCCTCGGCCACTTCTCCAAAAGAATGCCTTTGACCGGCTCAAAAACCACCATGTAGGGATACATTACGCCGTCCGACGGTTCCACCTGAGCGGCTAAACGTGCAATAACCGACGGAGGAAGGTTCCGATCATAAGCGGCCGCCACCGCACGAATAGACGCCACAATATCGGCGGAGCTGGAAGCCAGACCTTTGCCGATGGGAATGACCGACGAGATACTTAACGTTCCTCCGGGTTTTTTCAATGTCCGACAAGCCAAAATCGCCGCCATTTGCGCTTTTTTACGGTGTGTGGGATAGACTACCACTTCTTGGTTCTCCCCCGGAATAAATTTGGCCCGGGTCCCCCACCGAATCGGTATGGTCACCAAAAAGGGCGTTTGGTCGATGACCCCTTGGACAAGTTCACCAAAAGTTCCGGAAGAGAATCCCCATCCGCCATGCTTCATAGGGCCCCCTCCTTGACACTTGTTCTCATTCTATCACGCTGCAAACCTCTCATGAAGACGGAGGCGGGGTCGAAGACGAGGTCGCATTGAGCGAAGAAAGATTCCCCCAATCATTTAATAGACTGTCCACGGTTGAAGCGGTCCCCTCTACAATGACTTGAGTCTTATGTTCAAGAAAACCCGCTTCAACCATATTATTAGGCATATTTGCCACAGTAGCCGTCAAAGAACCCACACTTTGGGTGGTTGCGGTCACACCCGAAGGCAATTTCACGGTGGATCCTTGCTTTAAGCTTTCTGTGATCAAGACGGAAGTGGAGTCCCTGGCGGTGAATGTGAGAATGACGAAACGCTGGTCCTGGGAATTCGTGCCGGTGTTAATAGCATCCAGCGTCAATCCCGCCCCTTGAGGGGGGAGAACAAGGGGAAAATTCAACTGACTCTTGATCAGGCTTAAGGCCGTCCCGGTGCGGGTCAGAGAAATCGTCGGGGTAACCCCATGAGGGGGGGCAAAGGTGAATGTTCCGGACGGTAATGAGGGATTCACCTGAAAATGCGTAAACACTTCCTTAACCGTGTCATTCTTGCTGAGTTGAAGGCTAAAAGACTCCGGAATGTCCGATGCCGTGTTAAAAAGAAAGGTGGCATGCGCCCCGTTTTTAGACGAAGACAGAGGCACAATCATGTTGAGCCTCACCACATTGCCATGCACCTGCATCGATTGGATCTGAGCCTTTTTAATCAATTGAGGCAGTTCCGCGGCCACGGCCCAAGGCTTGTCGGCCGCGGGCAATTGGGCCAGAACGGAATAGTGATTCCCGTGTTGGGGGTACCAGATGGTTTCATGGGTGTTGACATAGACTGAAACCGGATGGCTTCCCTTCAATTTAATCACATATTGACCATTGCTCAGATTACTGGTAATGTCGTAATTCAACGTTTTGCCAGGAGAAGTCTTAGGCCCCTGGGTTTGCTGCACCGTTGTTTGGACACTCTTCCATGATGACATGCGTGCCAGAATTTCCTTGGCGGCCACTTGAGGTTTTGAATTATGAGTGATGGCAGAGGGGCGATTAAATCCGCATCCCGCGATCACCAAAGCCCCTCCCGTTACCATGAGCGCATACCGATAAGGTTTCATGTACCTATGGTACCGTGTTTGCACCTTATGGGCAATCTTCGATCCCATTTCCGTTCCAAAACATGCATGCAAGTCGGATAAGTCGTGTATCATGAAGAGTACTTTTTATTAAGGAGTATCGGCCGCCTTTTCAAAAAGCCGGCTCGCCACTTGGAGGCTTATGTCAAACGTCATTCTATCCATTTTAATGGTATCCATCGTGGCCTTAATGGCTCCATGGATCTTGTTGCGTACCAAGACCAAAATTCCCGTTGCAGCCGTAGAAATCCTTTTGGGAATTTTATTCGGCAAAAGTGCTCTGGGGTGGATTCAGGTGTCGGCCCCCATCAGTTTTTTGTCGCTGTTCGGCTTGTCTTATATTATGTTTCTCTATGGCTTGGAAACCAATCTAGAAGCCTTGATCAACCAAGATAATCCCGGACTTCAGAATTCACGGTGGTTGTGGCCTGTTATCGGCTTGTGGCTAAGTGTGGGATTCTTGGAAGGCTACATGCTTTTGACGTTGCATGTCATTGACAAAATGATCCCCATTTCTTTGTTGCTGGCATCCAGCGCCCCCACTGTTTTGTTGCCCACACTAAAGGAACGGGGCTTAGTGGACACCAATTTCGGTCAATGGATCCTCACCATTGGCTTACTCGTCGACTTCACCACTCTCATGGGTGTCACCGCCTTAGCCGCTTTGGATCACCGTGGAGCGGTTTTGCGCATATTCCTGGTGGTGCTCATGTTTGTTCCCCTCGTAATTGCCAAAACAACATCGAGATTTTTGCACCGCGCCTGGCTGGGCAATGGTCAGGACTCGGTAACCAGCCAAATCGGTGTCCGCGGGGTCATGATGATCATCACCCTCTTTATTGCCCTCGCAGAAACATTGGGTACCATTACCGTTCTGGGCGCTTTTTTGGCTGGGGTCGTAGTATCAATGGTCGTCGGCAAAGACCGAGAGATTTTGCAGGACAAATTAGACACCTTAGGATTCGGCTATTTCATTCCCTTCTTTTTCGTGACCGTCGGCAGCGACTTAAACCTTCGCCCCGCCATTCAATCCGATCACATATGGATCTTAACGGTCTCCTTTCTGATTGCCATTGCCCTCATCAGTGCGAGCGTCTCGGTGATTCTCCGCAGGCTCTTCCCCCAAAGGGAAACCATTGCCATGTCCACACTCTTAGCCACACGCCTGTCGGTCACTGTGGCGGGGTCATTGATCCTATTCCAGGCCCATATTATTTCCCAGTCTGTCTACTTGGCCATGATCCTCACCTCCGTCATTTCGGCCTTTCTGTTCCCCCCTGTTTTCCACCGCTTCAGCCCCCTCAAACCGAGCGCAAAACAGCAGATCATGCTGGTGGGGCCGAGCCATTGGGTGAAACCTATTGCCAACCACCTAGCTTCGCAGGATTATCTGGTACTCAGTTATGAGAACGGGACCCAAGCCCTGGCAAATGCCGCCATTCATGCACAAGTGGTCAGAGTGTTGGCCCTTTTAGGGTCGGCACAATGGAACGAGCACATCGAATGGGCTCAACAATTGCGCAATGTCTTAAATCCTGATTACGTCATTGTCGATGTTCCCACCGAAGCCAGAGATCTGGCGGAAAGTCATGGCCTCATTCCTTTCGTAGCCCCTATTGCCTCCATGCAGTTGTTAGAGATGTTAATCCGCTCTCCGGCTTCGGGGTTATCCGCTCAAGATATCTGGTCATCCATATTGGAATTGGAGGTGATGAATACGAAGGTGGCAAATGTCTTGTTAAAGGATCTGCAATTGCCGGAAGACACCCTCATTATCGGCATCTCCCGCCGCCGTGAGCATCTCATCCCCCGGGGATCCACCACTCTTCGCTTAGGTGATGTCATTACCATAGTCTGCCCGATCCCAAGGCGCCGGGAGATTCGTCAATTGTTCGAACACTCTTAGATCCAACCTTTAGGGCCTCTTTACACCTGGTCCTTCTGCTCTCTAAGCTTCCGGCGCCAGTCGGACGCGCTCTGGGAATCATCTTGCACGGCTTTTAACACGGCACCCATCACCGGCGAGAGTTCGGGAAGATGAATATCGGCCAAGGGATAGAACTCATGAAGCCGATGGCGAAAATGATCTTGCAAAATCGGCGACGTCCCTTCCCAAAGGGATCCTGCCAGAACAATTTCAAACGCATCCTTTTCCCATTTAAGCTGATTCGCGGCGGCGATAACCGTTTGCGCCAGGGATTCCGCCATTCTCCGCAACAGTTTCTCTGCCACCTCATCCCCCTGATCGGCGGCTTCAAAGCACAAAGGAACCAACGCCAAAAATGCCAAGGGGTGTATGGTGTGAAAATACATACCCCGCCTTAATGTCTCATAATCTATTTGATTCATTCGCCCAAGGACACCAAACTCCAAGGCTGTCTTCGGCCCCCTCCCTTCATAACTGCGAAACGCGGTGTGAAGAACCTCTCGGGCTAAATCAGCACCTCCGCCAAAATCCCCGAATTCGTATCCCAATCCCCCAATGTGGCAGCGGCGACCATCGGGGTGAATGCCCAACACATTGGTGGCCGTGCCGCAAATCGCTACAATACCGTATCCTTGTCGCGAGCCTCCCAAAAGGGCGATTTCGGTGTCGTTGACGATGGAATAAGACAGCCAGGGCAGGCGTTTTGTCAGATGCTGGGACATCATTTGAATATCTTCGGGGAAATCAGCCCCGGCCAGTCCCAGTACTGCCGGGCGCAAATCATTGCGGTCATAACCATGGACGGCATCCGCAACACATTGGGCCAGTTGATCCATGGCTCCTTCCCATCCCATCGGACCTTGAGGATTCGAAGGACCTCCTCGTACCACCTTCAGGATACGTCCCGAGTCAGCCAAAATCACATCGGTTTTGCTGGCTCCTCCGTCGACTCCCAGATAAAGCCTCATTGTGCAAATCTCCCTAAATAGGCCTGGTTCTCTAGCAAGATATCATCCAGAATCTTTTTGGCGACATCACTGGAAGGCACCAGAGGATTGGTGATAAGGGCCGCTAATGCTTGGTTGCGGTTGCCATGCACGGCCGCCTTGATGGTCAGTTCTTCATAGGCTTTCACCTGTTGAATCAGTCCTTTCACTTCCGGCGGCATCGATCCCCCACTGACCGCTCGAGCCCCTTGACCATCGACAAGGGCCGGGACCTCGACCACACTATCCCAGGGCAATTCGGGGAGTGAGCCGCGATTTCTCACATTCACCACCATTTCGCGACCTTTGTTTAGCGCAAGCGCTTCGAGCAGCATGACTGCCACTGTGCTGTAATAGGCTCCCCCCCGCTTCATTAAGAGATCGGGCAGTTGCATTTGGGCAGGATCGGCATAGAGTTCAAACAATTTCTCTTCAATCGTCATAACCTGAGTCGCTCTGGTGCCAAGGCCTTGTTGCCACTCTTCCCGTTGTTTTTTCAAAATGGCATCCGGATTCCAGTAATATTGCAGATAAGGATTGGGAATCATGGGGAATGCTTCCAACACATAAGATTCCCATTTCTCTTCGGGAATATTGGCCATAAGGCTTGTTTCGGAGTGTCCCCCTTTCAAATAGGTTAAGACCTCGGAGATAATATCCCGTCCTTGAACATAAACGTGGCGGACAAAAGACAAGTGATTCAGACCAAAAATGTCTAATCTGATAGTGTCTGCAGGCACTTGGAGAGCTTGGGCAATCGTTCTTTCAATGGTAATGGGCACGTTACAAAGGCCAATGGTGTCGATCGAACTGTACCGCAACAAAGCTTCCGTAACCATTCCCGAAGGGTTGGTGAAGTTAATCAGGCGGGCATGGGGACTGATTCTCTCCAGTTCTTGAGCGATATCCAAAGCCACCGGAATGGTTCTTAAGGCATTGGCGAATCCACCCGCTCCCACCGTTTCTTGGCCAATCGCTCCATATCGGAGCGGAATTTGTTCGTCCAGAGCTCTTTTCTCCAGTCCTCCGGCACGAAACTGACTTAAGACAAAATCTGCTCCCCGCAAGGCCTGGGATAAGTCGAAGGTTGTCTGTAAATTGAACTCGCTTCCGCCGCTCTCTTCAATCAAACGCCGGCCAAAAGATTGTACGTGCTCCATTTTTTTCCGACCTTCGGGAACATCAACCAAAATAACCCGCTCAATAGGCAAATCTTTAACTTTAATGAGACCGGCGATCAACTCCGGGGTATAGGAACTACCCCCGCCAATCACAACGATGTTAATTCCTGACTTCATTACCAATCGTCCTTTCTCTATTCCCCTCGTTCCTTTGTCTCACTCATTAATTTATTCGGGTGGCCTTCTTTGAGCACTCATGACGATCATACCCTTTAAGAGAAGGTCTTGGGACAAATTTCTTGGCCCATTTGCGATAAAATTGTCATGTTCGGTGCAGGATTAAGTATGATAAGGGTGGATTATAGTCTCATGCCCTAAACCGAGAGTTTGAATGCGAATTATGTAGGAGTAATAAAAAACAGCGAAGGTTTATTAAGGAGGAAAACGTGGATTATAGTAATGAACGGGTGGCTATATTTGTTGATGGCGCCAACATGTTCTATGCCCAACGGGTATTAGGCTGGCATTTGGATTTTGCGCGGGTAATTGAGTACTTTACACGTGGACGGGAAATCTATAATGCTTTCTATTATACCGGGGTGCAGGTGCCTCCCGATAACAGCCAGCGGGATTTTCTCACCGCATTGCGTCATCTGGGTTTCACAATACGAGAAAAGTCCATAAAAGAGACATTAGATCAAACTTCCAGTTCAGTGATTCGGCGGGCTAATCTCGATATTGAGATTGTCATAGATATGTTTAGTACAGTAAATCGCTACGACGTTGCCGTGCTGATGTCCGGTGATGGCGACTTTGAGCGGGCGGTAGAATTAATTCGGTCGCGCGGTAAGGAAATCATCGGAGTGGGCACTCGAGGAATGATTTCTTCTGAACTCGAAAATGCCTGCGATCGCTATGTCAAACTGGAAGACATCCGCTCTGATGTGGAAAAAGTTCGTTAATATAGA
>JAKACM010000032.1 GCA_021821465.1 Bacillota bacterium
TCGGTGGTGTCGTGTCTGATGTATTCATACGATCACTATTCGCGAGTGAGGGGCTCAATTCCTTTGAGGAATATTCCGACTATTTAAATCCTCATGATTTCCCTATTTGACATGCGGAGTCTGAGTTGAGTCTATGCTAAAGGACGCGGGTTTCGGAGACATTCTCATTACAGCGAAAGACGAATCCCGGCAATTTATCAAGGATTGGATACCAGATGCGAATATCGACGATTTTATCGTGTCTGCGGTCATCAAAGCTGTGAAAGCCTAAATTGCCACGGGGATACCTCTTTAGAAAGGCGAGGCAGTACTTCTTACATAAATGCGCTGCATCCTCTCAGAGGGCAATCCTTAAGAGCCTCTTGCGTGTGACAGGCCGAGTGTTACCGTGTTTTAGCTGAAAGTTTTTTAATATTTGATGCCAAACCGCCTACCCAAGCGATTGAAAGACGCTCGGGTAGGGTGGAGCCCACACATGTGCATGAACTTCCCTTGGGTAGAGGACCCGGGAATGTCCAAAGAGTATCGGCAGACTTTTCTATGACCACGGGTTACTTAGGAATCACTTTTTCACCGGTACAACAAAAAGACAAACCAGCCATCTCGATGAAGTCCCCACCTTTGGTGGGGACTTCTGTCACACGGCGAAAAAACACCCGTAGCCTAAGGTGGCGATCTGTTGTGGCTTTCTGTCGTGGGACAGGTGACCAGACGGGAAAAGATCTTGATCCTGAGTATATCATTCTTGTACATACTCTCATGGGAGGGCTTTTGCTATAGCTCTGGCTTCCCTATACACAACTCTTTGATTCGCTCGGCCCCCGATCCGAATCGACCCGTGTCGGCGTCCGGTACCCATGATTCCGCCTATAAAATGGAGGCCACGAGTATAATGTCACTAAGAAGTGAAGGTTGTTCCTTTCAGGATCACTGTCCTCTAATGACGGAATTATGCCGCAAACGGGCACCTGTTTTGGTTGATATCCCGGAAGGACGTTTGGTTCGCTGTCATCAATACGGTCTTGCGGCATCTTATGAGCAGTCTTCCGATTCACAGGGCTCGGCAACCCAGTGTCAATATACATCACTGAAGGGGAAGAGAGGTAAGAATCTTTGGGCATGTTGCAAGCGAAACTTCATAAGTTTGTGGAAAGATTGGGTCAGCGCCGCTATGTGAATCTTCGCGTCATACCGGAATTTATCAAAGTTGGCCATCTGGACTCCGAGGTGCAGCCGGATAAACAGTCCGGCACACATATTCAGGCCGGAGACCGGTGGGCGGTACAAGATGAACACACCTGGATGCTCGCTGCGTTATCGATAGATTCGCCAGCTTCGGGTCAACTTCCGGTAGTGCTGTTAGATTTTGGGATCGGTAACGAAAGCAATACACGCGGATGGGAAGGAGTTGTCCTAATTGGTGGCAGAGAGTACCAAGGTATTGACCGGATGCACCGTGAAGTGATTTTGCCCAAGGACTTTCTCACCACACAAACCATGCTTGCCTGTTTTCTCTGGTCAGGATTAGCGGATCCGTATCAGATACTCGCGCTAAATTATCAGGGACTTTTGGATATGCCTACCGACGATGTCTATTTTACCTTGAAAAATATTTTGGAAGTTGCGGACGAATTGCATGACGACGACCCATTAAAGTACCGTTGGTTCACATATGTTGACGATTTGGCGCGGTCTATTGATATGACTCAGACAAACGACAAGTTTTTTCAAGATGTGCGCCAAGTCCAGTCTCAATTGAAGGCGGGATTGCCATCTTGGCCTTCTTCACAATCCCTCGTGCAAGTGACAGCCCTCGGTCATACCCATATTGACATGGCGTGGCTGTGGCGTCTGGGCGATAGCAGGGAAAAGGCTTACCGTTCTTTTACGACGGTTCTTCGGTTCATGGACCAATTTCCCGACTATCATTTCATACAGTCACAGCCGCAGTTGTATGAATATGTTCAAGAAGATCATCCGGAACTTTTCCGGATCATACGACAACGAGTGCAAGAAGGTAGGTGGGAGCCTGTCGGAGCCTTTTGGGTTGAAACCGATACGAATCTGCCGAGTGGAGAAGCATTAATTCGTCAAATATTGTGGGGAACACGATACTTTGTTAAACAATTTGGACAAGAAACCTGCGTGGCCTGGCTTCCCGATACTTTCGGCTTTAGTGCGGCACTCCCCCAGATTCTTAAACGATCGGCCATCCATCATTTTGTGACGACAAAATTGAGCTGGAATCAAACGAACCCTATGCCACACGACACGTTTTATTGGCGGGGGCTCGATGGGAGTGTGGTGGTTGCACATTTTTTGACAACACCGGCGCCGGGTGAGAAATTTTCCACCTATAATGGCAATCTGAGTGCCAAAAGCGTTATGGGATTGTGGAAACGCTACCGGGACAAAGCACGAAACCAAGAACTCCTATTAGCCTTTGGATGGGGAGACGGAGGTGGAGGACCCACCAGAGACATGTTAGAAAACCTGGATCGTCTCCGAGGGATAGCAGGGGCTCCCATCCTGGTTCAAAGTTCGCTAAAAAGCTTTCTGACGCAGCTCGAGGACCGCTTGAATGGGTCCCCGGATGTTCCCATATGGGACGGAGAGCTATATTTGGAATATCACCGCGGCACTTATACCTCGCAAGGACGGATGAAGTGGTTTAACCGCAAATTGGAGCGGGTGCTTCATGATTTAGAAGTGTTATGGACACAAATTGCCTCTCATGGGGATAATCACTATCCCCATGAGAAGCTGAGACGACTATGGAAAGTCCTGTTAGTGCACCAATTTCATGATATCCTTCCGGGGTCCGCAATCGGCCCCGTCTATGAGGAAGCTCAAGTGGCTTATCAGACCGCTCTTGAAGAGGCCAACCGGCTGATTGATGTGGGGATCCGTCACATGGCCAAAGGCATCCCGGGGCCGGCCGTGCTGATCTTTAATGGCTTGTTTACCGAGCGCACAGCACTGGTCGAGATCCCTTACGCGAAAAGGGAATGGAGCAGACTGGACGGCACGATGACAGCTAGTCAACTCGTAGAGCGCGATATGGGCAATTATATGCTCCTTCTTGTTGGCGAGATCCCCTCTGCGGGATTATGTGTCTTGTACCCCCGAAAGCCTCAGACAGAGACAGGGGATACGGCGTTAGCTGAAATATTCGTAGACTCTCATGACATCGACACACCTTGGTACCATATTGTGTGGAATGATCAAGGGCAATTGACTTCGTGGTTTGATAAGGGTGCTCACAGAGAAGTTGTGCCGCAGGGTCGATTTGCCAATGAGTTTCAAGTCTTTGAAGATCTGCCCCTAAATTTCGATGCGTGGGATATCGATCCGTTTTATGAAGAGAAGCAGGAAATTATCGATGATCTCGTTCGGGTGGAAATTGTGGAGTCAGGTCCAATGCGCGTCAAAGTCTACTTTCAGTGGCAGTTTCGTTCCTCTGTAATCCAACAATGGCTGACGGCTTATGCACATACACCGCGGGTGGATTTTATCACCCGGATTAATTGGCAGGAACATCACCACCTACTGAAAGTCGCCTTTCCCGTCACAATTCGCAGTTCCAGTGCTCGCTACTCCATTCAATTTGGCAATATAAAACGCCCGACAATTCGCAATACGTCGTGGGATCAGGCCAAATTTGAAGTACCGGGACATCACTGGGCGGATCTGGCCGAAGAAGATTACGGAGTCGCTCTCATGAATGATTCCAAGTATGGTTACGACATTCATGACGGCGTGATGCGTCTGACTCTTATCAAATCGGCGACATTTCCCGATCCTAACGCCGATCAGGGAGTACAGGAAATGACTTATGCCCTTTATCCTCATAGGGGAACATTTGTGGCGGCTCATGTTCACGAGATGGCCGAGAGGTTAAACTCGCCCTGCCGTGTCCTTCAGAAAATGGATCATGAGAAGGACGGGGGGGAACTCATTGAAACAGGAGGATATTGGGTGGAAGGCAATCATGTCTGGTTTGACACACTCAAGCCTCTCGAAGATGAATCTTGTGGTGTGGTCATACGTTTGTATGAATTTGGCGGCATCCGTGGGACCGTGCGAATTCATCTTCCGCAACAATGGAAATTCTATCGGCCCATTTTGCTCACCGAAGAGGCGGACGGGGAAGAACGTCCCATCCCTTCCAAGGGCATAGAGTTGACAACCGAACCTTATGTCATTTATTCTTTCGCCTTACGATCCTAATTCACACCGTGTGCCGTGAAAAACTGCAGGGATGGCACACTAGACATGCGGTCATAAAGAATCGCAAAATCCTGAAGTATATAATGCTATTGTTACCATAAACATACACAAAGACTGCCCAGATGCTGGTGAGAATTGGACAAAAACTCGACCGAATCCAGTGAAGGATTATAACCAAGCACATCTAAGACGCACCGAGTCCCACTAAGTGGCCGCGTTCATGAAATTCTAGGTGGGGTCGCGCTTCATTGACGTCTCAACCAGTAGAGCGGTCGGCGCTTTTGATTTGCGATGGCAAGAATCCGGAGATTGCCATTCTCGGCGGAGTACATGACCGAATAGGGGAACCGCCGCACCTGTTTATTTCGCACGACACCATGGACCCGCGGACTCGCCATCGGATGTTCACGAATTTCGTCTATCGCTGTCTCGATGGCTTGCAGAAATGTGCTGCCCAGCCCGCGTCTTTGGCTTTCGTAATACAACGCCGCATCATACAATTCAATCTCCGCAGCCGGATGAAACGTCACGCAGATCTTATCCACCGAGCCGTTTCCGGATGTCCCGGAAGACGTCCGTGGCGGATCGACCCAAGGTCACATCGGACAGCAGATCGTCGTGCCGTCGTTCCGCCTCTTCCGCCCAGAGACGCGCATTCTCATCCTCCGACAGTTCTTCTAGGCTGTCGAGCAACGCTGCCGCCAATCGCGCCCGCTCTCGGGGATCGAGCTTCCGTAGTTCGACCTCTAACTCATCGTGGGTCACCGAATTTCCCTCCTGCCTTTCTGCGTTCTTATCGACGCATTCGTCGCTGACATCCAGAAATTTCTACTTAACGAATTTCGCTCATCCACCTCGCGTTAGATAATCCGCAACGTCGACCTTGCTAATTCTCATTATACCTCCGTCGTCCCCAAGTTCATCACGCCAATTTGACCTATATTATGCTAGGTCGTTAACCGGCCCGTTAACGCATCAAGGCATTCTCTCAGAATGCCGATAAGTCACCCAATCAATTGTCATTTCCGTTCCATTGCTACATAGATCCCGATCGCCTCACAAGTAGTTCTATTTAAAACAATCGCGTTTCCACTAATTAGCACGAGTCGACCATTTAGCCCATTATGTGGTATCATCTTCTCTACTAAGTATAACCCATGTCCTTTGGCTTTCACTGCCCTTCTTTGAAGTCCATCCTTGCCGCGATGCCAATTCTAATGCCAAATTATCGGTGCCGTTTCATGCAGGATAAGATTGTCTAACCGATCCGGAAATCCCAATACCCGAATCACAAACCGAAATTTCCATGATATTTCGACTTGGAAACACTTGTGCAAATACCAATCCGCTATCCTCAGCACCAGAATGAGTTCTGCCGGAATAAAACGCCCTGCCGGATCGTGTTCTGAAAACCGGCAGGGGCCATTTAATCCAAATATCCCATGAATCTCATTCGCTGCAGATAGGAATGAACTGAAGAAACCGGGGCCGACACCTCCCATGGACTTCCAAAAGCTAAGCTGGCCTGAGGAGTAATGCGACCTGGTTCTACTCATTCCAGTCAGAAACAAATGTTTATCTTAGTCCAAAGTGTACCATGTTCTTCCAACTCAATCTATATATTCGGTAATAAAGAATCACAAAATTCCGATATATATAATACTATTGTTACACGTAAGTGTTCCGGCTGACGAAGTATATAAAGTCTTCCAGCAGTTTTCGTCATCCGATTGCAGAGGCGTGTATGAATTGGCGCAATACCTCCGTGCCCGACATGAGGCAACCATCAAGGCGTGGCACGACATTGATGCCCAAGTACCGGACCCCGGCCCGTTGAGTTCAGAAGAATCAGATCAATTCAACGATCCAGAATTTGTCTCTGGGATCAGGAATCTAAATACCGCGGCCTATAAAGTTCGTATCAGGTGATCTCCACCCAATCTGGTCTTAATGGTTGATCATAGATTTCTAGATATACTGCCAGTGCTTCTTATTGATTTCCGGGAACGTCGCCGGTAAACACATGAGTCACCCCTTTCCACTGTTTGGCTAGCAACTGGAGATCACGACTCTGCTGTAGGGCGTTTTCCTTAACTCCATTTGGACCTTAGCTATCAAAGGCGACTCGTTCTCGGTCTCTTTGGTTTTCTCGAGACCGAGTAATGTGCTGTTCCTTGAGTTTTCCCATTTGCTCGGGTCAATCAAATTTTCCTTAGCTGCATCACCTTAATGAGTTTGATCAGTTGTTCCGTCGCCATGGCCGCATACGCAATTGCCTATAGGGGTCTTCTCTGGACACTCGGACAGCAAACGGAATTTTGTGTTCCCTTGATTTTGCGGACCATGGATCCCCACTAAAAGCTGGGAGATATGCCAAGATGGTTCAAATGCGGTAATTTTTTCGCACCGGGAGTGCCATTTTCGGGGAATTTCATTGACTTACGATTGGCTGCCATGATGTTTACGCGATCAAGCGAAGAAAGAAGAAAAAGACGGTAGGGCAGATGGGGAGAGTTTTATCCCATCTGCCCTACCATAAAGTGATCATCTCCGGACAATTCCACTAAAAAACCGCTTTCTTGGAAGGCGGCTCGATACGGTTGGATCCGAAAGGGAAACCACCAAGGGAGATAGATCAGCCCGTCCATGGCCATCCATTCCTGGGCCAGGGCGTATAAGCTCGCATGCATCACAAAAGCCAAAGATGTTCTCTCTTTGACTACCACCGGTGTTATTCCGAGCCGATATTCTCCTCGTTTCACCCGCGTTAAGACCTGCCATTCTGTCAAAGATCCGAGGATCATGCGTACAGCCACTTTAATCCGTTCGGTATCACCATATTGGGCCGCGAGCCGATCATAAACTTGTCGGGTTGTGAAATGATCCGATAACGTTAAAAAACGCCCGATTGTGGCGGCGGTGTCCCGAAAAAAGGGATAGGCCGTTACAAAGAGTCCCCAGTAGCCGACAAGACGCTGGTTCTTCAGTGTCTTTTTCAGAGTCTCGTGATGAGACTCATCTTGCCAATAGGGTTGATTCCATATCCGGGTCATAATCGTGGCAGCCTTTTTGCGTGCCGCGACTCCTTGGATATGATGCCAAGAAGGAATAATGGTGGCAGGAAGGATCTCTTGTCCTTCAATCCACCAGTGATAAAGCCATTCTAAATCATCCCAGCGAATTTTATGATCAATTCCCACAAGAGGTCTTGTCGTTACCATATGACCACCACCGGCACCATCAGTTCTTCCCAGGCAATGCTGCCATGGCTCATGCCTTGTCTTTCAGCGAAAAATGCCTCATGAGAACGCGCCAGCAACACAAATGTGTTTAGGGGCAAGGTGTGCACATAAGGCCAGGCAATGCCCCACTTTTTGTCTTGATTGACCTGGTTAAGCAAAATCTCCGATGGGTAAATTTGAGCCCGTTGGCCACGGGTCTTGCTTAATACCCCACTGGGAGGTTTACCGATTCCGTGAACCGGCGTATGCCCATGGTCACTCGTGATCACAATGTGGAAGCGGCGGTCTTGCAGGGATTGGATAATTTTAGGCAGCCACTTGGTATTTTGCACCCAGTGTTTCAAATCCAATAGAATTTGTCTGGGCCCCATTTGAGCACTGTGAGCCAATTCATCTGCCATATTTGCCACACATCCTACGATAACCGCCTCACGACTGTCTATGGTCTGCATGAAATCTTCTACTGTTATTTTATCCACAGTGCTCTGATAGACAACATGGTATAAATCCAAACCCTCTTCTTTCCAAAATGTTTTCCAAGCCTTCTCTTCGCCATGGGTATCGAAAATGGATCCACGAATGGCGCGAGGGATTTGGCCGGAAAAAATCGCTTGGCGGGAAACCGAGGTGATACTGGGAACCCAGGCCAGGCAAGAGAACTGTTCACAGTTTTCCGACGTGCAGGACAGAAATTGTCTGAGATAAATCCATTGGGGCAGACTCAACCCGTCTAAGACGATCAAAGCCCACTTATCATGGGAAGTATGCCACTTCTGGCTGATCCATTGGGGGATATGATGGACCATTTTCGGTCGGGGCAGGGGCGGCAGCGAGGTCATCAAGGAATAATGGTCGAGTACCCAGTGATAAAAGGCGGCGTCAATGGCATCAGTGATCAAATTCAAGGTATTGGAATCCTTGTCCTCATCTTGGTTTAAGTAGGACGCCAAATAAATTCTGCCGATGTCGTAAGCCTTCTCTAACCAATCCAGCCCGACCCGGTGATCTCGTCGAAGAAAGGCTTCGATTTCTCGGTAGGTTTGTTCGCTCAGGGATACTCTCTCTTCGGTAATGTGATCATCACCGCGCAATTTTTTGAGCCAATAACTGCCTTGCAAAGATAGCAAATCGGTCCTACGAGAGACTTGCGCCAGATATTCTTGCCACTTGTCCCAAGAGAGCATCATGTCATAAAGAGAGTCGTTTGATGACCAGCAATCCTTCAGTAAAGAATTGAGCCAAAGAGCCAAGGTGGGGGAAATCCCAAAGTCGGTTTCGTGAATACGGGAAATCAAGCTCAGCACATCCTCCTCACCCGCTATCAAAGTGGGATCAGTTCGGTACAGAGCGCGGATAATCAAAAGACAACTCCCATCATAGTCCACCACAGATGCAGGATAGTCATTTGCGGCAAGAATGTGGTCATAGGCGCGAGAATCCAGGCCTTTTAGGGCGTCAATGTTGAGATTGGGGAAAATCTGCGCCAGACTTAAATAGATGGGTTGAGTGCCTTGAATGATGTCATAAGGCAAGCGAGTCAGTTCGAGGTCTACGGTTCTGACGGCCAGGATTGGCGTCATTTGATTCGCATCCCATTTTTCCCGAAAGTCTTCTTCATAAATGAGGCGAAAACGCAGGGGATCTTCGTAACTCACGACCCGAATATTTTCTTGTTGCAATATTCCCAGCAATTCTTCATCCAAAAGGAGTCCTCCGGGATCCGAAATAATGCGCAAGATTTCAGCCGATTCCAAGAGCATATCCGCAATAATTCGGCGCCAATTCATGGTCTGTCGACCTCCACAATGAAAAGAGGTAGCAAATGGGGGATGGTTTTTTCCTTTTTCTTTAAATCGGCTTGGCGCATTTCCAGTTCGCGAGAGAGGCGTTTAAGGCGAAATTCCCGTACCTGGGGTAATCCGGTTTGCTGCGCTAGGTTCGAACGAATGCGAAAAGCCTTGAGTGCTTTGTCCCGTTCCCGGTCCAAAAACAATTGATGTTGAGCCATCAATTGTTGATAAGATGAGGCCGCTTCTTCCTCGGCTGCCAACCGACACCTTTCATATTCCTCGGAAGTCAGGGGCCGACCTCCCGTGATTTGCGCTTGCACATCTTTTTGGCACATCTGTTCCCATAATTTCTGGGCCGTGGTGCGATATAAGGGGCCTTGTGATGAGACAAACACCGCAATGAACTGCGAAAGATCTTGCTCCCAGGTGCTGAGTGTCAATCTCCAGAGGCTCCATAGCCCTTTAGTTCCCTGGGGAAATTGGGATGACGTGATCATCACTAAGGGTTCACCCGGGGTCATATAAGGCAGATGGCGAATTAAGGGAGCAATCAAGGGGTGGTGGATTCCCAGGTAATTGGTCTCAGACAAGCCATCATGTTTGCGAAAGATCGCCCGGGAAATGAACTCTCCACCGGGAAAGTGCAGATCGGTCCCGAAGAGGCGGGGTTCGACCATGCCTCCTCTGGCTAGGACATAGTGTTCGGTCATCCATTGCACCCACTCGGGAAAGGGATGGTTAAAGGCCTGCATGACCTTTTCCAAATCAGGCTGGGGGCTGTCCATCAATTCCGCTTGTTCGTGGGTGTCTTGGGCTTCAAGCCGGATCTGATTGACGAATTGTGTCAAGTACTCTTCGCTGCCTTCGGGATGGGTGAGGGTATTGATAAAAAGGCTCTGATAGTCGAAATCCAGCCCCGAGGAATCCAATATATCTCCCAATTTATCGATTCCCATTTCCGATAAAATCGTTTGCAGTTTTTCCAGCAACACTTCATGGACCCGCGATTCCACAGTGCCTTGCAAGACAAAATTAAATGCCAGCACGTCATGGGTTTGCCCGATTCGGTCTACCCGTCCAATGCGCTGTTCGATTTTCATAGGATTCCACGGCAAGTCATAATTGATGACGACGTAAGCAAATTGCAAGTTGAGACCTTCGCCTCCGGCATCCGTGGAGACTAAGATTTGACTCGTATCCCGAAAACTTTCCTGGGCTTTCATACGCTCATCCAAACTCATTTGTCCATTCAATATGCTCACTTTATACCCCGCTTGCTGAAGGATTTGAGCGAGCATTGATTGTGTGGGCAGAAATTCGGTAAAAATGAGGAACTTGATCTCATGAGATTCTTGTTGCCGTAAATCATCCATGAGATGCAATAAGCGGTCGACACGAGCGTCGGCATGATTTAGAGCAATTTGTGCCAAATCTTTAAGACGGGTGAGGTGCTGCCTCTCTCCCTGGAGAGCGGCACCCCTATTCACCTCGTCCATCTCCTCCTCATTCTCGCTGATCCCCAAGCTATTGTCTTCAAAATGGGGAAGTTCACCCTCTAGGACGGCGAGACGCCTTTCGATAGTCCGGTAAATGGCCGCTGCCGAAGAAGTGACGAGCCTTTGCATGAGGATCAAGAGAAAGGCTTGCGAAAATTGTTTGGCTTTGACGGCCTTTTGATAGCGGTGGGTGACGTAATCGGTGACGGCATCATAGAGATCGTGATGGGCTTGGTAAAGAGGGGACGTCCAGTCCACGGCCACCAAGGCCACTCGGCGCTCTCTAAAAAGCGGGGTGCCGTCCAAGGCTACCGCCTTTCTTTTGGCAGTACGGATCACATAAGGCCTCACATCCTCGGGAGTCACATGAAGAGAGTCAATGAAACGTTCGGAGTCCAATAGGGAGAGCAGTCGCACAAATTGATCGGATTTGCCTTGATGGGGCGTGGCAGTCAGGAGCAAAAGGTAGGGTGAAGACATGGCCAGACTTTGGCCTAAGCGAAATCGCGCCACATAATCGGTGCTTCCCCCCAGCCTGTGGGCTTCATCGATCACAATCAGATCCCATGAGGTGTTGATTAACGCATCAAATCGCATACGGTTGTATTCGGCAATGTGTTCATCGGTCCACCCCGTTCGTCTGGCAAGGGGTTTGACGCTGTCCTGAGAGACAATCACTTGGTCATGATCTTGCCACAGCTTTTGGGGATCCTGCGCTTCATTCTTTTTCACATCTTCTCCACGCACAATCAGAAAATCTTGGTCGAAGTGGAGCCACAATTCACTTTTCCACTGCTGCATGAGGCCTTTGGGAGTCACAATCAATATGCGTTTCACCAGTTGTCTTAACTGCAATTCTCGGATAACCAGTCCCGCTTCAATGGTTTTGCCCAAACCCACCTCATCGGCAAGCAAAAGCCGTCCTTGCCCGCCATAAATCACCCGCTCCAATACACTCAATTGATGGGGCATGGCCTGGATTTGTCCTTCTAAGGGTGCTAAGAGCACGTCTTGGTTTAAAGACTGCACAATGCGTCCCGCCAAAGACCGGTAGCGAATCTCAGAGAGGGACAAACTCGGAGGGGGAGCGAGATCACCCTCATGGACCGTGATCATGCGCCCTTCTTGAGGCAGCCAGACTTCACACGTCTTTTGGCCAAAGATCTCCTGACAGTCCACGATCAACACCATTTGCCGATATGCCGGAAGATATCCCCAAGTTTTCATCCCAGCAACGACTGCGCATTATTTACGAACTGAGATATCGCGATATTTTCTTGCACGATGACCGGCGGCAGTTTATTGCCCACGGACACGATCTCCTGATAGCGCTGTTCGGTCCACAACTTTTTGAATCCGGCCTTAAGTGCTTCGGTGCGGCACATTTTGAGCCGTTTAGGACTGTTCTGAGCATCCTGGAGGTATTGCTCGAATTCCCGCCACAAATCTCGTTCGCGCAATTTGTCCAGATCAGCGGCTTTCCTGGGGTCGGGAACATACCAAAAACCCTTGGCCTTCTGCCGCATTTCGAGCGTGATCTCATTGCCCCGAAAATTATGGTAGTTGGCGCGCAAATAGCGAAGGATTTGTTCAGGCATGCCGTCTTCTTGGTCATATTTCAAGAAGTTTTGTTCGAGGAGTACTATTAATTCCGGCAACTTTTCATATTTGTCGATATGTTGAATAGACTTCATAAAATCGGGTTGCAAGTCGTGATAGGCCTGGGGTTTGGGCAGAAGGCGCTGACGAATCCATTCAATGGCCGTAGACTCATTGGAAACAAACAACTCGGCTTGTAATAGCTCTTTGACCAGCATCTTCTTTTGATCATATTCCGCCACCTGATCTTCCATGAACACCATGGTATCACGAAGGGGGTAGCGGGCAATCAATTCGGATTGAAAATCGCCGGAAGTCAAAATGGGCAAAGGCCATCCGCGGGACACGTAATAGGCGACCAGCCGATCATAAATATTGCGGGGTTGACGCTCTTCGATGATCTCGGCTTTGCCCTTCTTGCCCATAAAGACGGGCAAGTGACGCAAATGCTCGTCCACGAATGCCCACATGCCGTCTCTATGTCCCACATGATCAGCCACTTGCCTGGTCATAGCCTCGGAAGGCTTATAGGCAGATATGACCAGATCTTGTTTGACAGCAGTTGTAGTGGTAACGGCCTTGAAGCTTCCCTGCTTCTTATCCAAGGCCGATACGTTGGCAATGACGAATCCTGCTTGTTGCAAAGCCTGAGTAATGGCATTCCACACCGCGGTTTGAGTATTACTGAATTCTACCGTCATCCACCGACCGGGTTTTAACATGCGGTAGGCCGCTTGAAAGCTTTCTTCCATCAATCTTTGATAATCGGCCAAAGTTTTTTTCTGCACCGAATTCACGATTGCTTCGGGCCCGTTATTGGTGAACACCTTAAGCCAGGCTTCCCACAAGAAATTCAGCTCCGAATACATAATGTTCGACCCAAACGGTGGGTCTAGGAACATGTAATCCATTCTTTGGGACGGCATCATTATGCTTGTTGAAGAGGTTGTTAGAATACTGGAATTATTTTTCTGTCGAAGCTGCCCGGTATTCAGTGACCGTACTAGCCGATGAATTTTCCCTTGAAGCAAATAACCTGGGGAGACTTCGGAGCGCTGGGAACCGATATATAGGGTTCCTGCTAAGTACCGGTTACTTTGAGAATAATGGGTAGGGACATAACGATTTAATTTTGAAAAGCCGAATATTGCTTGTTCAAAAGCAAACTGAAGAAAGGAACTCACTGTGAAGTTTTTGACGTTATTCATCAAAGCAGACAATGTTATCAAATGTCTCTTCGTATAAAACTGATGCACGTGCGTTATCCCGATACGCAACGGTTCTCCAGTTTTGTCCCCCTTGGGAATCGAGTCCGTGGGAAACCAATAGGGGATCGGTTGCTTATTGATTGCATCAAGCAAAGCGGTGTCGAATGCATCCGGGGATTTTTCATCCCGTCTTTTCCCAAAGGAGTAATTAATTAAGACCGGAATTTGTTTGGCATGGCGGATGACTTCATGAATCGCCTCATCATATTCCGTCACCCAAGCTCGTTCCACCCGCTTTTTGGTTAAGAGTGCCTCGCATGAAGGGCAGGGAAATTCATCCAAGACCTTTCCCGCTGTTTTATCCACCGCCGCCTCCCAAAAGACGATTTCATGAGCACAATGGGGACAGACAAACACATCGGACCATACCGTGTAATTGATTTTCGCCCAAGGGAGCGTCCTATCATCAAGAATAGCCTGGGGATTTTGATGCAAGAGTTCCAGTGCTTTGGCCTTTTCTTCGTCCGTGACGTAACTCGGTAACGTAGCATACATCCACCCGCACTCTTTTTCGACTGCACTAAGAACTTTCTCGGCTTCTTGTTTAAAGATCCGGGGATCGACCGGGGTGTTGTAATTGTAGGCGATAAAAGAGGCAGCCGGACTGAGATCATTTAAAATCGCATGACGCACCCCCAATTTGGACATCGGCTTCCATACCGATTCCTCTTCCTCATTCGATAAAATTGTGCCGTCTGCCTCGACTCTGTAACCCAAAGACTCAACCGTTTGCCGGTTGCCGCATAATTGCGCCGCCACCCCGGTCATGCCGGTTCCCGCAAACCCGTCAAAAACGATGTCGCCGGGATTGGTGTAATGAAGAATGTAGCGCATAATCGCCTTGTGCGGCACCTTGGTGTGATAAGAGTGGGCGTTGTAAATCGGGTCATTCTTGCCTTCCGATACATCCGCGGCATAAGGTTCACGCATATAGGCTTCGTCATTGTCCGTTCGTGCTTGATCCCATTCACCGATGATTTCCGGTAGAAAGGGGTTGGGACAAGCCGTGTAATAAGGGGGATCGGAGAGTTGGAGAATGTCCTCGTCCTGCCCTTTGGGAAAGCCATCCAGTTTCTTCAGTTCCGGCAGTTTCTTTCGCAGTTCTTCCGTGAAATAGGCTCTGCGAGCCTCATCGTTGTCAAAGACCTTACCCAGGCAGAGAACGGGCCCTTGGGCTTTTTTTTCGTCGTCAAATTCTAAATTCCATGCCATGAATTATTGCATCCTTTCTTTGGTCGGATCATCCGAATAAACTGGGAATTTAACCCAGCTTAAACACCACACGCACCTTAGCCGGGTCTGCGCTGCCTCGGACCACTTCGTCGATCATGGCCGACAACAGTGCCTTGGCATCTTGGGGTTTTAAGGCACTGGACTTGAGGAGTAAGTGTTCTTTAATCATGGATAGAGTCACCTCTTTCGCTTCAATGCCTTCCAGCACTGTTTTTATCCCGTCAACAAACCCGTGGGGAATAGGCAAGGGCAATCTACCCGTTTGCACAAAATCTTCAATGACGGGTTTTGCCTCACTGTCGAAATAGTCCAAGCTGGAGCGGCAATAAGGGTCTTGAAGGGAATCATGAAGACTCTCAGTCCACTGACGCAGCAATTCCTGTGATTGACATTCGAACCAATCCAGGTCCACAGCAGTCTCTGTCTCTTCTCCCGGTTTAAAGTGGCAATGGGAGCAAATGGGATCGTGTTCGAGTGCCGAAGGGGTTAACCTGCTGCACATTTTGACTCCTATCAGTTTCTTTTGCAGGGTGTCAAACTGCTCTGTGTTCACTACCGCCAACAATTTCAGCGAGGCTAATGCCTGCCATTCCTGGGATTGAGTCAGCTGGTTTTTGCGGTCGTCTTGAGCCTTGCTGAGCCGATATTGGCGGTGCAGGCTTAAATACCGTTCTTTGTAGCTTCGAGCCAGGTCCTGCAAAGGTTGTTTGATGGCCGAAAGATTGTCCGTTCTCTTAAGCTCACTTATCACTCCGTCTTGAATCCTTTCTGCCTCGTCTTGCCAGGGATCATTGGAGGGAAGGATTTGACCGGCTTTGTCGAGATAGTGCATTAAGGAAGCCACTTCCCGGAACCGGGTGAGTACCGGGACGAATTCGGTGCGCATTTGGGACAAGGTGTCGGCAAGCTCACGGATTGACTCGGCTGAATAGGGGAATGATAGGAGTTTCCCGGTTGTATTGTACTTCCCGATATCATCCAAAAAATCGTGCAAGGCACGGAAATTGCCTGCCCATTTTTGGTGTTCGTCCGAAGACCAAAGCGGGTGTCCGCCGAATCTCAGATCTTCCGAGAGGGCTTTTTCCCACTGCAAGACTTCCTCAAGGAGCATCTGCCGCTTTTCTTGCATGCGCCGAATGCCCTCGTCTCGCTGTTTTTCCTGTTGAATCAAAACAGGGGGGAGGGAAAATAGCTCAAAGAGGGCAATGAGTGCCGCCAGTGGCATGTCTTTGGGGCGTTCAATGTGGCTAAAATGCCTCTTGTCTTCCAAAGGAAGATTCGCCCACTCCATTAATCGGCTGGCATCATATTTGAGATTGCGAGCCACAATCACCAGATCACCGCTATAAACCAAGGCGGTTAAAACCGCCAAGAGCATAATGGGTTCCAAGTGATATCTTGTGGTATACACCACGTCTTCGACCCCGTTGCGGGTAAATTGAACCTCCATGAGCTCGGAGCGGTTCACGAGGTGATGGGGAGTAGCCTTCTCTTGCATGAGAGAGAGGATCCACTGAGCATAAGGAGAAAGGCGCGGCCTGATATGGCCTTCACTCATCAGTCCCAGAGACTCAAGAAACATGCTCGATGTCGAAGGCGTGGATTTGCCGGCCAACCGGCCTATGGCGTCTAGGGCATAACTTTCGATATTGGCTTGAGTGACCCGCGTTACAAAGCCAGGGAATGCCGGATATCCGGGGCATTGCCTGGCAAAGGCCGGCTCCAGGAAGTGTCCGGCGATCTTAGGAACCACTTCTTGAATCAAACTGTCTGGTGGAAACCCTAAATTTTGGATGATTCCCACCAAGCGGTGTCGCTGCCTTTGATAGGTGACTTGAACATGGGTGGAGAAATGTTGAGTCATCCACTCGTTGAGAACTTTGAGGGAATTGTCTGATCGCCTGGTGTATTCTCTGTGGTGAGGACTGTTATGATCCAAATCACGGGCAAGTTCCCGAGCCGCCGCATAAAATCGCAATGTTTCCTCGATTCCGTCATCCAGGTCCATGACAAAAAAGACTTCATCATCCTTCCCTTCATCCACATAGGAGACATCCTTGAAGGGAGGGAGAAAATAGACGTAGAATTCTCGGGGGGGTTGCGCCGTGGACCTTTGGTTAGGCGTGCCAAAAAATACATAGCCTGGACGCTCGACGTTATGCGAGAGCCAGGGTACATCAAAGCGCCAAATATGGGCAGAAGGCACATAAGGTTCGTCCGTGAGATTCAAAATCCGCGCCAATGCCGCAAAATAATGACGATTCAGGACATCATTAGACAGCACAGCCGTTTTTTCTTTGACAATGCCGTCATAATCCACCATGGTGCCCATGTCCAGGTAATATTGGTCATTATCTTCGTTATAGAGAATGATTTGATGTCCCAAAATGCGGGAAATGTCCTTGCAAACACTGATTATCGTGGTGGTTAAAAACATCATATCCTGAATGGGTGTGGACATATACAAACAGAGTTCGTCCCGCAGATCTTGAGGGGTCAAACCCAAAGGCAATTCCTCATTATCCGTCGTCAGCCGGGAAATCGCCAAAGCATGGATGATGCGCTGGGCCAAAGGCCAGTACTGGGATTGGTCTAAGCCTTTTTCAACCCGTTCCAGGGCCAAATTGGTCCGGTGTTTGAGCCGTTCAAACGAGGGATCGGACGAGAGAGACGAATTCGCATCGAGATAATCCCAATAGCTGTCGTAACTCAATAGACTTAAGGTCTTCTTGTCGATGTCTTGATCCAGTATATTGCGAATCTCATCGGTAATCGTGCGCAAAATTTCACGCTTTTCACCGAGCAGCACCTGTTCGAAGGTCGTCACAAATTGGGGGTGGACGGGAAACAATTCCATAAAGCGGTCGATGTCAGTCGGCAAACTCTGATATAAGGGCATAAAAGGTTCGAGATACTCACGAATCCAGGCTTTTTGCTCGGCATTTTTAGCCAAGATTCTTTGACTGACCACGTAAGCCACATCTTCGCGCACGATATGCACTTGTAAGAATCTGGCTTGCACATGTTTAATGGCTTGGCTCACAAATTGAAAATGGGGATTGCCAAATAGTTTTTCCTGAATGCCGGCCATGAGTCTCAGTCGGGTGGAAGTGGCCAATTCTCCGATTTCCCGCAAGAATCCCAAATCGAGAACGGTTTCTTGCTCATTGCGGACACGCAGAAAATCCAATAACTCATCAATGACAATGAATAAGCCCTGATCGGGAAAGTGTTCATGATAGAGGCCCATCATTTCCAAGAAACTCTGTTTGTTGTTTGTAATCCGGTTAATGGGCGGGAAGCGGTAGTCTATTCCTATCTTTTTCAAACCTTTTTCCAATTCGAGGCAAACGGCATCACGCAAATCGATTTTTACGCCGCCGAGCTCTATGCGGATGACATGAAACTTGCCGGCAATCGCCTCCAAGTCTTTGGCCGAGTTTTGATTGCCGAGAACACTCAAGGCTTCTCGGTCCTCGGCGATCGTGGAAATGACAGCCATCAAGTGGGATTTGCCGGTGCCGTAATTGCCGACAATCAATAACCCCTTATTGTCCTCTATGGAGTCAAACTGTATATGGGGCACGATATGCTCCCGGATTTGCCTTCCCATCCGCTCGGAAATCACGTAACTACTCACAAGCTCATAAGCTTTTTGTTTTTCATTGGCTTCGTGCATTTTAATGACCGACTCAATCGGTTGAAAATGTATCAGATCCCGGTACTTCATATTTTGCCTCCATTCTTCCGACTCAAATTCACACTGGCAATCGTTTTGTCCAGGAAATAGGAATAATCATCTTGGTTCGGCACGGAATATCGAAAGAGTCCACCATAGACTTCGCCCGGCCAGATCACCACCAGAGGATGTTGGCGGGCTAGTTCTTGAAAAAAGGGAATGACTTGGATTTTCAAAGAAAAGGCCAATTCAATATGGTCCAACACAAAAGGACGAGACGATTCTGCGTGGCGCAAACAGGCCAAAACGTAGGAAACACCGAGATTCGCCGTGTCTTCAGATTTTAGAAGACAGCGTGCCAATTCAAGGCTCAAATTAAAATAAACACCCAGTCCCTCTTTGTCCAAGCGTTGAGCAACTCGGGTCTTACCCGAGCCTGTATCGCCGGCAATGATGAGTAAAGGATGTAATTGACCAGGCAAATCACGCATTTTGTGGGTGATATCGTCCCAAAATTCTATCATATTCTCCCTATCATTCCGTGAATAATCGCGATCTCATACAACTTATGAATATATTGGGGTAAACTCCCAAAAAACCTTTGAACGTTACGTGTTACATTGTAACGGATTGGTAGCTCTTGTGTAGGCAGGATCAGATCTCGGTGTGACGGAATTCGCCTAAAATCCGTTGCTCTCTTCGCTCTTTTTGGAAATCTTGTGCCGAGGACTTTCGTCCCATGCCGAGTGCTTAGCCTGTTTTGCGTATTTGGACAGTATCATTCAAAGGATGCGACTGAATTGCACCTAAGCTTAAGCCCTCCGTCTGTGCCCGACCAGAGAGTCGGCCTTGATTGAAGATGTCGATCAGAGCCCTTAAAGCAGCCCGGATGTCATTTCGTGATGTTCAAAACAGTGTTCTCTGAATCCGAAGTTCCTTTTTTGTCCGCGACAGTGAAAATATGGCAAAATTATTATTTACAGATAATGACAAAACAAATATGTAATTGTATAATTATGCCAGCACATCGGTCATAGTCATATAGGCGTAACTTGGGAAGGGAAAATAGTGTACAAGCCTAGGCGATGTCCCGAGGACAACAGAATCAACCCCCGCGCAATAGGAAGACACTTTGCGACAGAAAGGAGCTTGTACAATGCAACGATTCATATCGAAAAGTGGCATTCTTGGATTGTTAACGAGTTTATTCTTTCTGCCTTTGGTGATAAACGGCTCATCCATTCCGTCTCACCCGAACCGGATATCACTGTTGAGTCCAATATCTGGGTCTTCCTCTCTCCAATCACAAGGATCGAGCACGTCGCCTCCCTTTGAATAACAGACAGATCAAAGGCATGGGCTGGCCAAGGATTGTTCATGAAGGCGGGGTCGTCCGCGATTTGTCCTGTATGTCTCGAATTTGTCAAGATGTATCACGTGGTCTCCGGAAAATCTTTGATGGCTCAGTCCATTTCTCCCGATACTGCAGGCCGTTCCGAAATCGTTATGATATCGGGCCATGCGTAAAGAGGGTACAACTCTTTGGCTTATCCTGGGATTTCGGGGGTAAAGCATAGCTGTTGAGGCTTTCTATGCCGACGTCTGTCACTCTAATTCCTTGGTCCTGACGCAAGGAATAGTGGAAAACCCATGCGCCTGGCGTCTCCAATCCTGCAAGGAGGTGTGTTGCGTCCCCGAGCCCTCAAAGGGTTCGGGGATTATTGCCTTTACCAGACCAGTGCCAAGGGATTGGCGCAACTCTCTGCAAGGATCTGATTACGCGATTGTCAGCATACTCTCACACTAGGCCCTTACCATTTGCCGTGACCTTGCATCTTCCTGAACAATTATGCGAGTTGACCAGGATTAGAACGAGAACCCAAATTCGTAGGGGTTTTTGCTTGTTCAGGTGCCGTTAAATTCTTCAAGTCCTCTGATATGGAGAATTCTCCTCCCTGTAAGGTGGGTAAACTGAGTTCTTTGGAGATGTATGCAATTGCGATCGAAAAGGGGATCATAAAGGGATTAAAGGGGTCCTATAGTTATAGGTCAAACAGTCCTCGAAAATCGCTCCATGTGACCGTAATCACAAAGTTTTTTTGAACTTACACTGCAGGTGAGGGAGCTTACATTCCAACATAACAAAACACTCATGCGCCTTCACGTTGGGCTTAGGATCCTTGCGAGAATATAGTCTGGATTTCGGCCAATTATCAGGAACTTTCTGAATTCCCTTGTTTTAGAAAGGAGTTGAGCACCGTGTCGACACGACATATTTCTCCGAAACTTCCATCAGTTGTTTCATCTTCTCATCCTTTGTGGGGCTGGTGGACTAATCGCCGGGCTTTGTTGTTTCTCATGGCCTGGTTAGCTCTTTATGCCGCCCTAAGTCTCTATGTGGCGATTCCATACTTCAATGAGCGGTCCGCCAGTCAAGATATCATCTGGCGAAACGTCATGTTCCTGCACGGTTTTCTGATCGGGCTCGTCGGTGTGCTGGCTTTGATGACCGTTGAAATCTTCGAATGTTGCTCATCGCACGTTAAGACATGGATTGTGGGAGGAGCCTTGATCGCGACGGTTTTGGCAAGTGCCGGCGGATTATTTGACCATAATCCCTCGAACGCTTTTGCTCTGTGGACCCAGATCGCAGGATTTTTTGCTCTGGACGAAATGCTTATAGTCCTCATATGGGGATTTTGGATCGATTATCATCTGAACAGACCCCCGTCACGCACACTGCCGTTTTGGGTAGCATGGCTGGGAAGTTTCTCGATGCTGCTAGCCGCTCTCATGGGGCATTTGGCAGGCTGGCTGCTGGAGTTTCCTCGCTTACCTTGGGGTTGGCCTCAGGACTACGCGCATTGGGCGGGGATGAATCTCAGTACCTGGACCGGATATCTTGTTACCTCGCATTCCCATGAAATGGTGGTAGCGGTCATCGGAACTTTAGTGGCTGCTCTGGTCTGGCAATGGGGTTATGGTGCTCTCAAACCTGCCACCCGCACCTTAGCCCGGGTAGGGTTGGTTATGATGGCGTTTGGCATTGTAGCCATGACCATCATTTATGTGGCAGGCGGATTTACGACCCTTCAACCCCCGACATTATTTACGTTTGGGCCCGGAGGCGTCAACGGCATTGCCGGTGACGATCTGGTTACTGGGATATTCGTAATGTTAGGCGGTCTGATCACTCTTTCCGCTTTACTCTTTCAACATGCTCAAGATGGGTCCCGCCGTCTCTTGCATTGGGCCCAAATCTGGGCTTACAGTGTGACCATTGTGACCGTAGTCGTTGCGGGATATGCTATTGAGCTCAATGAGCAATATTTTGGGGCTGGCAATCCCAAAGCACCGGGAGCGCAAGCCGATTCGATCTTTACATTCTGGCATCAGGATTTTGCGTTCTTCATGATCCCTGCCATTATTTTGGTATTGGTCATTGCCGAACGCTATCTGCCCCGTTCTCAAGACCGGAATTTCTTAGGGCGTGGGCTAATCGTGGGAACTACTCTGGCATTCTTGGGCGGTCTCTTATATGTATTTGTCGACCCCCATCTCTACGGGATAGGATTTTATGTGGCGGCTCTCGGATTTCTGGTGATTGCATACATGGTAGCCCGCACCTGGTGGAGATTGCTTACACAGCCAGTCCAGTCTGCGAATGCGGTAGGCAAGCCTGTAGCCACCGATGCTCCCACGAGAGGAGTCAATGGTTAACTGCTCAGCAGAGAAATCGGATCACAAGGGTATGGCGCGAGGGCAATCGCAAAAATTCCTGAAAAGGGACACTTGCATTGCCTTCGCGCCATTATTTCCTTGATATAGCCAGGCAGAACCTTTCTATCGCGCCCTATTGCTTCTCTCATCCTATTCTTCCCCGCGTGGGGCTTCATGTTTGAGTTAAGATTCCGATGGTTTGAACCTACTGCCGATGTTGAATTCATGGGCGTGATAGACAAAGGGGGCAATAAACCGGTTGTGTCGAATCCTGCTGCCGGAAAACTGCCCTACACACCTATTGATGAGCCCAAAGAATATGATCTAACGCACTTTTTGGTGAAAAAATGGTACTTATCCATTAAACTTAAACCCTGATTAGAGTAGATGCATACGATGGATGCTCTGTGAAGGTTGCGCTTTTTTGATTTCACTAATCCCTTTCCCCACATGTCAATCACTACCGCGTGGTGAGAATCCTAAACTTTCCCAATCACACCATGAGCTTGGTCAACTAGCGGTCCATTTGCGATAAACTTCCGTTAACTCAACTTGGAGCATTCACAATATCCGGACGCCCGAATGAAATTTTACCGTCATGGCGGCCCAGACTCAACCCATCACCGGTGCGTTGCCACGGCATCTGGGAATGCCTATGATGGGGCACGGGGGCAGATAGATGTACCCGGGAGAATCGCATATACGAGGAGGAGGCAGGAGATGGATTTTTCCGGAAAAGTGGCTGTGGTTACCGGAAGGCAGCAGAGGGATCGGGCGTGCGACGTCCATTATGCTGGCGCAGTCCGGTGCTCGCGTAGCCGTCAATTTTACCCATAACGGCCCGGCTCTTTGCCATGTGGTTTCATCCATTCGTGAAGCCGGGGGCGAGGCCTTGGAGATGCAAGCCGATGTACGCAATCCGGATGACGTGCGGCAGTTAGTAGAAGCGGTTGTTGATCGTTGGGGCCGTTTAGATATCCTGGTGAACAATGCCGGCATGAGCATTGCGATGAAGCCGATTGCGGACATGACATGGGACGAGTTTGCCCAAAAGCTGAACGATGAAATGAAGGCGGCTTTTGTCTTGACTCAAGCGGCTACGGGCGTAATGAAGACCCAAAAATATGGGCGCTTGCTCTATGTCGCCAGCGGACTGGCGAAACACCCGGCCCCCAAGATGGCCGCGCATGGCAGCGCCAAGGCGGCTTTAGTGCAATTTGCACGTTATGTCGCCCAAGAGTATGGGCCTTATGGGATCACCGCCAACGTCATTTCGCCGGGTTTGGTCCGCACCGAGGCTACCGCCTTTCAGCCTCGAGAGCATCTGGCCCATGTAGCGTCGATGACTCCGTTGGGACACGTAGCGGAGCCTGGGGATGTGGCTCGAGCCATTGTGATGCTGCTTGGCGATCATGCCAGTTTTCTGACGGGAGTCTGTGTGCCGGTCAATGGAGGCATGGCGATGGATTGAGAACAGCGGCGGAATGATATTTTGATGGTTCTTTGTGAGAAAGAAGTCAGGGTGAATTGGGAAATGAGAGGGCACCATAGTACAGCCCTTGTTGGCCAAAAAAAGGGTTCTTTTGCGGATTTTTGAGCGTGATTCTTGGGACACTCCCTATTTCCTGCCCAAGTCTTCACCCTTAAGGCATAATTGGCATCCAGCCCAAAAAATGACGATAGCTCCGACTAAAGAAAGTTTTGGCCAGCGCTGCGGGCATTCCCCAATGGACCCATTCCCGGTGTCCCCCGTATAAGATGTCGCTGAGCGTGAATAAACCGCATCCATACCCCGTCCAAATCACATGGAGTATATAAGGAGTGAAGGGTTGAGACGGTTTATTATGCATCGAAGCCCAAAAAGCATGAACCGCGACTTTTGCCTGTATCATGGCAATGTGGCCGACTTTTGGCAAGGCCAAGGCATTAATATCGCCCACGGCATAAATATTGGGCCACTTCTCATGACGGCAATATTGATCCGTGGGTATCCATCCCCAACCGTCATCTAATCCGCTTAGCCGAGCGAGTTCGGATCCGTAATAAGGGGGTATCCAGATCATCTGCTCCGCCTTTATCACCCGGTGCGGAAAAAGAGTCACCTTTGAGGCCTCCACCTTATTAATGCAAGCTCCCGTAATGAGACGAATCTGGCGTTGATCCAATTGGCGGGTGAGGATGGCCTGGCTTTTTGGTCCTAAAGATTCACCGGGAACGGAAGCGGGAGTGAGAACTGTAATGGGACGTTCTTCACGCCGATGATGTTTTCTTAACCATGCATCCACAAGAAAAGCTACTTCCAATGCCGGGAGATCCAAAGAAGTTTGCAGACGAAGAGGTTTGCCCGAACTATATAGGGATCCCACTCCGATGACTATAGGTCCTTGAGCCCTGGACAGAAGATATCCGCTCTCCCGCGCCAAATAGTCTTCACACACCCCCCCATGATGGGGAGCTAATCCCTCGATCAAATCCCAGCGGGGATCGGCTCCGGTAGCCACGAAGAGCGTATCATAGGGGAGGGGAGGATGAGTGGCCAGACGGATTGTCTGGTTATGAGGCTCAATTTGATATACCGTATCTCGTATAAATCGGAAGCCTGCCTGGCTGTAGCGGCGGGCCATGGGAATGTGCCAGTTGTCGGCCTGAATCGGATGCCCTGCCGCCACGTGAACCAAAGCGGGGCGGTATGTCATTACGGCCCATTGATCCACGATGGTGATCTGGATTTCCTGAGCATCGAATAGCTTATGAAGCCAATAGGCTGAAGCCGATCCACCAAATCGCGATCCCAGTATGACCACATTATGCACCGAATATTCTCCCCTTTTGGGCCTGTAAAAGATCATATTGGCTGTGAAGGCAAAGGTTTAATTCCCGGTATCCTTCCACAAGCTGGGTCAAGGAAGTCAAAACCGGGGAAATATCTCCAAGCGAAGACAAAGCCAATAAAGGTGCGACATCTTCGGTATTAGCGATAAGAAACCGAGGGCTTAGAGATTGGACATCGTGAAGTGCCAATGCTTGGAGGATGGTTCTCAGTTCGTCTTTTGTGGCCAAAAACCAATTGACGCCGTGGTGAACAGCTTGCCCGACGTCGAAGTCGGGGGCAGTGGGAGAATAATTGTCGGCAAACACCAGTTTACTGGGACCCAGAGGGGATAAGGGCATAAATTTGGAAAGTTGTCCATGGCTCATGGCGATCAAAAGCGGGGAGCCTACAGCCACCGCATCCGCCCCCAAAGCGATAAGCTTGGCAATGTCCGCGGCTCCTTTAATCCCTCCGGAGGCAATAAGGGAGAGATCTTGAATGTGATGACGGCGAAGCCAGGCGCGGGAGCGGGCAATGGCCCAGGCCGTAGAAATCCCAAAGTGGTCGGAAATGACCGTGGGACTGTTTTGACTGGCGGCCTCCTGACCGTCCACCGTAAGTGCATCTATGGGCCACTTTGTGAGGATGGTCAGATCCTTTTCGATATGGTTGGTGGCAGGCAATTTGACCCCGATCGGAATATCGGGATTTATTCGCTTTAAATAAGAGAATAAACGCGGTAAAGGTGGCATTTTGGCATGAATGACCACCGAATGTCCTTGAACCATGCGCCGTATTCGGCGCGGAAGATTTTTTCTTCGGGAAATGCGGATATTGGCTTCGGCCCCCTGTCCCAAATGAATTTCCACCATATCCGCAAGCAAGATCACTTCCTTTTGATGATTCCAGGGACCTTGGGACCATTGCAATATCCACTTTAGGGCATAAGCCCGTTCTTCGGGCAAATATGGTCCTTCCCCGGAGGAGGTGACAGTGCCGACAATAGTGGATATTTGGGCCAGGGCTGTCTTGGCCCCGGCACTTAATCCCACCCCGTAGCCCATGGGAGCAATGAGCACGGGAAGTTCCAGCGTTAACGGCTTTTTTGCTCGGGGCCCAATTCTCACCTTCAGTGAAATGTCTTTCAGTCCCGGAAGATGGGGCTTCAAGGTTGCCGGATCAAAAGCCAGGCGGTCCAGCCAAGGAGTGTTCCTGACAACCGAGCCCATGGGATGCTCCGCTCTTTTTCCCTTGGCGGAACGCTCCAGCGTCAAAAGAATCTCCCGCCATGACCAGGCTTTCAGGGCGAAAAAGACTTCAAACAAATTGATTCGGGGATCGGTTCCGGCAAGATGTTCGAGAAATCCGGATAATCTGCGGATCATCCACCACATACCGAGAAGGAGGACTCCAAGAACCGCGAGCATAGTCAGAAAGGTGATCAGAACAACTAATCCCGGGGTCATGTTAAAAGAGGTCATGGGTGAACCTTTGTGCTTTTCCTTTCGCCGCTCCGGTTTCTTTTGCGAAGCGCGAACAAGCGGATAAGGATGGAGAGGGTTAACATGAGGCTAATCATTGTCAGATCCACCGGATCGAAGAAAGATAATACGACTCGATCCGAATACGCCGGTGTCGGCAACAGAAATGACAAGAGAAATTCGACCAAGGCAATCGCCCAGCTGATTTGGGGCGTCCAGCGAAACGATTGCGAGAACAATTGGGAGAGATTGATGCTTAGGGAGAACAGATGGGTGGCCGAGAAGAAGACGATGCCTCCGCTCCACGTCAGCAAAATAATGAGACCCGGCCGGCTCAAATAAAAGGTCTGGCTGGATAAGTTGCTGAGAACATAAACCAATGGCCAACGCAGGCTCATGACAGCCTCGGGACCGACGGTACCGACCGTAATCAAATAAATGACGAGAATTACGACACCTTGAAAACCGATGGCGGCCAGCGTGAGTTTTCGCACTAACCGTGCCCGGGCCGGGCGCATAAAGTGCGAGACGGTGATGAGCACATCATTTTGAGTCCAAAGAAACCAGGTGCCGACAACCGCTTCCATCACAGGTGTGAGAACCACATGCGGGGAAGGCCACAAAGCCCATAAGGTCTGTACACTATTCAGAGCCACGGCGGCGAGAATGAAAAAGCTGAGGGCCAAGACCGGGAACCATACCTGAATATTGCGGCTTAATATGGCCAATGGACGTCCTCCGAACCACCCGACTTCAACCAAAATAATTAACTTCAAAAACCATAAAGGTGTGACGGGATAGAAAATGGTGGTGATCATTTGGGCAAAAAGGGTCAAGAGTGCGGCATCCACGACCATGCGCAAAATGGTGTAAACGAGCATCCAAGGCCAGGCAAGAAATCCCCAGGTTTGTTGCAGACGTTCTACGAAGATCCCAGGACGTGTCAAAGACATCCAGACGAACAGAGCGAATGTGATAATTAAGGCCAATGCAATACTGCCGATTATCGCCCACACGGAGTTGTTTGTGGCTCGAGAAAGCACCGCTTCCGGCCAGATAAAGACTCCCCCTATGACCATGGACATAGTCAGGAAGAAAAAGAATTGGATGGGGCCTATGGGTTCGACGGTTGACGTCATCTGAGCATTCCTTCCCCTTTCAGTGATACCGAGACTGTAATATGGGCATGAATCGGCAAAAATGCGGCACGCTGCCCTTGTTGCCAGAGAATGGACTGCCCGTAACCAAAGGGATCGGTGCGGGTTTCATTGGCCTTATGAATGGCTGTCAGGCACCAATAGATGATGCGTTTTTGGGCCAGTTCTCGAATTTTGTTCTGACTGAGAATCGCCTGAGATTCCGGAGCCGTCTGATCAATGAATCCCTTCACTCGAATGCTTTCATCCACCATCATTCCCTTGGCGGTCTTGTGTACCGTGATATGATGGGAATCATGAAGTTTGGTTAAACCCACATGATTGCCGTTCCAGTCCAATGACACCGTGGCACGCTTGATCTTGCCGCTCAAGAAACCAAAACCTGTCGTTTCCCTTGTGGAGTACAAGATCGGTTGGCCGGACGGAGAATAGACCAAAATCTGGCGAATCGCCAGCTTATGATCTCGCAAATTAACCATGGGTACATACGGGCTGATTCCGGGGGTGACCCCGTGGGACCAGAATTCCCATTCGTGCTGCCCCAAGAGGAAAGGCTGACAGTGAATACAGTCGAAATAGGTGGCCAAATAGCTGCGGGGTGCCACCACTTGAGGCGAGACAAAAGTCATGAGAGTCTTCACCGAAGGGGTTGCCGCCATCACCCAAAAGGTTTTGGGAATGGGGCCTTGACTGTTCAAGGCGCTGACAACGGGCCATAATTGCTGCCAGGACAGAGTATTCGGCCATATGAACGTGTGAAGCTGACCGAGATAGACAATTCGGCTGGACTCTTGCTGGGCCTTCGTCACGGCGCCGGCAAAGGTCGGGGCGTCGACCGAGATCCTATAATACTGTTCGTTGGATTTGATACTCGCCAATGAACTGGGCGAGAGGGTGACGTTAGGGAAGGTGAAGGTCCACTTAAAATCCCCCGTTTTGGGCTCGGGGGATATCCCGAGACTCACCACAATCCCTTGGTTATCCAAGGGATGATCATCCCAGCAACCGCTGAGAGACAATGTTAATAATCCCATGAAAAGCCAGACGACACTTCTGGATCTCATTGCCTTCGGTCCTGGCTCATTTTTAAATGAGCCTGCTCCTTCACCGTTTCGGTCTCATTCCAGGTGGGGCTTAAGGAGCGAGAGGTTGTGAGATGGGCACGAATACTGGTCCATGGGGTTCGGATCACATAGTCTTTCCAGTCACCAAGCCTAAGTGGTGCCGCAGGGGCCAGATAAGGCACCCCGAACGAATTCATGGACATGAGAACGCCTACCAGATAAAAGGTGGCCAAGAGTATGCCTAAGAGACCCAAAACAGAGGAGATTATGAGCATGGCGAAATTGACGATACGCCAGGTTCCGGTCAGTTCATAGACGGGAACCGAAAAGAAACTCAGGGCCGTTAGAGTGATGACGACAATAATTTGGGGACTCACAAAGCCGGCTTTGACCACCGCGGTGCCCACCACAATGGCACCGACCGTCCCGATAGTCGTACTGATGGCTTTGGGAAGGCGCAGGGCCGCTTCCCGTAAGACTTCCACGATCAGAACCATGAGGATGGCTTCAATAAAAGGGGAGAAGGGAAGAGCGGCATGATCGCCTAAGGTGATAATGAGGAGGGTGGCCGGGACCAAATTGGGATTGACCTGAGTCATGGCAATATAGATAGCGGGAAAGTATATGCCGAAGATCCAGGCAATAAAGCGAATGACCCGGACAAAAGAGGTATCATACCATGCATCGGAATAATCCATGGATGTCCGGTAGAAGTCGGCCAGGGATGCGGGAGCAATGAGAACAAAAGGATCCCCATCCACCAAGACCACCACTTTTCCCGCCAGAAGATTCCAGCAGGCTAAATCCACTCGCTCGGTGGAGCGGATAGTGGGGAAAATCGAGCGGGGGTGATCTCGTATCAATCCGGCAATAATGGTGGCATTAACATGACCCGAAATATCGATTCCCTGAAGTCGATCCAAACAGGTGGCTACTAAGGCAGGATTGGCGACACCGCCCAAATAGGCAACGACGACGGCGGTGTGCTGCCGACTTCCCAAGGTGATTTGTTGAAAGTGCAGATGAGGATCCAAAATCCTCTGACGCAGCTGATTCATTTGGGTCAACATCACTTCATTAAATGCGTCTTCCGGTCCGCGGACGCTGATTTCGGTTTGCGGGCGGCCGGTGGATCGTTGTCGATATGTGACGGTATCAACAACCCAAACTTTGTCGAATTCGGGCGCAAATATCAAGGTATTGCCGGCAGCCAGGGACTGGAGGATCTGATCCCACTCGGTCTCGGAATGCACGTGCCCTGGGGTAATCACGGATTCGCCCCAGGATTCGGCAGGCTCGGTGGTCTTGAGCAAGGGGGCGATAATGTCCTGATCAACCATTTGGGAATCGGACATCCCATCGATGGAGGCAATCAGGACTTTATCCGGCTTATAGGCCGGTACGGTAATCCAACGCAGCAACACATCGGGACTGGATCCCAACCCCGCTTTCAAACGATGATAGGCTCCCTGCACATTAGGGTAATAACGCGTGAGTGCATCAGGAGCTTGCTGCAACATCAGGATCCATCCGTCGAGTTCCTCGAGAAGTGGCGCAGTGCTGCTCATAATGGCATTGACCTCCTTCGGTTGGAATACAGGCCTGTTCACGATCAATACATCCTCCCTTGGCAATAGTGTGATCGATATCCGATTTTCAATACTGTCAAAAATAACGCCAATAAATGTTAAATCGTGGTGTTTTCACGAAAGGAGGCGAGTCTTTTGCCAGCTGCCGGCTTGGTAATAAGATCTCACTGTGGTGACGCCAAAGAAAAAACGAATCGGTAGCATTCGCTAAAGGGTGCGCTAAAAAGCATATAATAGCCATAGTGCGCCATAATTGTCTCCAAGTACCATATGGATTCTGACCGGGGTTTGGACTGTAAGTAATGCTAATCGTATTCCGGCACACTATCGCAGTGAATTCCAGGTCGAATGATCTGATAACCTGACGCCGGATGGAATCCGAACACGATGAACGAGATTTTGGTCTTTGGTGGTAATAAGCGGTCCAATCCCAAACGGGACATGCTCGATGTGCAAGTACTTGACCAAAAATGCACCGTGGACTGGGGAATTTCTAGCTCATGGGCGGTCGATGCCTAGTCGTGTTATTCTGCCATAACCAAGATCACAATGCCTACGTGATCACCGTACGGGACATGGATTCACGGGAAAAAACGTTATAGGGGATGAGAGATGTGAAGGATAATCGAGAATTACCTTTCGATCCGAGCAACGATAATAATGCAGCGGTTTGGGTCGATACGCACAGTACCCTGGAGTTGGCCGGAGAACGTGTACAAAATGTCACAGTGAAAAAACTCATCGAACGGAAATCCAAGGATTTGAAAACTCACCATTCGCATCGATTCCAAGGACATGGAACGGCTGAAAAAGGCTTCAGATAAGAAGGGAATTGGATATACCACCATGGCTATGGCTCGTATGTTGCTGCATCAAGAATTGCAAAAAGAAGAGAGAACACCGTAACGATCCCCCAGGGCTTATGACGTTAACTCGTTAACTGCCCATGCGAACAAGGCATGACGGCAGGCCAAAACCGCCGCCTCCATCCGGCACGGCTTTGGCTTGTGCATTCGCGACCACCTCTTAAACAAACCTAACGGCAGCCCTTCCAATGTGGTTCGAATCTCCGCTTGCACCCCAAAGATGTAATTGCCTTGTTTCTGAGTGTCGGAAAAAACCGCCTCAGGGCGGTTTCGAGGATCACACAGTGCGTCAAGGAATCAAATGATAGCGGTTTAGCACCGTTCGTATCCCCATGGCTTGAGGAGATTCCTTATCCAATGGGTGATAAGGAGGGAGGAGATGACCGTCATAGTGATCGATAAGGGATTGGGCAAACTTAAACCCTCGGATTCCGTCTGCTTGTCTTAACGCATTTGCTAATTCGATCAGTTGATGTTCGTTGACTCGGGCTTGTTCCAAATTGCCCGATTCGAAGTGTCGAGCAAGATCGGCTATCCACCCGGGTACAATATTTCCGGATGCTACGACGGCTCCCTGCCCGCCTACCGCCAAAGCCGGCAAGATTAGAGTTTCGGTCCCCGTTAGCACTTTAAAGCCGGGAACCGATTGCGTTAGGTATAAGACTTGCAGAAAATAGTCGAAATCACGGCTGCTGTCCTTTATCCCCATGATATTTGGATGACGGGCCAATTTGGCCACGATCTCGGGTGAAATCATGACTTTAGTATAGGGCGGAATATTGTAGAGCTTGACACTCCCCCTGGCTAAAGCCGGGGATTCTTGCGAGGAACCGGCTTACGTCCGCTTTACTCGCAAAGGGTTAGCCAAAAACCCCCTAGCCGGTCGCCCGAAGGTCTCCGGTTACTTGGAATGATCGTTCGCCGAATCCTGTTAACGTCTGGCCTTGACGACGCGATACATTTTACGTCTCCCACGATTGCGGGAGACAACCGCTAACGTATCCAATTTTCAAAGGACGAACACGTAGTTAGTTTATCACGAAACGACTCGGGTATGGCATGGCAGAGAAAAACTTTCGCCTGCCGTCGAGCGCCTGAT
This sequence comes from Bacillota bacterium, assembly GCA_021821465.1. GTDB lineage: Bacteria > Bacillota > Sulfobacillia > Sulfobacillales > Sulfobacillaceae > Sulfobacillus. The sequence continues at coordinate 32,326 of JAKACM010000032.1, forward strand.
ATCCCCATCGCTCAACCGAGGGGTTTTACGGCGCGTTCGATAATGGGAACAGATGCGAAATCGGCGACATCTTGATAAAATTTTTCCACATATTGGGAATCCATGAGGTAATACGAGGGGGACGGAATGAGCAACCCCGTCAAATTCAGGTCTCTCAAGGCGTCTATATCCCGGTAGATGTCGTCTTGGACAGTACCCATAACTCCCGTATAGACTTCTCGCTGTCCTTGAATTCTCTTTAGCACGGCCTCACGCATTTGCCTGCGCAGCGTTAAAGAGGCGCCGGCACCTTCTCCCGTCGAGCCTAATATCGAAAAATCTATCGTTTGAGCGGCTAATATGCGACGAATCAAGCGGTCCAGGACCTCCTCGTCCAGTCTGCCGTCGGGAGTCAGTGGGGTAATCAAGGCGGTTTGAAGGTTAATGTTGTTCATTTTTTTCCTCCATCTTTTGGGATTTAAGGCGAACCTCTTTTTATACTCGGGTGTGCTCTTCCGCGGTTTTCAAGGGTTTATGGGATGACCGGGACTTGGGTCAAGATTTGCAGCGGGTCGAAATGGTTCTTAATCCGTTCGGCAATGCTCGCCAAATGTGGGTCTTCTCTTCCCACAAGATGCCAGCCTGACTGGTTCAGTAGCCGAGTTCCCTGAAGTGCCTTCAAGCTCTCAGCCGGGTGAGCCGGGCAGGGAATGATCCATAAGCTGTCGTCCAATTGTCGATAATATGCCTCTCCCAATTCATTGGATCGGCCGCGTCCCAAAATTATTCCCTCGTCCTCATCATACGCCCTGTGGTATAGCCGGGAAATAAAGGATTGCGTGGATTCGACAAAAGGCGTGGCTTCGTGGACCTGATAGGGGCAGTTGAGAGTATGCAACCGGTTTTCTATCTGCGTTTTTTGTGTAGACAAATCATAGGCATCGAGATAGATCATGATGCGATCAGAAAAGGTCCACAATCCTTGTGCGCCTGGGGCCAAGGGAGACAGCTGGTGCAAAAGATCCTCACATAGCCCGTTATTGCGAGGCTTTGTCTCGCAAACGTAAAGCTGGGGAGTGGCCATTCGGGGCGCAACTCTTAGGATGAGTTTGGTAATAATGCCATATTGAGCTAAAGAACCGATAAAAAGTTTAGGCATCTCGAATCCGGCGACATTCTTCATGATTTTGCGACCGAATCTCAAGATGCGGTTTCGTCCATCCAGCACTTCCAGTCCCAAAATCCAGTTTTTTAAAGGACCATAGCCAAATTGTGTGAGATGGGGCAATCCTTCTGCGACGAGCGCCCCGAGTGTTTGCTGAGGAAGCAAGGGAATGGGGGGAAACATGAGCCGATTATCATGGAGAAAGGCTTGGATATCTTGAAAGGGTATACCTGCTTCTACGGTGATGGTCATATTATCGGGGTCGAAGTCGATAATGGTGCGAAGATTGGCTAAGGAAATCCGGCACTCACCTTGGTAGCGGTTTTGATCCGTAGCGAGACGCACTTTTTGGGCCAGAGCTTGGCCCATAACCTCTTTGAGTTCTTCACCGGAATTCGGTTTTATCAAGGGAGGAAGAGGAGGTGTCTGAACCCTGCTCAAGTGAGGAGGTTCAGAAAGTACGGGATAGACAGCCTTGCCGGGATTCAGCAATCCCCGTGGGTCGAAGGCTTTTTTGACAGCGTACATGGCGCTTAATTCCTCTTCCGCATACATGAGCGGCATTTCATGGAGCTTTTCTATGCCGATACCGTGTTCTCCGGTAATGGAGCCCCCTAGTTCGGCAGCCTTTTTGAGGATGGCATGGTCGGCTTGGCGCATGCGACTCACTTCGTCCAAGTTGCCCGGATGAAATGGGATGAGGGGATGTAGATTACCGTCGCCGGCGTGAGCTACGGTATTAATGGATAATGAATATTCCCGCGCAATGGCGAGGACATGGCTCATCATTTCGGCCAAAAGAGGCCGGGGTACGGTGATGTCCTGAGTCCGGACACGTGATGCCAACCTTGCAGCGGCGCCGTAGGCCGAACGTCTTGCGGCCATCAACATATCCCTGTCTTCCGGTGTTTCGGCGATAAGTATCGGATTAGCACAGAATCCTTCCAAAATTCGGGTGATTTGCTGTATTTGTCGTTTGACATGAGTGTCAGAGCCGTCGACTTCTATTAATAATACCGCTCCACAATCCGGATAACCGGCATTCATGAAGGGCCTGACCGTATCCAATGTGGCCTTGTCTAAAAGTTCCAGGGCAGAAGGAATTTGCCTGGCCCGAACAATTCCGGATACGGCGGATACCGCCTCTACGGGCGAGTCAAATCCTGCCAAGAGCATACCGCTGTCTCGAGGCACGGGGAGGATGCGCACCGATATTTCGGTTATGACGGCAAGAGTTCCCTCGGATCCGGTAAGTAAACCGGGCCAGTCTATGCGTGTGAACTCATCCGGACAGAGAACAGGTGTGCCATCTGTCAAGAAAGCGCGGAGGGATTGAACATAGTGGGCAGTGGTACCGTACTTCACGCAGTGAGGTCCCCCGGAACCTTCTGCTACGTTGCCACCGACAGTGGCGATGGCGTGGCTTGCGGGATCCAGGGGAAAAAAGAAGCCATAGAGTTTTAAAGCTTTTTGCAACTCGGCATTGACAACACCCGGTTCTATGATGGCTTGTCGATAATCCGGATCGATCTGCCGGATTGCTTTCATCTGCGCGAGGGAGATTACCAACCCGCCTAAGATGGGTAGGGTGCCCCCACTGATATTGCTCCCGGATCCCCGGGCGATAACGGCAACACCGAATCTGTTCGCTTGTTCGAGAATTAATCGCAACTCCTCGTCGTTTTGGACGACGAGGGCGGCATCCGGTAAGCATTGTTCGCCCGTGGCATCGTAACTGTAAATCGTTAACCGATCCGGCTGGGAAATCAGCCGATTGCCGACGAGATCTGTCAGGCCCTGTATAAACTGCTCTTTTTGGTCACATTCAACCGGGCTCACGAGAGTTCGGATGTTTTGTCGTAAAGACTCTTCGGGGAATGCATGCATGAATAATTTTCTTCTCCTCGTGGTAATGGGAATTAGATGAATTAGCATTCTGACTTGTTTAAAAGAGTGCAAATAGCTCTACTATGGAGAAATAGTAGCATAAAAATTCACACTGCGAATTTTTCGCTGACTTATAATATATTGGTGTTGCGTTCTACTCTTCAACCTTCTGTTCGGGGCACCCTACAACCTTGATATTTGGGTGCCAACAAGATCTGATCTTTGAGCAAGATTAAAACAACATAACAGTGCCGTTCTGGGACCCTTATAAATTGAGAGACCGAGACGTCGCGTGAACCGGTTTTAAGCGGAGCGGAGGTTTCCCACGATTCTGGAGAGGGTGGTATATTCTTAAGGTCTTAGGACAATGGCCCGAATTCACTGTCTGAGGGCTGCGGGAAAAAGAAGTTCGTATTCGCTCATGGATGCGGGATTAACCGTGAAACGGTAGTTGCGAAAAGATTCATGACGATGGTGTGGCATAAATCCCGATAGAAATCATTGCCATGGCATGGGCTGGCCCCGATTTTTTCGGGTGAATCTACGAGGAACTGGACGGTAATAAAATAATGAAAGAATTGCATTAACGAATGCAAATGGGCCATTTTCCCGTAGTAATAGGCCGCGATTTGAAAATATATTGTAACCTTATTGCTTTTGCAATTCGTGGGGTGTAGTAGACTCGATTTTTATGACGACGTGCCCACCCATGACTTCAGCCATTTTACGCAGTTTGCCCAACGAGATGTTTTGATTCCCATTTTCGATTCTGGCGATCTCGGATTGTTTAGTGTGGAGGCGCTCAGCTAATTGTTTTTGCGTTAAGCCGTTGTTTTTACGCAACAGAATCAGTTGACGAGCCACTTCATATTCAATTCGGCTTTCTTTCCATGCCTCTCGAAATTCGGGATCCTTCAACTGTTCGGCAATGAATTTTTGTAGTTCACTCATTACTGTCACCTTCCTCCTTGGTCTTTTCCTGTTGCCTGAGAAAATCGTCCCTGTATCGGAGCGCGCGTTCAATGTCCTGTAGGGGTGTCTTTTGTGTCTTCTTTGAGAACCCATGAAGTAAGACCAATTTCCGATCCACCCAGGTAAAGAAGAATATCCGAAAGATATTGCTTCCTTGCTTCACACGCAAGCACCGTATATTCTCGACGAGCGGCCTGCCAAGCTGTGGTCCGAACTCTTCCAGAAGTTCGATCGAGCGTAATACCTTTGCCCTGTGTTGGTCGGCAACGACAGCAGATATTTCCTAATTGGATAATCGCCATTGTCTCTTCTATAGAACTTTGTGCCGCACCTCATAACTAATTATAACATATGTGTTTTGTTTTGGATGATGCGGGTATTGTACCCGAATTTTGGGTATATTATGCTGTTTGCATTTTTTTGACCAAGATACCTAGGTACATAGCTCCGAGACAGGAAATCAACTCATCCAAATATTCCAAAAAATGTCGTGCAATGGAAACTATAGGAAGATTATCTCCGGGAAAGGAGGTGAAGGAGTAGCCGGTCCTCACTGGGCCATCAAATACGAACATGTTGTTGCCGCCTGGACTTTCCACAAATCTTAGCGTTGCAACGGACTCACCGTTTGTGGGAATTATTACACGGTCCACTGCTCACGGCAAGTAAAGAAGACACTGGACGGCCACACAAACCACAAGATCTTTGAGGGGTGGCCACAAGCTTGGCGGGATCAAGACGGTATTCAACTCATTGGAGACGCAGCACCTTTGCAATAATGCCAATACCATTGTGCCCTTGACCATAATGTCCGCCAACATCTTGGTATTTCCCTACCATAACCTTCTGACACCGGGGTGTCCGCTCGTCTGACGATACTCAAAAACGCAAAATGGCCGGTAATAGAAGACATCCAGTTCACTATGTTCAATCAACCGGGGTTGGCCGCATCAAAACCGCCATATTAGCCATTACCGATTGTTGACGGCAGGTGAGGGGATACGGAAGTTCATCGTAAGAGACTTGAGAGATTAGAGGAAACATTGCATAGGGAAGAAAAAGCCAAGATCCAGAGTCTGAGCTGTTAAAATTGGGGTTTAGTATTATTCCTTTCCCAGACTGTTTGAGAAGGCAATCATTTGTCGGGTAAGGTTTAGTGGACAACATTAGGGTGGATCGATACGTGCTTTGGATCCCCATTAAAAATGATTCCAGGATACGGCCATTTTGGCTGCAGTGACTGGGTTTTGTGAGGAGGGAATGCGCGTGTCAATATGCATCAGATACCGTCCATCAATCCAGTCCATATGTGTCACCGATTGCGTTTTGTTTCCCGGCCCTTCTTGTGTCAATTGCACCATAATTAATCCCGGATACGGGGGAAGGTAATGGGAGTGCAAATAATTGACGAGATGAAAAGCTGTGTCTTGTTCATACCGGGGGCTGCCGCCGACCACCTCGATGGTCCAGTTTCCTTCCGTCCAAATAATTTTCGCGTTATTGAAGTTGTTCTGGAAGCCATATGCTGTGGCGCCCAAAGCAGCGTGCGAGCCGCCGACCACGAGGCTCTGTTTCTTGGTTGCATTCAAGATATTTTGATTGGGATGCCACAGCGGATTAAATTGGCGCAATGTGGTGTTGGCGAGTGAGGGTGTTCCCACTTGATTTTGGGCCAACTGATTAATCCCAAACGAGCCGATTGCGGGAGTAGAACTCAGCGTGTGCCCGATGTTTGGGGAATTTACCGGTTCTTGCTTAGTCGTGTCCCGCAATTCTACAAGCCAGTAGTCCGGTGCAGTAGTGGTTATGGCTGTCAGATACCCGCCAACTGAGCTGTAGGCGGAATTAGGAACCGCTTCGGGGGCTTCAAGTGGCAACTGGGTGGATCTCTTGACGGCTGACATCGCTTGTTGAATGATTGACGCAAATGGTGAGGTCGCACTGGACGTGGCCGAAAAGTCGGATTCCTGGTTAGACGATGGGGACGGGGCTTGTGCCGAAGAGTTGCTGGGCGGCGTATAAGAATTACCGGAATTGGAGGGCGGGGTAGTATTAGGACTTGGACTGTTGCTTGAAATAGTCTTATGTCCTTGAGTTGTTACCGTTCCGGAAATTGAGTAAGTCCTACCATGTCCCGAATTTGCGGCGGCTGCACCGTTCAGTCCGCAGCCGGTTAATGTGAGGATGCTAAGAGCACTGCCTATGATGTAGTGCGGTCGTTGCTTCATCTCTGTCTCCTCCTCTGCCTTCTGTTCATAATAACGATGAATGAGCTGATCGGGTTACATAACCGTCACAAATTTCGAGAGAACATCGGACGTCGGCCCAAAAAAGAGTGGGAGCTACCGTGTTTAGTCCAAAACAGGTTGGACCGGTTAATACTATCCGTTATTCCTTGGTCGAACGCGGCCGAGAATTGCGATCGAAAAGTGTTTCTGCCGTGTAAAATAGTAGACAAGAATGGGTATAGCATATTGGCGGCGGAATTTAAATGGAAAAGAAGGATTAGAGATGTACGTCTCGGTGGGAAATGTCTCTGTGTCTTTTGATATCGTGGGTTCGGGACCACGTCCTTTATTGTTTTTGCATGGATGGCTTATGTCCAAAGAGAGTTGGCACCCTTTACTAAAACATTTGCCGATGGAAAATTACCGTGCCTATCTTGTCGACGTGAGGGGATTCGGTGACACCGACAAACCCCCGACAGGATATGCGATTGAAGATTACGCCCGTGATACACTTCGTCTCATACGCCATTGGAATATACGACCCGTCACCTTAATCGGGCACTCTTTCGGAGGGGCCGGAGCTTTGTTTATTGCGGCTAAGTTGCGGCATTATGTGGATACTTTGGTGGTTCTTGACACGTTTCCGGGAGGCGGGGCCCCGTCCGTTTCGGTAATAACCAAAGAGCATTTACGGCGAGTGGAAAAGTTAGTGCACCGTACACCTGAACACCGATTGCCTGAGATCCTCAATCGTATTTGGTTACAGGCCTTCTATCGTGCTCCCGATTCGGAAATCATGACAAAACAAAAGGATGCCATAAAAAAAATCACGGGTCATGTTTTGGAGCAAACAATTCAAACCAATCTAACGACCAACATTGACCCGCTTCTTCGGCATATCCATTGTCCAACTTTGGTGATTCGCGGAGAACATGACCGCATGCTGGCATCTGATTCGGAACCCTTGCAACAAATATCCGGGGCACATTTTGTGAAAATTGCTTCGACTGGGCACTACCCTATGCTGGAAGCCCCCGACCAGGTGGCCCGAGCCATTCAGGAATTTTTAATGGCCCACTGATATCGAGCTGTTCAACTGGGGAGCTAGTCGTTGTGATCTTCTGCAGGCGCAATCGACGTGTGTTAAGGTTGTTGGCGGATATCATGCCTGACACAATCACAGTGTCGGTGTCGGCTTCCGACAACGTGACAAGGGCCAACCGGCTTTTTAACGGATCAAAGGATTATGGGTAAGTTTGACTTAAATCCCGAGATGTCAATTAGAGTCCCTGCGCCCGGTATCCATGAAGCTGACATCCCACTAAATAAAGAAAGGGGCCCTGTCAACAAAACGCGAATTGTCCCCGGTCTAATGGGTTAATCTGGCATGTGGCAAACTTCCAAGATGATGGTGGTCGTGTATCTACAATCGGCCAATCGATAAGGCGCCAAAGGGGCCAAATCGTCCATGATTGTCCGCCATTGGTTGTCGTCCATAAGCCGTTGAGTTGTTGATTAACGACCCACTTACCCTTTAAGTTGTTGAACCCAAACGAAGTAAAATTAACGTCCTGAGGGGAAATTGTTTGGCTCAAACCGGATGCCACGTTCGACCTCCGTCCACTGTTTGGAGAGTATCACCTCGGGAGAAAGGGCCCCATCCACCTGACTGTTCACGAAATCAAAGCAACTTACCGAGGAACTCATCGGCAAAGTGGGTACTACGTAACTTAGATAACCGGATAAAGGCAAGGCCCGCGGAACCGAGCCGAAATTGGCTGGAAACTCACCAAGGGCACCCGAAAATCCTCTTTGATGCGAGTATTAACCAACCTGGCTTTCCGAAACGTTCTATTTGCTAAACGACAGTAACTGTGGGATGATGACATCAATACACCTTCCATATATATCCTTATATCGCTGTCCAGATTCAACAGTTATCGGCTGCCGATCAGCAACAGTGGAATCGCTCGGCAGCCGAAATTGCTCAGAGTGTCGGCATGCCGTGGCTGGCGAAAGATGTGGCTAATCATCTGTATAAAGGGTCGTTAGTATACCATAAGGCGGGCTGAACGGCACCGTTCGGCACTCTTCTTCTACGCACCTGAATGCGCTCCATCAATCGAATCGGTTCGGGCACTTGTATCGGGCAGGAACGGAAGATTTATGAGCGCTGACACCACTGGCCTATACCCACGTCAATCCCTATGGCACCTGCCGCCTCGGCACGCGCGAAAGATTGCCTCCAGGAAGTCTTCTCCAGGATGATCCCACGGTTTTTATTTCGATAGTACTCGAACTAGAGAAAGCTAACCATGCGACGGGTGCACCTAACTTGTGTGAGCCAAGATGTGGTATGACAGGATATGGGAGCTTGGTGACGGCAGAAACACAACCATCTCTGCGGACGGGCATGATTCCTCATCGCCGACGAACCGGAGGGGTCGTGCGAATCTTCCCTCAGCCGCCCCCCAAAAAAAGATCAAAAAACATCGGCAAACAGACGGCTCCGAGACGAGGTGAGAGCATCACCCACTCAGACCCGTGTCACGTGTGTATATGGACTGCGTGACAGGCCATAGGAGAACACAGAAAATAACTCCACAGGTCATAGCCTAACGGATTCTCGCGATCATCTGAAGAACAACCGAGCGCAGTGAAACAGGGAAACGGAGTAGACGCCCGAAAAAGGCCGCAACAACCTCTGCGGATTCGGGGGAATCCATTCAGGATGGCATGAGCCTGTGCGTCACCAGGCCAAAACCTGAACACGGAGAGATGATGGGGCATCTCTCCGTGTGATGACACATTATCCGGGGTATCGCGCCCAGGGAACAACGCCGCCGGCAGGAATGTCCGGCCGGGAATGGGAGTATCCTCAATCTGTGCTCAAGCTCCGCCGAATCGCGTCCACTTCGTCGACGGACAAATCCACAAACGCGGCAATTTGCTTCACGTCCATTCCTGCGGCCATCAGCTTGCGGGCGGTGCTGACCGCGCGGCGATGCTCCCCTTCTTCTCGGCCTTCTTCGCGGCCTTCTTCGCGGCCTTCTTCGCGACCTTCTTCGCGACCTTCTTCGCGACCTTCTTCTCTTGCCCCCTCAACATCCGCCGTGTAGGTCATCAATGCCTTTTGCCGTTCCTCGTAGAGTTGACGGGCCTGTTCATCCTGGCTCAAAAACTCCA
>JAKACM010000150.1 GCA_021821465.1 Bacillota bacterium
GAGAGTGCAGACCGGCTCGGATCCCTCATTTGTCCCGTTCCGTTTTGATGATCCCATACTCTGCTAGATTATGTCATATATTGGCACACTCACTCGGTGGGTCAATTTCCTGTCACGGATTCAGGTTGAATATACGTTTAGGCGGATGCCGCAGAACAACAGCAACAAATGAGGCAGCAACTACAACAAGCTATCGGACCGGCAGATGCCGCCAAATCGGGCATTCCTACCGCATCGGCAAGATCCATGACTTCCAGGTTGATTTCTCCGACTTCGAATTCCTCCACGTGAATTACCTCCCTTCAAACAGCTGTGATGCGAAAGGAAATAGTCTCCTTTCAAAAATATGAAATCATATAATTGACAAATCTGTCAATTATATTCTATTATAATTATTATGAAAACTCCAATTTTGGCTCGATTCTGCCACCTTCCGGTCCGCACAGCCCTTGAATTAAGGGCCCACAAGTCATCGGAATGGATCCGTGAATTTAAGCTTATAAACAAAGAATTGAACAACATTGTCCAGGAGATCGATAGCGCCATATATGAATCCATCCCGGCGGTAATCTCCAAGATTCAACGGTCGGAGCTCCTCAAGTGCAAACGCCTCATTAAAAACCTAAAACCCATCGGCACCACGGAACTCATCATTCTCCAGCGACACCCTCAGATCCGCAACGACGTCATAACCCGCTATTTGAATCTGCAGCAGCAATGGGTAAGAATCAACTCCTTAAGAAATTCAGTGTACGAGGCTGACGTGCGGGATCTCTGGAAGGTTCTTCTTGATTTAGCCAGCGATCCGTTATTTCAAAGTGGTGTAATGCTGTCAAGCGAGCCCCTATACTTAAGACTCGTGGATGCCTTGAATGATAAACCGATAGATAGCAAGACTCGACGCCAATTCACAATATCACTGACGAAATATCTTGTTCGGGCATCTTTGAAAACCACTCCTTACAGTACCTTTGCAGGAGTATCGCGTACTGAAGTCGGGCAAACCGACAATTCACAGTGGGAAATGCCGATCAAGCGCGACGTCTATTTGAATCCCAACATTGCTTATCGACTGTGGAACTTCGAACGCATAGATAGTAAAAATTTACAAAACGCCCGCCTAATACTAAATCCAAACAGCATCGTTGCTGATTCCACGCTCTTGGCATTAACGGGAGCTCTTGAATTCAATACAGATGGCGTTCATACACACGAAAAAATCGTCAGGCTTTCGCCGATACCCCGAACCATTAATGACCTCGTATTGATGCTCCAGCAAAAGTCTTTAACCCGTACTGAAATTGAGGCGCAAAATCCGGATTATACTCCACTTGTAAACGTCCTGCTCGCCAACGGAATTTTGATCGAAGAAACACGGCCGAACGCGCTTGATCAAGACTTTTTAAATTACACCACACTTGCAGTGCCTGTAAAGAACTGGCTGGAACGCTTGGACGGCGTCGATGGGCCTCAACGGTTTGCCGCTCTAAAGGAACTTGAAGAAGCATGCCATCTTGCATTGGACGGCAAAAGCTCAACAACATCTCTGTATCCACCCGTACTTGAAGACATGTACGCCACCGCACCAATACCAATTCCGTCGATGCCTTCAGCCCTCGTGAACTCATTGTCAAGTTTAGCGGCTATCTCTTACATCTTTGATCCGACCTATCCCGCACGTCGGACCCAGGTAGAGTTTTTCAAGCTCCATTATTCCGAAGGCAACCCAGTGCCTCTGTTGGAATTTCTGCAGAAATGGCAAGCATTCACGTCCCAAGAAAGCCAAGACACCGATCCCCACGCTCGTGCAACACAACGGCTGATGCGGTACAACCCGCTACACAATGAAAAAATCGGTTCCTTACATGCGGTTCATCAACAAATCGAAAGAAGCCTCAGAGAAGTAATTCGCACACAATCACCGCTAGATCTCACTGAGTTTACGACTAGTGTGGATCCTCAACAGAACTACTCCTGGGACATCATGGGACATCTCATTCCCACGAGCGACGATAACGGTCTACAGTTTGTTATCAATCACATCTATGACGGACACGGTCACATGTTTAGTCGATTCATCAAGGGATTGGGTCTAAGTCACGACGGCGCATCACGAGAAACCGTCGCAGATATCTACGGTTATTTTGGCTTCCCAGCAGACCGCAGAGTGTTCATGACCGAGGAACTTATAGTTGCACCCGGATGGTCATTGCCCGGCAACTCGCCGAGCACAGAGATAGCCGTTGTCGATTTGGAGGTTGGTCTTAATCCAAATACCGATACGCTATACCTGAAACATGTACCGTCAGACAAAGAAATTCGTCCCCGGTATCTGGGCTTCATGATGCCGTTCTTTTTACCACCCATCACACGGTTTCTGACCCTATTTGATTCCAGCGCGTCGCCTCTTAGCGTCGTTGACATGTTTCTTAATGATTTCATATCAGAATCCGAAGAGCAAGACGCGATTATTTGCGTGCCTCGAATAATGTTCTGCCCTGAGATCGTATTCGGTCGGCGCACATGGATCGTACCGAAAAGTCAGTTTCCCGCTATTGGACCTCACATTGGAGTGGGAGATATGATGTCGCTCTTGGACTGGGCCGCCAGCAATGGGCTTGACAGTTATTTCTTTGTACGAGCGATCTTGTGGCCGCAGGCGAATGTGCCACAAAACTATCGCAAGGCACAATACATAGACTTGAGCTCGTACCCTAGCATTATGGAATTTCGAAGGATAATGGAAAGATCTCGAATGCTAGTCGTTGAAGAAATGTTGCCTTCCAATGACCATTATGGTCACAGCATCTATCAAGGTCACGCAGTCGAATTGGTATTGGAATTGTCTCGACACGGAGAAATCAATGAATAGCAGATGGCAAAGCGTACATGTTTTTTACCACGATTTTCAGAAATTGGACGGCCTAGTTCGCGGTTTGGTCGAACCGCTCTTTAGTGACAGGCTCAAGGACATCCCGTTCTTTTTTGTTAGGTACTGGGAAGGGGGACCCCATCTTCGAATCAGATTCCTTGCGGACCACGAAGATGTACGTACCGTGGTCGACGCCTGCGAGGCGTACGTATACGCCGCACCATGTTCAAAAACATTGACCGCCGCTAATTTTTACCTTCAAGTGATGAAGCTTAGGACCGATGAGTGGATGCAATACTCTTGGTACGCAAATAACACGGTCTGCGAGATTCGATACGTTGCCGAAACAGATCGATACGGAGGTCACGAGGGGCTCCTTATATCCGAGCAACTGTTCTACCATTCCACGCAACTCGCTATTCAGAGCATCAGACAGGCCCAATCTCTCAATGACAAGATCGTGGCAGGCATTGCCTTTGCCTATTTCTTGATTAGTCAAATAGAATCCTTGAACATGCGACGTATCATAGAGTTTCTTGATAATCAAATTACTGGATGGCAAGTGATGCTCAACAGCCAGGTTCAAGCATTAAAACAACGCGTTACGGACCAATTGGCGAATCACACGGACTCTCTAACGGCTGCGATAAAAACCCTGCTGGACGACCTCCGCCAATCGCAGAAGACGGCGCTTTTACTCCTTGATCAATTATGCCAAACTGAAAGTCTCACGGTACCCTATCGGCAAATCGTCGCCACTCACATTCACATGCATTTCAATAGGTTAGGTGTGTCTCCGCCCTACGAACTCTTCTCACTGCTACTGCTCCGCGAGATGCTCTCCGACGGACGTTTGGGCGACATGAGTTAAGCGCGTGCGTAGCAATTTTTATAGTGGTCCCCTGCGGTCCGGGTTGTCGGAATCCGTCTAGGGGGTGTTACATACGATTGTTCGGGCAGATCTGAAGGCGGTGCTCCAAGGCTTGGCGCAGTGTACCGACACCTGGGGTTTGGATCCTTGTTTATCCCCAGTTTTGATTGTCCGAATAGACTGCATGGTCGATAGGAAAAAAATTCCTGGATGCGAAGGAAAATCGGGATCCGCTGTCAAAGAGATCGGGTGCAAGACATTCTCATCCCGAAGAGGGTCCCGATGGTTCGGCTAGCGTCTATCACCAGTAGATTTTATGGGATTCTCGATAGGAGAATTTGTCCCTTTAATGTCGAATAGGAGAGGAGGAAAGGGGATCACGTGAATCGTTGCATCAGAGCGCTCACACTAAGAAATGTGTCGAGGTCGTTTCTCTGGCCCATCGCGGCCCCAGCTTGAGCTATGCGCGTGAAATCGGTAACCTTGAGATTGATCCGATGCCGTTAGATCGGGCAGTACTGCCGCTCATGGCCCGGTTATGGGCATGGGGGATCACGACAACTGCCTCTTGCTCAGGCCACTGGCGCCCAACAGACAGGAAGCATACGCCGCTCTGGATTTCGATGCATACTTAATAAGATGACTTATATCCTAGGGACTCCCATGATTAGCATAATATGGGTGATATAAAGTCTAACCATGGACTCGCTCTCCGTTGCAACCTACAGAGGTGGGATGAGATCCAATGTATCCCGTGTATAGCATGTATACCCTCTATCGTGCGTCTGTCACAGTACGACCGTGCGGATGAGGCGAAAGGATAAGAGCCCGGCGAAGCTCTGCACCACTGATTACGTGGTATACTCTAAAGCCCCGAAATTACCATGAACAGACGTTCGGAAGGCGATTAAGATCAGGATGTTGGTGCATAAACACCGTGCCGACATGATTTCCCAGGAAGATTGAAAATCTTGGTTCCCGGTTCATCATGGAACCATCCAAGGAATGGAAAAAGAGGGCATCCCGGCGGCGAAAAACATTTTCCAGTTTGAGGACAATTAGGCGCCGCGCCGGGACAGGCAGACACCGTGACGCGTGCACCTTTTCATTTAGGAGCACCCATCCTAAGATAGTCAGTCCTCGAGATCTCATAAACTATGAACATCGGTGATAAATCGATTGCCTATCCCCCCATTTTATGCCAGAGATACGGGGCCGGGCTTTGACGACGTACCGATAATGCGACGACACGTCGTATATTCCGCTTCCTGCTCAATGAATCCAATTCCAATAGAGAGACAAACTCGGTGAATGAGTCACCCGCCACCAACGTATCCACTTTTCCAAGGGCGACCACTGATTAAGCATAGACCCGGAAATTTCTCCTGAGTGCAAGGGCTTCACGGCGCAGTGGATAACTTCCGGGACGTCAGGGAAGACTCCAGAATAGACTCTCAGATCGTCATGAGTGCCGGCACTATTGTAAAAGGAGTTGATGGTAGTGGCAGACGCCCCTCAAGCCGTCATGTTTGCCGTGGTGAGTGTTAATCGTCAGGCCATCGGAGGTGGGATGGCTCCGATCTTTTATGCCGAAGACATTGCAGAACGAGACAGAATTGCCATGTGGCTCTCTCGCATCACAAACTGCATTGTTCATGATTTACATGACGGCTCTTTGGCACTCACGGTCAATGCGCCGGCACCGAAGAAGTCGTCTTCATCCTCTCATCAAGGCGGTTAGAGTTTCGCACGCCTGCCACAACCCCGGTGCAAATGGTACAGACTGACTTCTTTCTGCTCCGTAAACCACCGGCGTCGCACTACAACCATAGCGGTTAAGGTTTTAGGGATACACAATATATGGAATCGAATTTTTTGCCACTCTTTGGGCCCATATCCGGCTCATCTTTGATCTGAGCACGCTATGGTTCTTAAAAACCTCAAGTTCTCCACTGACGAGTGGCTTCCAAATCCTTTTCCATGAACCCAATATTCTCTTACGCACTAAAGGTGGGAGGAATATCATGTTGCCGAGCTTCACGGTAAAAGACACTTGATTCGGTAGCAATCAGTGCCAGAATACCCGCGTAAAGGATAATCGCAAAAAACTGTCCGATGATGGGCACCAACGTGAATAAGGAAAACAACACGGCAGTCACGAGTACCAGCAACACCGTCAATCCCATCACTCTGAGGCTTTCTCCCTTATGCCGCCAAACCCACGACAGAGCTTCCCCTAAACTTGGCAGCACGCGCTGCTGTCCAAAATACACCGCTCCCATCCAATACAACACCGCAGAAAACCACCAGAACATGAGGGCCAAGATAACTATCGTCCCCACAATGCCCATAATCACTCGGAGCACCAGAGCGTGTTCTCCGACAAAGGCCAAGAAAAAATTGATCAGAAGGGCTACGGCCAGCACCACCGCCGTCCCCACGACGATCCCCACCAAAAGGCCCAGGCTTTCCCAGAACAGCCGGTATCCGTAACGAAAAAAGGCCAACAAACCGCTTTGCGTATTGCCGCCCATCCTCAAGCTGTCGGCTACCCCGCCATATAAGGCCCCAACGACAAAGGGGAACACAACCAGCACCATCGTTAAGTAAGTGAGTATGAGTTTTACGGCCAGTCCATGCGGCAAAGGCGGAAGGTTGGACACCGTGATCTTGCTCGGATTCAATGCCTTGAGCCATTCTTGAAATCCGGTCCCCAGTCCGCGCACCGCAACGAGCTGGAACAAAAAGAGAATAAACAGATACCAAAACGACAACACCAAATTCCCGGGTTTTCGGACAAGGTGTCGCCATGTGTGGCGCAGAATGTTTGTGGCTGACAAAATTTTCCCCTCTTCCCTCATCGGTAATCATCTAAGCACGTTTGGGATTCACGCAACACCCGTCCTATAGAATATCTCAGAGCATCTCTCTTGGTGCAAAATTTCGCGTGCTTTTAATCCGTCTCTCTATCCTTTTCCCGCACCCCATCTAAAGGCATTATATAACACTTGCCAAAATTCCCGTCGAGCAAATGCTTGCAATCTGTTCCAAGCATGGCAATAATGGAATACGTTCCTCTATTAATTGATTGAGGGTGATTCCGGTGGCCACCATTCTTATTATCGACGATGTGCCGGGCATACGCTATATCATCGGCATGGTCATCAAGCAAACCCAGCTTGACTCACTCGACAGTCCCTTAGATGCTATTGAGGCGGGTAACGGTACTGAAGGACTGGATTTGCTGGCCCGTTATCATCCGGAAATCGTCATCCTCGACAACTGTTTGCCCGATATGAACGGTAGCGAATGGCTGGAACGATCTGCTGTGATTTGGCCATCCGCCGTCATAGTGATCTCGGCATCCACCGAATTGGAATTGATAGCACGAACGCATCCCATGGCGGTCGACATATTGGCCAAACCTTTTAAGCTGGAACCATTGCGGTTGATGATTCAAGAGGTATTGTCCCGTGTCCTGTCTAAAGACACTTCACTCTAACAGGTTATCCGATTGACATTTTCACCCATAACGGACACAAACAATGCAGAATCTTCGCAGAATTTTCTTCTGCTTACCGAAAGTGTTCTAATTGTTCGTAACTTTATGCATGAGAGCGGATCGAAACCTCAACCCAAATCTATTGCCTTTGTCTCGGGATTTTTAGGCAATCTCACCGAGACGGTTGTTCCCGGCGATCGATCTTCAATGTCAATTTCCCCATGATGCTGTTGAACAATGCGTCGGCAGATGACCAGTCCCAGGCCGTGTCCATCGTCCTTGGACGTGAAATAGGGCTGGAACAGAAAGGGACGAAGGGCTTCGGCAATTCCCATACCATTATCCATAACTCGCAAGATAACACACGTGTCCTCATTTTGCGTGCTGATTTCAATTTTTCCGCCCGCGTCTACGGCATCGCGGGCGTTGCGAAGCAAATTGCGCACAACTTGGCGGATGGTTTTTCTATCTCCGCGTATCCATAGCGTTTCTCCGTGAACCATCAAACTGATACGAAGACGGGCCAAATCCTCTCGAAATTCGTCGCCGACCTCCTGACATAATTGCAGCACGTCGAAATCTTCAAAGTGCAATACATTCTGGTATCCATGCAACACATCTTCCAAACGTTCATTTATCTGCATCAACAAGTCTGTCGTTCTACCCAACAAAGGGTGAGAATAAGACTGGGACAACAATTCTTGGTAGCCAATAGCCACGCTCAGGGGGTTTCTGACTTCATGGACTACCGACGCCATGACGAATTGATTCTCCTGGTCGGTCATAAGATGTGCAAGCACATCCGCCAAAAATCGTATCCAAAGCGTCGCTACCGGACGACTGAACCCTAAACGAATCACTCCCCCCTTCCACTCCTGACGGTAGATAAACCCATTACGAGGTTCATCGCCCTTCTCAAAAGCATCCAAGGAAACAAACTCCAAAGGTATCGCAAGCTGGCGACACCAGGACCAAAACGATTCAAGCACCTGATGTTGCGGACTCATAGCGCTCATCTCATCTTCCCTATCGTGTGATTGCGTAAGAACGCATTTATTCCCAATTCCGGATTGAGGTCATGTTCCTCACTTGACGGTTCCTTTAAGCGAGGGATAATAAAATTAATAAAGTGACCCGGAATAATTTCCTTTTGGGGGAGACAACAATGTCCACCGTCGATCTATTTGCCGTACAACCTTATATGAGATTAGCCGACTATGCCACGGCAAATGCATTTGACCATAAAGTGGATATTATAATGCAAAAGATTGCCGCTCGACGCGATCCCCAAATTCCGACTTTGGTGGTCTTCCCCGAAGATCTGGCAACATTTTTGGTGTTGTCAGAAAATTTGGATCTCATTAAGGACGTCGATACTATGGACGACGCCTTCTCACGAATCGGACGAAGGCTGTGGCCGGATCTGTTCAAACAAATGCTCCTTCACCGCACACTCTCGCTGCGGCAAGCCTTTTTCCTTTTGAATGCCCCTAAAGTCTGGCGCGATTGGTATCGTACCATGACTCGCATGGCACGCCATTATCGTGTATATCTGGTAGCCGGCAGTGCTCTTCTTCCCGAAAATGCGAATGGGTATCAATCCGAAACCTGGACATGTCATACTAATCACATATTTAACTTTAGCATGACGATCAACCCCGCGGGGGACGTTATTCACACCACACGGAAAGTAAATTTGGTTCCCACTCAAGAAGACACCCTGGATTTGTCTCCGGGCCCATTGGACGAGGCTCTCGGCTCCTTCAGCATTGATAATATCTTGTGCGCCACTGCCATCTGCTATGATGGCTTTCGTATCCCGCATACACTCAAAGAACCGGGATTTATTCCATTGTTGCCCTTGATGGACGAACAAGGCGTTCGGATTATTGCTCAGCCCTCGGCCAATCCCTGGTGGTGGAAGGAACCCTGGCCTTTTAATCCGCGCCTTACCCGGAAGGAACAATGGATAGAGGAGGGTGCCTTCAGCCTTCTCGCACACTTAACAAATATTTCGGCCATTGTCAATCCTCAGCTTCTATTCCACCAGGTCCTCGGCAAAGTTAGATTTCGACAATTATGACAATATCATGATGAAAATCGGTGCGAGGCCAACCCAGAATGGTTGGCACTGTAAGCGATGATGTTTCCGACATGTAGACAGGTCAAACC
>JAKACM010000151.1 GCA_021821465.1 Bacillota bacterium
CCCCCTACTGAGTATCCGAGAAGGGTGCAGACAGTGGCAATTCTTAATGGCCAAAGTGGGGAATTCTTAATGGCTAAACTGGGGAAAAACGATGGCCAAACTGTCCATTTTTATTTGACCATATACACTGTCGCGGCAAGCCCGGGCTTTACAGGTCGTCATGGAACAGCATAGCTGGAATTCTGTGCCGGCAGTGGTTTAGAGTGTCCAAAATTATCAGCACATCGGGAGTCAACGCTATCCCCGGTTTACCTCCGCCCTGCACAGTCCTGCCACCGAAGCGGCCAGCCTGACGGCCTGGTTTGCGCTCTTTCGGCAAGCGGATCCGACCATCTATGCCGGCGCCCGGTATTTATTGGATCCCCAACAACTCGATAGAGAAGCAAAGTTTGGTATGGGTGTGGCTGGTGGAGCGTGTATGGGCTCCCATGGTGCCAGACCCATGCAGTGGGCCCGCGCCGAGACGAAGGCCTCGGAGGATGGTTGCCGATTTCCTGCGGCCCGTGGGCTATTTTAACCAAAGTTTATAAACCCGCAATTCGCAAGGGATTGCGGGTTTATAAACTTTGGTGCGCCCGAAGGGACTCGAACCCCTGCTTCAGGCTCCGGAGGCCTGCGTGATATCCACTTCACCACGGGCGCTTTAACGACACTATCATACCATTTCCATCGCCTGGTCGCAATCGAATAGACCGGGTTCACCCCGCCACCTTGCATTGTTCTTGTTGATAGTCCTCTAATCCGTAAACTCCCTCGGAGTATACCCAAGTTAACCACACCGTGACAGTCCGTTAAGTAATTTGAGATCTGCATTATGTCTACGCATGGCGTCTTAGACAGGATTGATCTAAATTTGAAAGCATTGGCATCTCATAAGTCTCACCAAGTCATCTCCCAAATGTGTCTTCCCGGAACAACGAATCGCCTGATTCGAAATGTCACAGTTAGCATGGTGATTTTTTCGTGGTGATCCACCCGCATAAAGAGATGGCTATAAAGCATTATAATAATTGATTAAGCGACGGGTCTTAATTTTAGAACGAATTCCCAAAATGCATAGGCAGGTGATAGGCCTGAGCCAGGAGAAGCCAACTGAAGGAGGCATTTTGTTGAATCACGCCATCAACCTTTACCAACAATCTTTGGAAGACCTGCTCATATTTCTTTTTTTCGGTGTGGGGGCGAAAGTAATTGTTCTGTTTGTGATTCGCTCACGTCCACCGAAAGTCCCCAGAGAGCGTATCATATTATGGTACGGCCTCGGAGCTTATTGGGTCCTCAGTGCCATTATCCAAATGTGGCCGACTATGGGAATCGCCTCGGTTAAGTCACTCAATCATCCTATGCTGGAACTCCTGGCTTCCCTATGGGGAAAACACCCGGTAGCTTCTAGTTTATGGAGCGTTGTCATTCAAATGGCGATAGGCATTGTGCTCCTCACCGAACGAGAAAATCTCACCGGTAAGATTACACTTATCCTATCTTCCCTCTTTTCAACATTTTTGTGGATATTCGGAGAAAATTGGGGAGGCCTGACCCAAAGTTCAACCTCACTGATCATAGGAAGTCCCGGGGCCGGACTCCTTGCTCTTCTGGCTTCTCTCGCCTTAATCGCACCGGCATCTTTATGGACCGACAGCAAGGTGCCAACCGTTGTCAATCGCCTCATAACGGTCTTTTGGAGTTTGGGAACACTATGGCAACTGATTCACTTTAACACGCTGCCGGCATGGCAAGGAATTTGGATTCCCATCATCAATCGCGCCCAACCACATTGGATCCTAGCACTCCGAACCGGCGAATATAACCTTATTGCTCACCACACGCTGGTAATTAATCTTATACTGGGAGTGGTAATGGTGGCCGGAATTGTTGTTCTGGTTTTGAACTCCCTCCCAATATTATACTGGTCTGTCTTGTCCCTTAATCTCCTCATATGGTGGGGTTTGGGGCAGGGATTCGGATTTCGCCCCGCATACGGAGCCGGTCTAAATACCGCTCCCCTTATATTCTTGCTTATTTTATCGGTGCACATGCATTTTGCCATGTCCCGCGATAAAAAATCGCCGTCCCGTTTGTCCGCCTGATTTTCCCGCGGCTCCACTCTCGTTCTGTCTCTCTCCGTCTCTTTGATGTTCCTGCGCACTCATTCTTCGGAGTCTGATGTTCCTAGGTTTGAAAACCAGGCCTTTATAACTCAATTTGGTCATGAAAGTCTGCTTTCGATTTCTTCGGTTTTCCCACTGATTCGGACTTAACTTCAAATTTTTCCTGTCATCAGCAACAACCCCAAAACAAGAAATGCTGTCCCTGCACCAAAATGGATATATTGTGTAGGAACCAGCCTCGTAACCGCCTCTCCAAAGACAACTGCCAGCAAGGCACTGACAGACAGCGCCAAGGCTGCTCCCACAAATACGGAAATGGCGGAATTACTTTGAGCCGATAAGGTCATCACACTCAGTTGCGTCTTGTCCCCCAACTCTGCAAAAAAGATTAAACCAAAAGTGGATAGCATCACTTTCCAGTCCACTCGGATCCCCCCAGCCTGTGCTTTGTCCAGTTGATTTCTCTCAGCATACCTATGATCCGAGAATAGATTTCATGATGCCAAATTTTAACGAAACAACGGACTCAGACTAGACAGCAAGACTGGCGAGGTTGACATTTTCCGCTTATCCGCACTTTGACGTTGGGTGTCCAAAATGCGTACGTCAAGACAAATCGGTCAGGCGATTTTAGGACATCTGGGAACCTTCAACTCCGAATTTAGTGAGCCAAGTCGGCACGGCGATCCAGTCGGTAGTTTATATTTTCCCATTTAGTGTCTAACGGCCAATAAAAAGTAAATTCCACCATATTGGCTGCCGCCAGTGTGATATCCAAATAATACAAACCCAGTCCGCTGTCCGCCATTTTCTCGGTATGATGGGATTGCCATTCGTCGGTCGTGAAGACACACTCGGCGGGAGCAGATACAACAATGCGCAGGGTCGCGTCATGTTGATAGAAATGACGGCGCCTATGATTAAACTGCCAAAAAATAAAGGAAGACGGTGCTAAGTGATCGACATAACGAGCCTTCACTGTATCCGGCATTTCAAAAATTTTTCCGTCTAGGGCCGATCGCAACAACTTTATATATTCCGCATGGGCCCACACTAACGGCATGGCAGAGCCACTGGGACGTCCCAAGTATAATTCTTTTTCGGGGATATCCTCCTCGTCCCACACTTGTTCCGGTATTAAGCCTCCCAGGCTTGCTGCGCCTTCCATGGCCCCAAGATAAATCTCTGCCGTTTCGCCTAGCGCCACGGCATAATGCCCCCTTTCCCCAGATAAAAGGGGCCAAAGCCGTCCTTTTCCGGAACCCAGAAATGGCGAACCATCCGGCATTTCGCCATAGCCGTCATGATTATAGCGATACCACAAGGGCCCGTAGGGCATGTCCACTTTAAGAAGGGCGTCATACGCTCTTACCGATTCGCGAATGTGGGCATCATGGGGGGATTTGACTCCATAGCGAACCAGTTCCAGAAATCCTCCGTCAATGACCGCTTCCTCAGGGTATTGATTGAGTTGGCCCGGTAAAACGTTTTTTATCGGCACATAACCATGTTCTACACGACCATCAAGGCTCCGCGGCACGGACACGTGAATGCGAACATAATAACGGTGAAATTGGGAATCTATTCCCCCCTGATCCGTAAAAGTCCATTTGTCAATGCGCCCCTGCCAGTAATCGGCAAGATGTTCACAAAAATCGGCGATGTTTTCATCACCTTGAGTGCGAGCAATGTTTCCGCCCAATATTAAGGCACTAATGGTTGCGGCCAGGGTGGACGGGGAATATCCCCCGTCTTCTTCCCACCGGTCTTGTTCGGTAATGGGACCGGTCTTGCAAATGTATCCGAGTGCCTTCTTTATCATGTCATAAACAACCGATTCATTTGTGATTTCTCCCAGGTTCCATAGATGATGAGCCAGGTGAATGGGAAATGCCGTTTCATCAAGTTGTGAGCCCGGCCAGTACGGGACGCCGTCAAGCCAGAAGTTTTGAGGCCAAGACCCGTCCGCCTTCTGCGTAGCCATTAAAAAGGCCAGAGCCTGGCGAGCCCCCTCCATATCTCCCAGCGCAATCAATGCCTGTGCCGCTTCTACCATATCGCGCGGCCACACCAGGTGATATCCCCCCATGTTTCCATCACCAGCGGCATTACCCCAAGGAATCGACAGCGATGCAATAATCCCTCCGGGAAAAAGTTTGCCATGATGAATCTTCAGAATCATGGCGGAAATGCGCTGCATCCGACTGTGAGAATGGCTATAAGGTAAAAGACCCGAAAGACGGTTCATATAGTCTTGCCATTGCCCTATATAACGTCCTTCGATATCATCCCAGGGATACAATAAAGCCTGCACGGCCGTAAATCGAGCCTCGGCCTGATTCCGGCCGAAGGCAAAGGTCACGACCTGTTCCGGCGTGGCAAGATCCATTTCTGCACAAAAGGCAATATTTCCGTCTAAAGCTTCATCATATTCTTGGAGCATATGGTGATAGTACAGCTGTGTCCATCCGTCAGAGGCACCGACAAAGCCTACGCTTTGGGAGCGGAAAGGAATACTGGCTTTCACACACAGAAACGAATCGCATCCTTCTCGCCATGCCATCAAAGCCTTTTCCCCATGAACATCCATAACGCGAGCACTATTATGCCCTCCTTGATTGCCGATGTGAGGAGCAACCAAGAGAAAAACCCGAAAATCTTCCAGGTTCCCCTTTAAAACTTCAAATCGAAAATGTTGCATGACGGCATTACCGTCGGGCCAACAGACAATTCGTTTGACAATCCGAAAAGCTCCTTTAGGATCGGTATTCACCACCTCAAAAGCCGGAGCGCCAGGGTTAATGTAGCGGGACTCGTGAAGAAGATCCCGCTTTTCCTCGAGAAAACGCCCGTCTCCCGCCATTACCAAAAATTGAGCATCCCGGGTATTGGCCTGATCCATCCGCGGAAAGTAAATTTCGTTAATAATGCCATGGGACAAAGTAAACCATACGCGGGAAGTGCCCGCTATTGCCGTCCCTACCCCGACTTTAGCGCTCGATGTCCATCGTGCCTCCAGCCCCGGAGATCCTGGTGCCTGCATATTTGGCCCCCCTATTTTCCTGACAATGTTGGATTCTCTTTCGGCTCTTTTTCCCCAAAGCGTACGCTGGCAAATAACGTGCCGACACCTTAATGTTAGTGTTTGACCCAGAAGGGATTGTCGACAATGACCCCATCCACACCGGCTTGAGTCCACCGTTTCAGCATCAGCTCATCTGTGACATCCCATATCACAACCCTATAACCGTGAGCTTGAAAGGCCTCTAAGGACTCTAGGGTCAAAAAGGAAGTCGGAACATGAACTGCATCGACACAGGGAAGCAGTTTTTTGAATTCCACAACCTCCGGCAGTCGGCTGGCCCATAAGGCTGCCAACGAACAGTCGGGAATGTTAAGGTGAAGAAGCCGCAATAAGGCTGCGCTAAAAGAGGAGAGTACCACGCGCTTCTGCCATTGGTAACGGCGAATAATCCTACTCACAGATTCGACCAAAAGTCCATTGAGGGGACCCTGGTCCTTCAATTCCACATTGATAAGACCTTGCACCGGCAACTCGGTTAGATCCTCTAGGCGGTTAAGCGAGCCTTTGGTGAGACGGCGCAATTCATCCCAGTTCCTCTCGGAAATGGTAACAGATAAGTTCCCTTCCAGTAAAATGTGCGCATCATGATGGATAACCACCACACCGTCAAGGGTTGTATGTACATCGCATTCAATTCCATGGGCTTGGGCCAGATATGCTTGCTGAAAAGCTTCCAAACTATTCTCGGCATATTCCGACGAAAAACCCCGATGCGCCCAAACCAACGGCTTAAAAATCTCATACCCCCAAAACATCTGAAAATGTGCCGCTCCTTTATTGCAAACAGGTTTTGTTTGTTCCGGGTCAGATTCTTACTTGTTCAACTCAATTTTAACACTCACTGCGCTGAACACTAGGGATTGCAGTGAGGAAGCTATCTCGACCTTGTTCGCAAGGGAATTTTCTCTTGATAGATATCAAGCAGACCAAAATATTAGGTTCGATAGCTCTTTGGCTACTTCGTCCCAATCCACTTTATGGTGACTTTCCCGCGGGATATTGGCTTGAAACCTAGAATATGTAGGGATTTTCGTGGTCGACAAAAGTGCCGGTCATCTCTGCACAAATATTCCATACTGAGATCCATGGGGTATCCAAACAAGGTTATCGTCGTGGCGTACGCCCCTATGCATCTCTCTTCCTACTGAAGATTGCAGTCGACAATGACCACGAGGCAAAAGGCACGATATAGTGAGCCCGTTCACAAGAAAGTCATCACGAACGTCATGAACAATTTTTAAACCGCAATCGCGTCTTGTGAGACGGGTGGAGAAATTCATAGGAGAGCCATGCCAATTACAAGCGGCAGAAAGACCTGGAGGGAAACAGCCATCGTTATTAGGTGAATATCAGTATCGAAAAGTCGACATTCGCCTTTGTCTGGGTTTTTTAAGGGTGAAGACAAAACAACATAGGAGCCACAGGTTTTAAAGGCTTGCTAACTCACTTTCCGGTGTCAACAAGCATAATGCTCACTGTTACTGATCGTTGGGCAGTAGGATTTGTAGCGGCAAATGACCTGGCGACTAGGAAATTTTGCCCAAGCTAATACAATCCCACGTAGAACAGATTTTTCGCTAGAGACACGTATCTCAAAAGAGGGGGGCATGAGCAAAATCTCAATAAAGGATCCCCCCACATCTTTTTATCCGTTGCTTATGAGACCAGGTATTTACTGATACGCCCGAACCCGTCGTTCCAAAAAGGCTCCCGCCCGCGTAAGCACGAGGGTTATGGCAATATAAAACAGGGCCGCCAAGCCGTAAAGCGGAAAGGGCCGCGAGGTGGCCCCCACTCCCAGCCGGGCGTGATACATAATATCCGGCACCCCGATAAAATACACCAGGGTGGTATTTTTGAGCTGTACCACCACAAAGTTGGTCAAGGGCGCCAGCATGGCGCCCATCGCCTGCGGCAAGATCACCCGGCGGAGAATCGTTCCGGTCCCCATCCCCAGCGCCGCGGCCGCTTCCTTCTGCCCGGCTTCCACGCCTTCCAAGCCGCCCCGAAACACTTCCGCCGCATACCCCCCGCCTAAGAGCAGCAGCCACCACAAGGCCGCGGCAAAGGCGGAAAAATAGATGCCCACTTGCTCCAGTCCAAAATACAGAATGAACAACTGCAAAATCGGCGGCAAGCCGCGCATCAATTCAATATACCCGGTCATCACCCAGCGCAGAGGCCACGGCCCGTACCAGCGCAACAGCGCCACAATCAACCCCAGCCCCAAGGCCACGCCACCGCCCACCAGCAACAATTGGAGGGTCACGCCCGTCCCCTGCACCAAGGATCCAAAATATTCCGTCACAATCGTCATGAGGACCCCTCCTCCACCCCCAACGGCGGCAACGGCGCCGTATGCCGCAGCACTCGGTCCAAAAAGGCTTGGGCTCGGGCCGTCTGCGGATGTTCCAAGATCTGCCGGGCGGGGCCCTGTTCCACCATCGCGCCGTCGGCCATCACCACCACCCGGTCCGCCACCTCTTTCGCAAAGAGCATTTCATGTGTCACTAAGATCATGGTCATGCCTTGCTGCGCCAGGCTCTGAATCGCGGCCAGCACATCCCCCACCAACTCCGGATCCAACGCCGAAGTCGGCTCATCCAACAACATGAGCTGCGGATCCATCGCCAGCGCCCGGCAAATGGCTACCCGCTGCTGTTCCCCTCCCGACAGACGCCGGGGATACATCGCCGCTTTATGGGCCAGCCCCACCATCGCCAAAAGTTCCTGCGCCCGGGCTTCCGCTTGCGCCCGCGGCAGATGCTTCACTTCCCGCGGGCCCACCGTCAGATTATCCAACACGGTCATATGATGAAACAGATTGAAGTTTTGAAATACCATCCCCACCTGGGTGCGAATCGTCTGGAGCACGGCCCGAGACGGGCGCGGCCCACTCCGGGTCCCGTGAAGTTCTTGCCCCACGACCCGGATCCGCCCGGTTTCAAACGGCGTCAATTGATTGAGACAGCGTATCAAGGTACTTTTCCCGGTTCCGCTGGGCCCGATAATCGCCACCACTTCCCGGGGATGCACCGTCAAGGTGATATGCTCAAACACCCGGTGCCCCCCATACCATTTGCCGACGTCATGCATTTCCACCGTAGCGTTGCTGTCGGACACGATTTTCCCACCTCACAATTCCGCGTGACACCCCAAGATACAAAGCGAAGTAAAAGACCCCCGCCAAGAGAAACATGTCCAAATACTTAAAATTGGTCGACCCGGCTTTATAGGCCTGCATCATTAAATCCCCCACGCCAATGGTCATCACCAACGACGTGTCCTTAATGAGATTGGCCAATTGATTCGTGCCCGGCGGCAAAACAGCCATCAGCGCCTGCGGGCCGATCACCCGGCGCAGCCGGGTGGCACTTGGGAGTCCTAAGGCCACGGCCGCTTCGACTTGGCCCCGCTCAACGCCTTGGATCCCGCCGCGGAAAATCTCACTGTAAATCGCCGCATAAAAGAGCCCTAAGGTGAGCACCCCCGACCAAAACCCGTTCAACCGAAAAAACCCCACATAATAGATCAAAAACAACAGCACCAGCACCGGCACCGCCCGCATCACGGTCACATAGGCCGCGGCGGCCCCTTGCAGGGCCCGCCACGGGGAGAGGCGGGCCAGCGCCAACAAGAGCCCCCCGATCATCGCCAAGGCAAAAGATCCCCCCGTCACCCCGAGCGTCACGGCCAGTCCCCGCAAAAAGGACGGAACATAATGTACCCACAGCCCGGCTCCCGTCATCACGCCGCCTCCTTTCGTCGCACCGGGGAGGGAATCCCGGCGTTAGCTCCCCCCATGATAGACATTGGGCGCTTGCGCAATGCCCTGCAGAAAGACTTTGCTGGTCATGCCATAGTGATCAATCATCTTTTGCTCGGTGCCGTTGCGGGCAATCTTTTGCAAATAGGTGTTGAGTTGATGCAAAAAGCTGGCCGAGTAGGTCCCCTTGGGCACCCCGTAATAACCCCGCAAACTCGCCACCGGCGGAGTAATCGCGGACGGCACCGGCCCTAAAATCTTCACATGCAGATTGGGATTTTGGTGCTTCACCCAGGCAATATCCACTCCCGGTTGAAAATCCGCCGCCACCCGCCCGCTTGACAAGGCCAACAGGGAGTCGGTAATATTCCCATATTCCTTCACCGATGCGTGCGGGACTTTTTGCGCTTCCCCCACTTCCTCCGATCCGATAA
>JAKACM010000033.1 GCA_021821465.1 Bacillota bacterium
TCACGGGGCCATTCGTCTCCCAGCTCTCCCATAATCCGTATATAATACAGGAAAGATCCCTTAACCCCTTGCTACGCAAGGGGTTTTCACTTTTCTTGGCCGCTAACTAGGAAAGTTCCGCTAGGATAGTCATCTTGGGGAGCGTCGATTCCACCAACTTTTTTTGGCAGACATAACCCTTTGACCTCGTGTCGCAGGAGGTGAGTTAATTTTGAATTTGGTGTGACGCTAACTTTCGTCAACTACTCCCATCTATAGAGGTGGGAGCTTGTATCTCCCCAGAAGTACGAGTGACTTTCGTCTCCTTCCTTAAGTTGGGGATACTTCGTGGGGTGATTGACAACACCCCGGCCACACAGGTCATGCCGATGTGGTCACTGCCACCAGGTACTCGATTCCCTTACGGTGCAGATTCATTCCACCAATGCGGTCATCATTGGACCGATAATGGCAGTTCTGACACGTAAACCGATGATGTTTCTTATGGCGATGGCCTTTCTCGGTGTGACCACATTTGGGATACGCCTGCGAGGTATAATGCGGATCCACCACCATCACTTTCGATTGTGCTTATGCGGCCTTGTACGCAATCTGCCGCAGTTGATAATAGGCCCAGGAGACGAATTCGTAGCGATGGCGTTTTTGCACTTTTTCGGTTGCGCCCCGCACGCCTGTTAACTCTTCCAGCACAAACAGCGTATGCGCTCCATACCGTTCGACGAGTGCCTTGCTGATCTGATGATTGACATCGGTCATCCCACGGGTTTCTCGTTGCCCGATCTGCTTGGGCCGTTGTCTGGCTGAGGGGGTTTGACGTGGTTGCAAATGCCGTCTCAGTTGCTTGTAGTGCGCCCGGCGGCCTTTGATAGACCACGCCTGACCATGAGAATCATAAACGCTGAGGAGAAAATTCACGCCCATGTCCACACCGACAATTTCCTTGATGTGTTCCCATTGGGACTCTAGGGTGCTTTTGGTCATGGGAATATGCAAAAAGAATTTTCCGTGTTTATGGACGGTTTTGGCCGTACCAAACGCCCATGTCCCATCGAAGAAGTGTTCCATCTTTTTCGTTGCGAACGGCACTTTGATGCGGCCTGCCAACGTATTGACGGAAACCACGCCTCGGACCAACGAATAGTCACGGTTCCAAACCAAATCCAACTCGGCTTTCATAAATGTCACCTTCGTCCACTCATGACCATTCTCTATTGTGCTTTTGTATCGGGCGATGGCTGTCTTCATGACAGATTGTGCCATTTGCGAACGCAGGCCAAACTGTTCCCGCAATGGGCGGTAAGTGGCCGTATGCAAACGGGCTTGTACGAGATTTTTTGTGGTGTAAATCACTTCGGAGACATAATTACAACCTTTGCGATACGCCTGTAACGTGTGTTGCAACAGCGTTTGCTGCTTCTCAGTGGGCGTGATTTTCACTTTTGCCGTTAAAATAATCTCCATGGTTTCACCACCATTTCACTAGACACCGTATATCACATATTTAGTGACAACAAGAAGTCGATTACGTGGCCATTCCTCCCCCACTTTAGAAGTGGGAGTATCCTTGCCACATTAGGATGAATCTCTGTCGATCGATCGTCATCCAAAGTTGCCGCATTCTTTAACCGTACTGTCGGGTGGTGTCCTTTCAGTGCTTGAGCCTGCGATTTTGGGAAACCGGGGAGCTGATTCTTCATTCATCGGCACCCGGATAGACATTGACCTAACCGATGGGATTCGAGTGGGCGAACTTGGAACCAATCAAGTCGAACCCGGCCACCAGTTCCATTTTCCCAAAAGACGCATGATGGAGGGAACCAGCACCAAGCGAACTACTGTGGCATCAAGCAAAATAGCAATTCCCAGACCGATTCCGAGTTCCTGCATAAACTCTAATCCAATCACACCAAAGGCTATGAACACCGTCACCATAATCAAGGCGGCCCCGGTAATGATCCGTCCGGTGTCGGCCAGTCCCCGAGCGATGGCTTCACGATCGGAGTAATGACTACGGTGATAGTCCATAATTCGGGTTAACAGGAAAACTTCGTAGTCTGTGGAGAGACCAAACAGGACAGAAAAGAGAATCAAGGGGGTGGTCCAATCAATGGCACCCGCCCCTCTAATCCCTGTAAAATGCGCAGTTATTCCGTCTTGAAAGATGAGAACCAAAAGGCCTGAAGAGGCCAGAACGGACAGAAAATTCATGACCACCGCCTTGACGGCCAGTGCCAAAGAGTGAAACAGGCGAAAAAGCAAGACCATGGTGGTTAAGGCAATGAGAAAGGCCACCACCGGAAGCCAATGAAGAATCAAGGCAATAACATCGACGGTATAGGCAACCCCTCCGCCGACCAATACCTGCCCCTTAAATGACGAGTAGTGTAAATTTCTCAGACGGCGAACCAATGCCTGAGTCCTCTGGGATTCTGCACGAGAATTCGGGAACACGGTCAAGAGAAACACTTTGCGGGAGGGTGACAAAGACCCATGGAACATCGCCGGGGGCTTAAGATGGAAAGTCGGAGCAGGAAGTGAGGGCAGAACCGGAAGCACTTGATGCACATCGGGTTGCTGTTCAATAAGAGATCGAACCCGTTGAATCTGATGATAGGACGCCTCGTTATAGAGAGTTGAAGGCTTTCTTAGCACGACCCATAAAGGACTTCCCACTCCGGGGAACGTGTGTTTGAGCCACAAATCATAGGTTTGACGGGTCTGAGAAGACGCTGGCAGAGTATCGACTCCCGGATTCCAAAATTTGATAGCGTGGACCGGTAACGCCAAAGTCACCAAAAATAGGGCCGATAGGGCGAGTCCAAGACCGGGGCGTTTCATGACGCGACGCGCCCATGATTGCCACCAACGGGTCGGTGTGTCTTGTCTTTGCTTGCGCGGCCAATCAAGCCATGGGTCCAAAATGACGAGAAGGGCAGGCAATAAGGTGAGTGCGGCTATTACGGTCGCCAAAACGGCGGCCAGGGATCCTAAGGCCATAGACCGCATTAAAGGTTGATCAACCAAAAGAATAACCGCAAAAGCACTGGCAACAATGCTGCCGGAAAATAGCACGGCTCGCCCCGCGGTAGCGGCAGCAATTTGAGCGGAAGACTGGGCGTTATGATCTGTTCTGGCCAGACGGTAACGGTGCACCATTAATAGGGCATAGTCGATTCCAACTCCCAGTCCGATCATGGCTGCCGCGTCTTCGACTTCGGGGGCTATGGCCATCACGCGGGCGATGAGATCGATTCCGGCCAGTCCGACTGTAATGCCGCCAAAGCCGATGGCCAGGGGGCCTATAGGGGCGATCAGGCTGCGAAAAATCCAGATTAAGGCCAGTAAAGTGAGGGGAAAGCTCCAGATTTCCGCGGCTTTGAGATCTTTGTTGACCTGAGCCGTAAAGGATCGTTCTAAGGGGACTAGGCCCGTCAATCCTCCTCGGAGACCTTTAGGGGTCTTCGTCAAGAGAGTACGCAGAGGTTTAACGGCTTTCGTTGCGGCTAACGAATGGGATGTCGTCTGTGTAAAGAAGACAGTGCCGTACATAACGTGGCCGTCGGGAGATATAACAAGTTCATTTTCCCCAGGAACCCTCTTCACTCCCGAAACTTTATGCATAGACGTCAAAATGTGCGCCATAGCACGGCGGTAACGCGGTTGGTTGATTTGTCCCTGGGAATAGAACACCACGGTAGCCGTGGAATTTGCCAATGTGCCAAAATGGTTTTGCACGATGTTTTGCACGTGTTGTGACGGGCTGCCGGGTACGCCTAATCCATCTGTTCTGAATTGTTGCGACAAATTTAGCGTTAACGGCAACGCCACAATAAAAACCACAAACCAGATTGCAACAGTGTGCCAGGGATGTTGAATAATCCATTGAGTCATTCTTTCGCGGTTAAAAGAAGCCATCAGTTTCCGCTATCCATTTTTTCTGTTGTGTGGATCGGCTAGACCTTATTGGTATCCTTCCTTTTATAGAAAAAGTTGGGTCGAATAAATCAAAAATGTTTCATAACACCAAACAGTTAATAAATATATCACCGATAAGTCCTAGTCTAATCGATTCGCCATGTCTGTCAATTCCGTTTACCGCGATCCATCAGCCAGTCTCATCAAAAGTCCCAATGCCGCCATAACTAAAGCGAGTAGAGAGTACCACAAATTGTGGGAGAATGCTCCGTCGATTTTTGGATTCGCGAGTCTTTTCTAGGTGTTTCTCTTATTTACAGCCCGTTTTCGGAGTCATGATCACTTTTTTGGTATCATACCCGGGCAGGGGCCGTGAAGGGAATTGACAGGCATTAAAGACGGGTTAGAGACAATATTAGAAAAATTTAATAAATTGTCGCGGAGAAATGTTCTCACAACTCAACGAATTGTGATATAATTCAGCTAGACCCATATGTGAAGATGTTCACAAAAGGAGGGATAGATGTGGCAAAGTCTCAGTCGTACGAGGAGTTGTGTCCGGTGTGTCACCAATATCCCGTGCGCCATCAAACTTTGAAACTTACAGGCGATGTCTTCGCCATGTGTGAAAATTATCCGGAGTGTTTCTATGTCAGCCGAATGGAAACTCCGGATCAGGACTGGGCCTCCATGCTGCCCTCCGCGTAAGACCTAGGTGATGGTTCTTTAAATCCCCTGCCATGAAGACAGGGGATTTAATGTGTTCAAAAAGCGCGCAATTTCTTGTCTGTAATACTGCTTCGTTCAAGCGTAATGGGAGATATCTTTCTTCCTTAAGCTATATCATGGCGGGGTTATGATCACCTGGCGTCTTATGGCGGATCTCCGCGAGCGTCGACTGGGATCCCTGGGGCATGGCTTTATTGCAGAACAAGTGGTTCGCCATGCCCGGTTCGGCGCATTGGTCTTTGATTCCTCTTAAGTATCGCCACACAAGGGAAGTAGGAGAGCATTATGTGCGCAACCTGTCGAGATGCTGAATGCGAGATATATATCTTAAATGATAGTTCCTAGGTTAGGAGCCATCTGTCGATGTATGTAGATTTATGAGGGCCAATCATATCGGTGATCTTTGCACCCGACGGTCCTTCTCCTTGGGACATTGAATTCCTTCTTGTTGAAAATTAAATGGTGCCGGGTTTCTCACACCATTCGTATGCCCTTCCCCTATGCCGAACATCCTCATTCCAGATAATCTCATATGACCTTGATGAATTGCCTTTTCCGTTATGGGGCGGTGTCTTGCGGGCGACGACGCCTATGGATACTTGATGTTGTCTCTGCCTTGGTCGAACGCGGTTCACAAGAATCCATTCTCATGAGTTATCGGAAATATGGCCGTAGCGTGGCACTAAATAGCGACAACTTGTCGAAAACGACATAGGTTCATAGTTTTAATCGCATCAGTGCTCAAAATACCATAGTTCCGGTGAGGGAGATGAGAAAGGGACGAAGGGACCATGTCCACATGGCCGAAATACTCTCGAATACTTGGGGCGGTTCAGTGTCCGGTATCTCTTGGGCTTCTACAGAGGTTCCTTCGAGCCTTTGGAATCGGGCTCAAGGGTCCTTATGGGAGGCCTTGGGTGCTGATAAGCTGACCCTAAGGCCGTTGAAAATGGTGCCAAAACCCACGATCGTGGGAATAAACGGGAGGCACGGAATTTCGCGGCCGTTGACTACAAGGGGATGAGAGTGTGGAGCCAGAACAGAAACCCGTGGCTCGGCGGCGCATCTTAGGTCAAATGGCCATCGCTGCTATCAGTTTTTCCGCGGTGGGAACTCTCCTACGGGCTAAAGCTCACGCCCAGTCGCTGCAAGCGCTGTCGGCGAAGAGCCGCAAGCAATGGAAAGGGGAGAGCCGGGCGCAATTGCAATATTATGGGACCAAGCCGCGTTGGGCCAGCTGGACCGTGCCACAGCTAAATGTCTCGGACGGATGGTCTGAACCGTCGGGGTGGATGTCAAAGATTGAGAATTCACGGAATTTACCATATATTCATGATAACTTTAACCGACTGTTGCCGGTAACCAAAGTGCCGCATCACTGGGTTATGGTGATTGACCTGCGTCGGTGTATTGCATGTCAGGCGTGTGTTGTCAGCTGCAAAAGTGAAAACAATGTCCCGGTAGGTGTTTACCGAACATGGGTACAGGTGGTGGAAACCGGGACGATGGAGCCCGATCCCAACGGATCGGTGGTAACGGACGCGGGAACATTCGAACCCAACATCAAGCGTTTCAGTCTACCTCGATTGTGCAACCACTGTGATGCCCCCCCGTGTGTGGAAGTCTGTCCGGTCAAGGCAACCTTTAAACGGGAAGATGGTCTGGTCTTGATTGACTACCCCAAATGTTTGGGATGCGGGTACTGCATCAATGCCTGTCCGTATGACGCGCGTTATTTCAATCCTATTCAACAAACCGCAGATAAGTGCACATTTTGTGTACAGCGCCTCGACAGAGGGCTGTTGCCGGCTTGTGTGACGTCCTGCGTGGGACGGGCGAGGATCT
This sequence comes from Bacillota bacterium, assembly GCA_021821465.1. Classification (GTDB taxonomy): domain Bacteria; phylum Bacillota; class Sulfobacillia; order Sulfobacillales; family Sulfobacillaceae; genus Sulfobacillus. The sequence continues at coordinate 6,490 of JAKACM010000033.1, forward strand.
TCGGAGATCTTAATGATCCCAATAGCGAAGTGTCTCGGCTGATTGCCGAATATCCAACAACACACCTGAAGTCAACTTTGGGAACAAAACCGCAAGTCTATTATATCGACCTTGATGGAGTTCTGGCCGAGGATGGAGCGAATACCTTTAATACATTGTATCCCTATGCTGTAGGGACAAACACAGAGGAATATGACGACTTAACGGGCAAGGTATTGCTTCAGACCCCGACCGGAGGAGAAAGGGGGACTCCGTAAATGTTGCAAGGGTCTTTGGTTCATTCGGGTTTGGAAAATGTCTATTGGGGATTAATGATTGTTACCTATCCCTATATTTCGGGTCTGGTGGCGGGATCGTTTGTGGTGTCCTCACTCAGTCATGTTTTTCATCAAAAATTGTTTGATGAATTGGCGCCTTTGGCCGTGCTGGTCAGTTTTGCCCTGCTGTTGGCTGCACCCTTAACGGTGCTAGGGGATGCCAGGCAACCGATGAATTTCTGGGAACTCTTGGCCCGGGGCCACTGGCCGTATTCGCCGATTGCCTTCTTTATCTTGATATGGATGTCTTATATTGTGTTAATGCTCTTTGAATTATACTTTGCATTTCGGGCTCAAAATGTGCGTCGCTTGGTGCGTAGCCACGGGCAATCACGATTGTACCGGTTTTTGGCTTTGGGCAGCCGAGACGCCAGTCTGGCGAAAGAAAGACGCGACAAAAGAATTTTGATGGTGCTTTCTGCGATTGGAATTTTAATGGCCTTTCTGTTTCACGGATATATCGGATTCATTTTTGGATCCACCAAGGCCAGACCTCTGTGGGCTACCCCACTCATGCCGGTCCTCTTCATTGTGTCGGCCATGGTCTCCGGTATCGCGCTCATGTGGGTGGTTTATGTGCTGACCATGCGATTTTCTCACCGGCCGATCAATCGGGCGCTCGCACATGGACTGTTGACCTATCTGGTCTTGTTTGTCCTCTTGGATCTCTATATGGACGCAGTTGATTTTCTTACCAGCGCCATCCCGGCTTATACTCAAGGGCCCGTTTCCCAAGGATTTCAACGAATCTTGATGTATGGACCCAATAGTTGGATCTACTTCGGATTGCAACTGGGTGTCGGGCTCGGCATACCCCTTCTGGGATGGGTTATCCCTCCAATCCGCCGCTCTTTGGCAGGCGGTGCCTTAATGAGTCTTGCGGTATTGGTCGGGGTATATGCCATGCGCTGGGATGTTGTCATTGCAGGCCAAGAACAATCCAAGATTTCCAACAATTTAATTACGACGCAAATACCATGGACAGGATTCGATTCGGTGCAGACGGTGATTGGAGTCTTCGGGGTCGCATTTGTGGTGTTCATGGTCCTGGCATGGATTTTCCCTTGGCAGGCATGGAACCGAATCGAGTCTTCAGAGGAAAGCGAAGAGAGACAATCTGCAATCCTTGAGCAATCAGCCCAGGGTGTGCATGGAACCGTAAGCAGTGAAGGAGGTCACGTGATGTCATGAGTGAAAGTGAAGAGAAGTCCAAGAATTCTGTAACGCGCCGTCGATTTTTGCTAGGAAGCGCTATGGGGGGAGCGGGAATCCTGGTCAGTGGATGGGGATTGTCTCCATGGATTGGCAACGTGTTTCACCGTCGAGGCACCTTTGTTTATCCTGATCGTCCGCCCAGCTGGCCCGGTGTGGAAACCAAATACAGTGTTTGCAAACAGTGTGGCAGCGATTGTGGCATTGAAGCGCATGTTTTCAATGGTGTTCTGGAGAAGCTCGATGGCAATCCTTATCATCCCGCTTCGACCGAGCCTCATGCACCTTATGCCACCGGGATATCGGAAGCTACGGTTTGGCCCAATCCTCACTCTTTGTGTCCGAGAGGTCAGGCAGGGAGGCAGACCGTTTATGATCCTTACCGCATTACCGTACCTTTGAAACGCACCGGGCCTCGGGGATCCGGACAGTGGGAGGCGATTTCCTGGGACCGTTTGATTTCGGAAGTTTCGTCGGGGGGCGCATTGTTTCACAATGTGCCAGGCGAAAGCACGCGAATGGTGATGGGATTCAAAGGCTTGTACGCCAGTGGGAAAAACCAGAACGTTCCCATTGACCCCGCTCATCCTGACATGGGACCCAAGACCAATGGTCTGGTTATTTATATCGGAGAAGCTGAAGCAGGGCAGAGCCAGTTCATTTCACGATTTGCCAGTGCCTTTGGCACCGTAAATGTTCAGGGTAACGGACAAATTTGCAATAATAACGTGGGCATATCCTATAACCTGTCGACTACGGATCAGGCCGGGGAGTTCCGCCCGGACATTTTGAATGCGGAATATGTGCTGTGGTTTGGTCTCAATGCCTTGGAAGCCAATTTTCCCATGCAGGCTATCGGACGAAAAGTTGTGGAAGCGGTGAAATCCGGTACCCTTAAATACCATATGGTGGACGTGCGATCCGGCAATGCGTTTATTCATGCCAATAATCAGACTTGGGTTCGGCCCGGGGGTGATGGGGCTCTGGCCATGGGGATGATTCGCTGGATATTGGAGAATAATCGGTACAACGCGCCTTATCTCGGTATTCCTCATGCGAAAGCGGCGGCAGCCCAGGGGGAACCCAATTTTACCAACGCCAGTTGGCTGGTAATCACCGATTCCGCCAATCCCAATAATCGAGCGTTTCTCACCGCAGCCGAAGCGAATCTGGTTTCCCCCTCCGATGCTCATGCATCCGATCCGGTGGTTTTAGACGGATCCACGGGCAAACCTAGGGTGGCCACAAGCGTGTCTTTGGGCAAATTGTGGCCGAAGGCTCCTATGAACGTCAACTCGATCAAGGTGGCGGATATTTCGTGCCAAACGGCATTTCAAATTTTGGCACAGGAGGCAGCGCAATATGATTTGGCACAGTATGCCACCATGGCTGGCACCGATACCCAAGAGATCACACACTTGGCTGAGGAATTAACCAATCATGGACGCAGGGCTGTCGTGGACTTTTTCCGTGGGGCCGTAATGCATACCAATGGGATCTACACGGGCCGGGCTCTCATGACACTGAACATGTTACTGGGCAATATTGATTGGATGGGCGGATATATGGTCGGCGGTGGCGGAGCCAATATTATGGGCACAGGCACCGCTCAACCCTATAATTTGAAGAAGTGGCCGAATATGAACGCCCAAGTCCCGGCAGGGGTGAGTATTTCCCGTAATGGTACCGCTTATGAGACGACTTCCTATTATCAGAACAAAGTGGCGCAAAAACAGTCCCCTTATCCTGCACAAAGACCATGGTTCCCATTCTCCGGGGGTTTGTGGGAGGAAATGTTTGCCGGGATGTATGAAGGCTATCCCTACAATTGTTCTATTTTGGTTCAACATATTGCCAATCCCGCATGGAGTGCACCGGGAATCGGAGGCGCGGACGACGAGAGTTTGCCTTGGGTGAGGTTGATCAAAGACACGGCTAAAGTACCGTTGTTTATCGCCATTGATACCCAAATCTCTGAAAGTGCACGCTATGCCGATTACATTATTCCGGACACGACCTATTTGGAAGGATGGGGATTTCCTTCGGTCCGTCCAGTCATCCCGACCAAAGTGACGGGAATTCGCCATCCTGTGATTGAACCGCTGACTCAAAAGACTCCGGCAGGAGAACCTATTTCTATGGAACAGTTTTTCATTGACGTGGCCAAGGCTACCAAACTGCCGGGATTTGGGTCCAACGCCTTTCTCGAAGGAGGAGGTTTGAATTCTCGCGAGGATTATTACCTGAAGATGGCGGCGAATGTGGCCTGGGACACCTCTTTTCTGTCCCGTTCGGGTAACCAGTTTACCCCCTTAGGTCCGGTTCCGAATGCTGAAAGCACCACTGATTTAGGCAGTATTCAGAACTTGCGTACACAGCATCTCGGTGCTCTTAGCAGTGCCGAGTGGGCTAAAGTGGCCTATGTTTTGGCACGGGGCGGCCGTTTCGAGGATTATAACGTGGCCTATTTGCCCAATAGCGAAACCAACAGCCGACTAAGGAGTTTGATGACTGGGCAGGTCGTGCGCACTGGAGTGGAGGGATGGGCCAAAGCACCCAATCAACTAAGCCCCGAGGATTTGCTGGCGACCTATCAAAGTATGGTGCCCGTTTGGAACGGGTTATCTACAGCTAATCCATCGTGGGTGACTCATCAACTGGGAACCAGCGATGCTCTTCAGATCTACAATCCCGATCAGGCATCAGCGATCAATGCTCTAACCGGCAATCATTTTGCCGGAACTGGCACTTATGTACCTCCTCAAAACATGCTAGGACAGGCGCTGACTGATCTAGACCCTTCTTCGGAATTCCCGTTTGTGCTCAGTACCCGCAAGGAAACGGTTCAGAGTAAAGCTTGGACGATTGCGGATCCCTGGCTTTTGGAGATGCTGCCGGAATCCTTTATCGACATGAACCCGGTCGACGCCGCTCGCATGGGACTTCATGCAGGGGACGAGGTGCGTGTTTCTTCAAGGACCTATGCTAAAGGGATGACGGGGCATTTGCGTTTACTCCCGGGTGTACGTCCCGGAGTGATTTCGTTTCCCCACAGCTATGGGCACTGGTATTACGGTTCCGGTGCTTGGACTATTAACGGACAGCGCTATCAAGGAGATTCCAGTCGCAATGCCCCGGTCCGTTTGAATGCGGTCATGCGGCTCGATCCGACTTTGGCAGCTTCCGACGGCTGGACGATTGCCATGGAAGATCCTATTGGCGGCGGGTGCGCGTATTTTGAAACCCCCGTACGTATTGAAAAGGTCTAACGGACTCCGGAAGGAGAGAATATCATGCGTGAAGAAGTTGGTATGATCCCACAAGATACGGTTCTATCGTATGATCTTTTGGCTTCAGGTTTTCTCTACGGTCCCTCTCAATTAGATGAAGAGGCCCAAAGCTTGTGGTATCGATACTTAAGTCGGCAGGATTCTCGAGTGCGCCATCTGTGGCGGGCCGTGGCAGGTGCCTTGGATGGGAAAGACCAACAAGAATTGGCAGTTTTGGACTTCCAGCAATGCGTGGAATCTCCGATTCCGGGGCGTTACGTTCCTCCTTATGCATCCTGTTATCTGGATAAGCCAATTACCTTGTGGGGACCCACGACCCATAAGGTGGTCGAATGGTATGAACAAGGTGGATTAGAGTGGCAGTCCATGCCTTATGTGACGGCTCCCGATCATGTGGGTGTGGAGTGGGCATTTTTGGCGGAACTGACTGAGGTTTCTGGGTTCAAGGCTCAAGAACTGAGACGGTCGTTTATTGCCAACCACCTGAGTCAATGGTTCCCGGCTTACATGGATCATCTTCAAAAAACCGTAAAAAGTTCTTACTATCCGGCACTTGGGGATTTTGGCTTGGCTGTGCTTGAGTCCGTGGTGATGCGTTAAGAAAGGGAATTGTTGTGCTGATTTTCTGAAGGTAGAGGAAAGGAAGGCGAGAAGAATGTTGGGAGATTTGCTGACGCCCACCCATCTCATTGTTCTAGGAGTAGTGGCTCTCTTGATATTTGGACCAAAACGTTTGCCCGAATTGGGATCCGGATTGGGGCAGGCACTGAGAGGATTTAAGAATGCGGTAAACGGTGACGACAGAAGGGAGACGGATTTTTTGCCTGCATCCCGCGACACGGAGGACAAAGCCTAAGATTTAGTGGACGCTGTGGAGATGAGGGTCATCGGCCCAAATTTCCCGGTGTCCTTTGACGCCCAGTCTTTTCATGCCATAAAGATCACTCGCGAATCTGCTCCGGCCGTGTTATCAAGCATTCGGGATATCCGATGCATTCGACTAATGTGACAAGGAGTATAAAAAAACGAGCACGAATAGAGCAAGGGTTCGCTGCCAAAAAGGGGACGGAACCGTATGACGTCACAAATTCGAGAAAAAACATCTCTCATTCACATTGCTCTGTTTGCGTCTTGTGATCTTGAGGACGAAGGTCTGACTCAAGTCATCTCGGAACAAGCAGATATGGATTGTTGCTGTCATTATGTGGTCCACGAGTGGCAAGATACATGGCCATTGAACCAGTGTGAGTGGGAACAGGTTGAGGTTGCTATTGTGATGTTGCCTTTCCGAACGTTGGAGGCAGTGGCCCAAACCTTGCAAGAAAACTTTTCCGAGCTCCGGGTTGTTGCAATAATGAAAGAATCTTGGCACTGGAGCCGGATTGCGCAGATTTTAAATTATGGGGTCGTGGGGTTGACGAGCGCTATGAATTCACCCGCTATTGTGAGCATGGTCCGCCTTGCTTATTACCATACGGGTGGCGTGGATAAAGGAACGGTGGAACGGTTGTTAGGGGCTTTAGAGGAGGATGATGACGTCAACAAAATTCGCCTCAAGCCCTTGGATTACCTTGTATGGGGGCTGATGGCAGAAGGACGGTCTAATCCAGACATTTCACAATATTGTGACATGTCGATTTCGCATACGAAACGGTGTGTCAATCGAATTTTCCGGTATCTGGGGGTACATGATCGGGCACATGCCATTGCTCGTTACGAAGATTGTGGAAGAAAAGAAAGCTATGACCGAATCAGTAGGGAACCATTAGAGTGTGACCAGACCCATCATCTGGATGAAATGCATAACTCCGAATGATGTCTAGAGCCTGGCTTGGATTGATGGTGTGCAGCCACAAAGCCGGATGATTGACGGCGTCCGGGTCTCGTGTAAGGAGGCCGACAAGGATATGATCGTCGCCAACATGCTCGTGTTACTTGAAGCCGGACTTGTGCTCTGGCTTTTGGGTATAGTTCTTTGGCGTGAATTGTGTCATGTTCACTGCATTAGTATTCACGAGTCGCATGTTCATCGTTCCGTTTTAGTTATTGCCGTCTGTCGGAAAAAATATGTCATTCGATCGTTTAATGTGATATGGCATGTGATTGCCTGTCCGAAAACCCATGCATTGTCAACACCACCGACGGCAAGGAGTGCCAACCGCTCGGAATCCCATGTTCATCGTATCAAGTAGTCGGATTGGCGGAAGACTTGTTTATGAAACAGGACAATAAGGATAAAAGCCCGTAGAGAGTGAAAGAGTCGAGGGGGAGAGGTTATGATGACCGTGCAAGAACGTCCCCCTCTTTTTTGTTGGTTTTCCGTATGATCAAAAGGTGCCCTGTGTCTTCCTATCATGATCCAGATCCCGATCTTCATTCCGATGATCGGAATTTTTTGGTCGCATCGTAGGATTATCGGGTCATATTAATAGCTGTTCGAAATATTGGGCGATGAATCGACACCATTGTTTGTTAATCTTTATGGTGGCCGATTCCCGGAAATTGCCTTTAGGGAAATTAAAGGGATTTCAAGGGTCGTTCGATCCTAAAAGACATCTTTGGCCTAGGGCAGGCACCTGATTTCTTTAATGCCCTGCGTGTGAGTCTTGTCCTGCAGGAGTTAACCCCGTTGAAGGCACATTCTGTGCCAAGGAGTTCAAAATAGTGACGCGAACGTGCTGGATGCCAAACGTGGCGACTTCATTTGGGCTGCCATTGACAAAGATGTCGATGCGATTTCCTTGAATAGCATTCCCGGTATCACGGGCCACGGCGTAAAAACCTTTTGCGGGAAGATATGGAGAATGATAGCCACTGATATATAACTTGGTTCCCAATGGGATCAACTTCGGATCGACAGCGACGTCACCTGACACTAAGGGACGGCCAAAAGCATCCACAGGCCCATAGGGATAATTGTCTTGCAAACTGGGACCATAGGCCGTGGCCGTCATATTGAGGCCGCTTTTGAGAGGAGCTTTGCCATGATGCTCTGGTTTGGCGCTCGCGGCATGGGCCACCATCGATGGCATCACACCCGCGGCTCCGGCCAACAAAAATGCCCCAGTCAGCGCCAACGATGAAATTTTCATGATAATGCCCTCCTTTACCGTTGATAGCTTCGTTGCAAATTTCGGAACCAAATCCCTTGAAACTCCACCTGTTTTATGCCCGCACTTGTGATTTTGTCTCGGTTTCAATCTGGCTAGGCGAGCGATACGTCTCTAAGACGATAACAAAGGACACGGTTTGTGTCAGGTTGGAAACTATGGAATCTCAGGGCTTGTGGGGAACCGATCGGCAGATGTCGATAAGATGCCGCCCATTCACACAATAAAGCGACAAGAGTGTAAATCTTGCCATGGAAATTCTCCCTCACGAAGAGACATTGCGAAGGATATAGTCAAAGGCGCACGGGGAGGTGTCACGCTGTCGGCGTTAAACTCTGCAGGACGGGGCGCGCAAGTGATCTGTTGGCTTCGCATGCCTATAAACTGCGTTCGCCCTCTCGGGAGGAGGTCTCTAAGAAGGTGGGCGGGAGTCCAAGCCGAAGCGTGGGGTGCATCAATCAAATCTTCTATGACGTTAGGGGATGCCCTCGGGGTGTTTGTTCCCGCGAGAGCCCACTTGGCAGGGCGGACGACCAGTGATTCGTCGGGTATCGGTTGGGATAATTGGGAGAGGAAGGAATTATCGGAAATGGTTTTCTGTTCTTTTGTACTCTCTTTCTTTCGATCCGGGTTCGCAATAAAAAAGGGGGATCTTCCGGTGTTATGAGCAGAAAGCCGCGAGATATCTTTACGCAAGAGGGAGGGAGGTCGGTAATTTCTGAAGCGCTAAGAACTGCGTGGGCGGGAGGATTCAGGGCGTCAGCGGGCAAAGAGTATGTTGAACGTATTGCTCCTTTTCCGAATACCGAACCCGAATGCGGCATGATAAGAATTGTTCTGCTTAAGGTACATAAGAATTTCGACGCGGGGAAAGGGTTGGTCTTTGTTCCCATAAAGTCCTCCGTGGTATCGATCTGAGAGGGATGCCGGAAATGCAGCGTGCGACCTTTGGTACCTTGCCAGGCAGTGCAAGTCGGTAGTATGATGCTTATGAGTTATTGAATCAGTTAAAACCGTTGTGAATCGGCACATGAACCTTTGTGAGGACGGTTTTGCGAAGGCCCGTATAATAGCGGTGCCAGTGCGACACCGGGCGTTGTGTGTTCATGGTTCCGAGTGCCCACGCGCTGCGCCGGCACAAAACCCGGAAGAGTTGCCGAGCCGTCTTTTGGCTTCGGGATGGGAGGCACACAGGACGCAGGGTTTTGCGACCACGAGACCGAAAGAGGTCTCGTTGCGGAGTGGAAGACGGGCGAGAGATTCTTCTTGGAACCTTGATGCGTCCACGTATTGCGTATTGTGAAGAGCAAAATATCAACGAAGGGAAGACGTCCCGATGACACCAGAACCAAACAAACTTCTCAAATATGTTTTTTCTGCTCCGGACTACCCCTGGCACGGCGTATCCGGTGCGGAACTTGTTCACGCCACCTTAGACCCAGTTAGGGCCGAAACGTGGTTGAAGGAGGGGGCCAAAGGGCGATTGGTGCGCATCATGCAACGATTCTCGGACCCCGGTGAAAGCGCACCATCACTGTCTGAGTGGTCGGTTTGGATCCGGATTTGGATAACTCATGAACCCGAGCCTCGTCCATATGTCGTGTTACCTGCGTCTGCCACGGTATTGGCCCGAACGATGCGGCAACGTCCGGGAGAGATGTGGCAGCGCATTCGGGAGCAATTATTGTGGCAACCTCAAACCATGGAAGACGCTCAAAAGCTTATTGATCGCATTTCCGCCGGGCAGCGTGATGTGCCGTTCAGTACGTTCTACTTATGGGCCCGCGTCGCACGGTGGTATGACCAACATGAACACGAACCGGATAATCCGCCGGTTCCCAACACCTGGACTGATCAATTAGCGCGGCAATGCTTGCGCGATCGCGGATTTTGGGATTCCTATTCCAATGCCGACGATTTGGTGGCATTGGACGATTGGCTAACGACGAAACCTCTCGAGAATAATCCGACTTTGGACGAGTTGTTAGCTCGTTATACGCATTGGCTGGCTCAAAACCAAGGCCCCCACTCAACCGGTACGACCACAATGCTCGACGAGGAATGGATTAACTTGGCTAGAGCGTGGATGGAAGAGTTTCAAGGGACCCCCGCGTATGGGCGGGATTTGTCTTGGTTGGCTCAAACCCACAAATTGGTTCCATCACTGGAGCGAGGAAAAGATCCGATGACCTTTCGTTCCTTGATGATGATGGCCCTGTCTGGGCTGGTCAAGCAGGGAAAGATCATTCCCCAAAGCACCGGGCAACAGCCTTGGGACACAGCTTATGTCTTGTCTCCCGAGGAAATTGAAGCTCTCCTGGAGACGCAAAAAACGGTGGCTGCAGCCCAGGTTCAACCTGAGCGGCGCGAGAAAGTTTCGGAAGACGGGGAAGCTTCTTCGGAAAGTTCCAGTAAATCATTCTTAGATCCCAGATGGGCGCGTTTGATTGAGATCTGGAGTCAAGACATAGGTTCTGAGGCCGTGAGTTTGAATAGAATCTTAACCCTGATTCGACGTGATGACATATTGTTGTCCTTGGCACCGGAAAATCCCCTCGAACAACGCCAATATGTACGAAATACCGTGATTCCCCGTTTGTCAGAACTGAGAAGCGCCTTTAAAGTGTCGCGGCAATATCTCTCAGAGTCGAGAAAGTCCGTATACTCCTTGTCTTCGGGAGGGGATGACGACACAATCCTTGATTCTCAGGTGGATGAGAATCAAGCACCGGCAACGGAAGCAAATGAGAGTGCCGATGAGCCTCTACGCCAGGAGTTAAAGCCGGAGGAAATCGAGCGATTTTTGGACGGATGGTGGCGCACGTTCGGACAAAAGAAGGTGCGCCTAATCGATTTATTAACCAAAGGTCGCGAACAAGGATGGATTTTGCCGGTGCAGGTGCCCTTGCATTTTAATCCGAGTCACCCACATCCGCTCACTGTGTGGTTGAAGGAACACTTGGATCGGACGGTAGGACAGTACCACATCGAATCCCGCTCCAAGGGCTACAGTTTAGTTCTCGCCACCACGCCAAATATCGAGGGGAAGACTCCGAGTGCAGCCCAGCCTTCTGTACCTTCCGAGCCAGTGGCACTGACGCGAGAGGCTTCGCCTTCCACCGCTCCGGGATTGGAGGAAAATCCAGCGGCCTTGATCGAACGCTTAAGCGCCTCAGATCCGGAATCCGTGTTTTGGAGTGCTTTGACTCCTTGGATCTCTTTATTGAGAAATACCGGGCCCGAGTGGTTTGCCGAATGGCCTCATCTGGATTCTCGTGTATTTGACAGAATCCGGCACCTATGGCCAGTCTTGATTTCAAGCCTCAATCAAACCAATAAGGAACGGCAATTGACCGAGGAAAACGAGCGACTCAAAAGACTTCTCGGAGAGAAAGAGCTACGACTGGCACAAGCCAGTGATCTGCTCAAGGAAAATGGTTTTGTGCCGGACTAGAGGCGTGTCGGAATATCGACCGACTATGACTTCTAGAGAATCGGTTCCCGAACAAGAAGAAGGTGAGGTGCCTGATGTTTCATTTTCCGGAAGACGATCTACAGGAGGCACGCGATGCGGTTTTGAGGCATCCATTGTACGGCGAGGTGCTTAGCCTCGCCCGAATTCGTAAATTCATGGAATATCATATTTTCGCAGTTTGGGATTTTATGTCGCTACTTAAAGCCTTACAAAGGGCTCTGACGTGTACTGCTGTTCCCTGGCTACCCTCACCTCACCGTGAAGCAGGTCGTTTGATTAATGAGATTGTCGTGGACGAAGAATCGGATGAGGATGGGCAAGGCGGCTACGTAAGTCATTTTGAGTTGTATAGAGAAGCGATGCAGGAATCGGGAGCTGATACTCGCGAGATTGATGCATTGGTCAGATTATTACGCTCGGGAGCGCCTCCTGCCATGATTGCAGATTTATCCCTTCCCTCGGCTGTAAAGGATTTTCTGAACTTCGATATGGATTTAGTCGAACAGCGTCCCTTGCATTGCATAGCGGCCGCATTTTTCTACGGGCGGGAGGACATTATTCCGGAAATCTTCCGGCCGCTGGTGGAAACTCTCAACCGCGAAGGGCAGCCGGTGAAGCGATTGCTCTACTATCTGAACCGGCATATTGAAATCGATGAAGGTTTGCATGCTCCTCGCGCCAAGAGAATGGTGGAGGTGTTGTGTGATAATCGGCCGGACTACATAAGCGAAGCCAGGCAAACGGCGCTGGAAGCGCTGAAAATGCGAAACCATTTGTGGGATGCTGCGTACCAAGCCGTTCAAGCGGTTCCTTAGACTAAATTTCCGCGCAAGCTTTAGGGACTTCGATGTCTTCGTCGTGTTGTGGAACGGGAAGGAACACGGGATTCAGAGGATGCGCCGGAAGGATTTAGCCCGGTCGCACCCCGAATGATTCCGGCGATCGCCGGATCGCTCACGGAAAAGGTGAGCTATGTACGGGCCGAGGCGTGACACAAGGATCGCAGGTGGCGATGGAACGTGGAGCTTGTCTTCGCTATTTGGGAGGCAAGAGGGAAGCCGTGGTTCATTACCCAGGCAAAGACACGACATGGGGGCAAGAATTGGCACCGGATGCGCTCAAAGTCGGACGGTCTTTTCGGCCCGGCTCTATGGGAGTCGATCCTGGGAACAAGGGCTTGATGAGTGAAGGGACTCTTGAGAAGCGTCGTCATGTTTTGGCCCAGAAAATCGTGCGGGACCCGAATAGCGGTCAAGAGACGTACTTCCACCAGGTGCCTGGCGTGGCCCGCTTTGTCTCGAGTGAGTACTTAAGCCTATTCGTCCTGGCTAAAACCGTGCGATACTGCCTTGCGGCGTCCACCTCCATCAAGCGCGACGTTTCCCTGGAGGTTGGAGGTGACCAAGAATTCGCCACAAATAGCGATTATCCATTGGCGGATTCAAGAATTGCTTTACTGTATGTAACCACCGAGTATCCCACGTTTAAGAAGAAAGGCCGCCAGAACAGCTTTACCGGGTGTACCTCACTTTTGTGAGCCAATATGTAGTAATAAATGCGTGCAAGACATTCTTGTACTCTCAGGGCGCGTCCTCGGCGTGCGGGAAGACATGTTAGCGATTCCGTGCCGCTTGTTCTAACGTTTCCTTCCCGGGTGATAGCACGCTGTCATGCCTGTTCGTTCTTCTTCTTGTCTCTAGGGCATCGGAATGATAGACAAAGGCCCGGGCCGCCTGATCGTTGTATATGGTGTGTGTCGAAGGTCTGAACCGCATACGTGGCGGACGTTTTCTTGGCGGAGCGCGCTAAGGGCCCAGAGAGTCTCAGGGGCCCGCCCCCAGGCCCAGCCCCCAGGCCCAGCCCGATTGATTGCCGGACAGCATGGTGGCCTTTAACACCTGGCCCTGCTCATCCCCGGTCAATCCGATCATAATTGGGCGCAAATCGGGGTGATGATCCTTGACGTCGTTGAGCGGAAGCGTCTTGGGCGGTTATAATGGGATGAGGGTAGAAAAGGGAGCGGATGAGATTGGGAGAGTTGCTCAGTCCGCCGGTGGATTTGGTCTTTAAGCGGATTTTTGGCGCGGAAGACAATCAGGACGTCCTGGTGAGCTTCCTCAATGCGGTCTTTGAGGATGCAGGACAACCGTTAATTGCGAGCGTGGAGATTCTCAACCCGTTTTTGGAGAAAGATGCGTGGTCGGACAAGATGTCCGTACTCGATGTCAAAGCCCGCACTGAATCGGGCATGTTGGTGGATATCGAGATCCAATTGTGCAACCGGCGGGATATGGAGAAGCGGACGCTGTTTTACTGGTCGAAACTGTTCCCAGGACAGTGGCAAGAAGGCGAGAGTTACCGTCCGTTGCACAAAGCGGTAACGGTCAATGTCCTGGATTTCGACTATGTTCCCACCGACCGCTGTCATAGCCCCTTTCATCTGCGCGAGGACGCCACGGCACGGTTGTTGACAGATCTGCTCGCAGTGCCTTTTGTGGAACTGCGGAAACTGACGGCGCAATCGGTTGGACTGGATCGGCGGCTGGTGCGTTGGATGTTGTTTTTGACCACCCAGACGCGAGAAGGATTGGAGGAATTGGCCATGCAGGAACCTGCCATGCAGAAGGCGATGACGACGCTGGAGTTTTTGAGCCAGGATGAACAGGCCCGTCAACTCTACGAGGAACGGCAAAAGGCATTGATGACCTACACGGCGGATGTTGAGGGGGCAAGAGAAGAAGGCCGCGAAGAAGGCCGCGAAGAAGGGGAGCATCGCCGCGCGGTCAGCACCGCCCGCAAGCTGATGGCCGCAGGAATGGACGTGAAGCAAATTGCCGCGTTTGTGGATTTGTCCGTCGACGAAGTGGACGCGATTCGGCGGAGCTTGAACGGAGATTGAGGATACTCCCATTCCCGGCCGGACATTCCCGCTGGCGGCGTTGTTCCCTGGGTGCGATACCCCGGATAATGTGTCATCACACGGAGAGATACCCCATCATCTCTCCGTGTTCAGGATTTGGCCGGGTGACGCACAGGCTCATGCCATCCTGAATGGATTCCCCGGAATCCGCAGAAGTTGTGGTGGCCTTTTTTCGGGCGTCTACCCCGTCTTCTCTGTTTCACTGCGCTCGGTTGTTCTTCAGATGATCTTGAGAATTCGTTAGGCCATGATCTGTGGAGTCATGGCCTGTGTTCTCCTATGGCCTGTCACGCAGTCCAGACACGTGACGCGGCTCTGAGTGGGTGATGCTCTCGCCTCGTCTCGGAGCCGGCAGTCATCCCCGACTCCACCATCCCATCCGGAAACTCACCGGCTTTCCTCGCTGCCGGGTCAATCCATCAATGGATGTCCCGAGGATAGGAGCCATCTGTTTGCCGATGTTTTTTGATCTTTTTTGGGGAGCGGCTGAGGGAAGATTCGCACGCCCCCTCCGGTTCGTCGGCGATGAGGAATCATGCCCGTACGGAGAGATGGTTGTGTTTCTGCCGTCACCAAGCTCCATATCCTGTCATACCACATATTGGCTCACAAAAGTTAGGTGCACCCAGCTTTACCTATACCAATGATCCATTGCCATCCAAGTCCGAACAGGGCATATTCCCAAGCTCGGATGGGCGCGCATGCAATGGAGCCGTGGCGCGCTGGTGGAGTTCGCTGTGGAGGGTTCAATGGTCAAAGAAGGGCATGATGAAGCAGCATGGTGACGCTAGATTTGGTAAGAAATGGATACGTCCGTCAGAACGGTAGGGAATACCATAAGTGGCCCGATCGTGTTGATTTCTATATAATGATTAGCTATGGAAAGCACGATGACTCGGATGAAAGTTTCGGTGGCTTTGGCCACATACAATGGAGAAAAATATCTGTCCGAACAACTTGAGAGCTTGGCCAGGCAAATTACTCTCCCCGACGAACTCGTGGTCGCCGATGACGGATCGGGTGATCACACGTGTGAGATTATTGAAGATTTTCGCATGCATGCACCTTTTCCCGTCCATGTGATATCCGGACAACATTTAGGCTATGTGAGCAATTTCTTCCGGGCAATAGCGGCATGTCGCGGAGAGGTGATTGCGCTATGTGATCAAGACGACATTTGGCGACCGGAAAAGCTTTCCGTTTGTCTGCCTTATTTCAGACAAAATGTGACACTCGTGATGCATTCGGCTCGGGTGGTGGATGCGTGGGGGAACCCATTAGCGAAACGTGCGCCGATTGTTGCCAAAACCCGCGAACTTACCCGGGGAATTTTTCAGGACGGACCCCTTAAGAGTTTTCCTCTTGGCTTTTCCTTGCTTATCCACCGTAGCGTGACGGATAAGGTCTTACGGGCCTTGTCATCATATCCTGAAATTCTCCGTCACTATTTCGGACACGAAATGCCATTGTATTGGATGGCCAAGGCCCGAGGCGATACCATTTATTTGTCCCGGGAGTTGGCGTATTACCGGCGTCATGAGTCCAATGTGTCCCCGGGGCGGGCCCTCGCAAACCAAGGGGTTGGCAAAGCATGGCACAATAACGGAAGCACATACCGCGAATTCGGTCAACACGCCCAGTATCAAGCGGAGCTTCTGTCACTGTTGAGTGGTTTAGATTCCCAGACCGACGCCATACTTCAAACCTGGGTGGAGGAACGATGTCGGCTCAGTCGGAATTTCTTCTGGCGGGCGGAGATTTATGAAGAGACAGGACTGCGGAATAAATGGGCGCGGTTAAGTCAATTGATGAAGGCCCAAGGATACCAGTCCCGGATAAAAGGTGGACTGGGATGGAAAAGCCTTATTAAGGACTTGGCCCACCTTACCGGCCGCTCCCCGTAATATCTTGGAAATTTGTCCTTAGAAGAGACCGAGGAACAGGCTCTGGCATCTTTGTAAAAAACTTTTTGTAAAACCAAGCTATGCGCCCGGTTCGCAGCTACAATAAATTTTGGCACCTTCCGGTCGTGGAAGGAATTCTCAGAAGCTATGGTGGCGCGACAACAGCACTTCACTTAGACTCACTGGTAGAGTAGAACTTGCCGCTGTGAATCATGCTCAAAACATGGCGACTCTCCACTTCTTTCAGGTGCCGTCAGGGACTAAGAAGTGGGTCCTTGATTGTTTTTGAGTTCTTCATAATAGGTTCGCAGAATTTGAACGACTTCCGGCCGCATTATTTCACCGGGGATGACTTTTCCTGTTTGGAGCCTTTGACGCACTGCTGATCCCGAAAGACGGATCCATGAATTTTCCGGGTGAGGACAGCCTTTGGCTGTGGTCATTGTTTGGCACTGCCGGCAAAAGAAGGCATCTTCGAAAAACAGGGGAGTAATACCCAGTTCCCCGGGGTCAAATTCATGGAAAATCTTGTGGGCGTCATAAGGACCGTAAAAATGCCCTACTCCTCCGTGGTCGCGGCCCACAATAAAATGGGTGCAGCCGTAATTGCGGCGTACCAGGGCGTGTAAAACCGCCTCCCTGGGCCCGGCGTAACGCATAGCCCCCGTATAAGCGGCAAGTATCACGCGATCTTCTCGGTACCAATGTCGAATGACCTGTTTGTAGGTGGCGATGCGAACATGAGCAGGCACGTCGTCGCCTTTAGTGGGTCCGATGAGGGGATGAATGAGCAGGCCGTCCATGGTCTCCAGAGCACTTTTTTGAATGTATTCATGAGCTCGGTGAATGGGGTTACGGGTTTGAAATCCCACCACATGCTGCCACCCCCGGTCCTTTATGGCCCGACGAACCTGATCGGGCCGCCACAACAGATTGTCAAAGGTCAAGTTCGGGAGACGATCGATTTGCACCGGACCACCGAGATAGACAGGGGATCGATTCAGTAAATAATGTACACCGGGATGAGCCGGATTGGTGGTGCGGTAAACCCACTCGGCTTCTTGGAGACGGTTAGGCCGATAGATGCTGGTGATGGTCATTTGACCTCGAATCATGCCGTGACTATCGACCAACAAGGCATCATCACCTGCTTGCAATCCCAAGGCGGTATCTTCGTCCACAGCTAGGGTAATGGGAACGGGCCACGGTTCTCCAGAGGACAAGTGCATGGTGGAACATACGGCCAGGTAGTCGTCTTCGTCCAGAAATCCTCGTAAGGGTGCATAAGCACCGATGGCAATCTGATATAAATCGGCCATTGCCCGCTCATCCACAACGATATGGATCGCTTTTGAAAGATCGGGAATGTCGGGGGTTTCCCATTTCCAAGGAAGTTCGAGATTAGTGAGTTTGGAATGCATAAATTTATTCCCTGCCTTTCTAAATGTATTAAACACCCTGAGATTCTGGAGTCAGCAGACTCGATAATCTTCTGCTATAAAATCGGTGTGCGATCATGGCGGGGAAAAAACGTTGGAGGACATCTTTTTCGAAAGAGTTGTCGTCCCGCTTCATAACGAGTCTGCACGCATAACCATGATACATTTCTGTCTCCGACGTCCCCGCATACAAAACACTTGGGGGAGGTGACGAGCTGCCCAGTAGTGCGGAAGAGATTTTTTCACCCCCGATGTCATCGCAATACCGTTGGTGGTTATCCTAGCGTCGGTGGGTGGAAAGGGGTGAAGGGGAAGAATTCTCCCGATTCCAGCCTTGTAACAAAAGCACGGATCTACTAATCGGTGACGCTAATTTTTTAGGAGAATATTGCTGTTCTGTGAAAACATATTACGTCATTGCTTACACATATTAATCAACGGCCCTCCAACAGTTGCATTTTTACGTACCGCATCCAAAAGCTGAGACGATATTTTCTGGCGGTTGTCCATTGTGTGCGCGGGGGTTGATACGATTGAGCAAGGCTCATAATAGCGGAATCCTCTTCATATCCCGACTCCCGCCAGTCTAAAAGACCCTGCCACATTTCTTTCACAGGCTGGGGGATAGAGATGTTATCCGGCAAGGGAATCAAACCGGAGTGCCCATGGGACAGATCCGAACGGATGACTCGATCGGAGACTTCAAAGGAATCCGTGTCCAAAAAATTTTGGAGCCGTTGAGTTTGTTGTGTCCCGTTTGGTCCAATCAAATCTTCATAAAATACCGGAAGACGGTTCAAACCTTCCGTCTTTGTCAATGCTTGGCTGGTATAAAACATCCATAAGGTCAATGCCCATTGAGTGGCCATATTGTTGCGACGATGCAAGGAGAGAGCGACGTCTAAGGGATTGCGCAGACAAACAATATAGCGTGTCGACGGCACCAACGGTTGCCAGAATTCCAAAGTCAGGGTCAGGCGGGGATCCTTCCACGTCGCTTTTGGCGAGGGGATTTGCGCAATAAATTTCCGTGCGCTATTTCTTAGCGCCTTAAGTGCCGCGGCTTCGGTCCAGTTGGGCCGTAATCTGGGAATAACATGCCAGTCTCCACCTAACGCATAAAGAATGCGGCGGTTGATGGTAACCAAGTCGGAGGTTTCCCAATAACCTTGGGGGTTATATTGATTGCCTTGGCGTAAAAAATCTTCGGGTCCTGTGACCTGCCAGCCCAAGTTATGACAAAGTTCAGCGGTAAGGGATGTTCCGCTTCGGTGCATGCCAATGACACAAACGAGTTTTTCCGTTGTTCTTTACCCCACCTTCTTGATGGCATTAATCTGAGAATATATCATAGTGTTCATGCATAAAGTCCCATAGGATTTGCAAACTTTCTTCCACGCTCAGCAAGTGCGTGGGGATGCGCAAATCAGGATTAGCGGGGTTTTCATACGGGGAGGAAATCCCCGTAAACTCGGGTATTAGCCCTGACTCGGCTCTATGATATAACAGTTTCGGGTCCCGCTTGCGGCAAATCTCCAATGGACAATCGAGAAAAATTTCCGAGAATTGGTTTCCCATAAGGGCGCGTAACATGGTTCGATCGTTTTCAAAAGGGGTAATGAAGGCGGCTAGAACTATGACGCCGGCATCCACAAGGATTTTGGCGACGTGTCCGGCTCGCCGTATGTTTTCATGACGGCTTGATATCGAAAAATCTAAGTCTTGTGACAACCCCGTTCTTAAAACGTCTCCGTCAAGAACGTATGCGATACGACCCCGGGAATTCAGTCTGGACGACAGGCCTTCGGCCAGAGTTGATTTCCCTACCCCGGACAAACCGGTAAACCATAACACAAAACCTTCATGACCTTGACGCGGCATAATGCTAAATCCTTCTTCCACCGGGAAATTCGTGAAACCTTCAATCATCTAACGAGTAAAGACGGATTCATGATATCAAAAGCCATGAGTTTCACATTGCTGAGCGTATGAATTTAAGCAAAGCTTCAGGGAAATCAGAGGAGTTATGTCACCTAAAGCGTAATCCGTGGATGGAGTGTGGAAATTTCTGAGGCGATCGACATTCCCCGCCCGGCGTCGGGATGGAGTGGGTGAAGAAGTTCCTGACGGTCTATTCGTATCGTTCTGCTTCCTTATCATCGCGAAAAAAGTTGTGTTTTGCGATATGACGGAAAACTCCATCACTCACCCGTGGATAGCCGGCATAAATGCCAACCAAATGGGTATAGTCACTATGCCTCCGAGCGTCGATAACGTAATGGTTTGGCCTACTTCCTCGGGGGCGGCATCAAATTCACGTGCCAAGATCAAGGCATTCACGGCCACAGGCATAGCAATTTGCAAAACTAAGGCTCTTGCGACAGGAGTGCTCAATGAGAGGACCGTGACGACCCCGACAGAAATGAGCGGCATGACAATCAATCGCGCAGCGGTGCTAAACCACGGGAGAAATTGGCGGAATTGACTGTGTTGCCAGTCAGCAAGCGTGCTGCCCAACACCACTAAGACTGTAGGGGCATAGGCCTGAGAGCCAAATCGCGCTGCCGTCGCCACCCCCGACGGCAAGTGGACATGCAAGACCAGAAGAATGATGGCCACCATCATGGCCCACAATGACGGCAGTCGCACCATACGGTGAAAGGCGGCACGCGGATCGACTCCGCTTCTTCCCGCCAAATACGCACCAATCGTGTTCACCGCGACAATTTGCGTCAAGACGAAGATGATTGCGGCGTGAAGACTGGATTGCCCCAAACTGAATGCGACTAACGGTAAGCCCAGATTGGCCGAATTGGAAAACACGGTGGTCAAGTCCAGAGCGGATTGTGAAGGGCGCGGCTGGTGGAATAGCCATCCGATCAGCCGACTGACGCCCATGGACCCAAGGAGCATGATGAGGGCAAAGACCACAATTTTGCTAAGGGCTCCGAACGACAAATGAGGCGCAATAAGGGCATTCAGGACCAAGGCGGGGCTAAAGACATACAATGCCACACGTGACACCGGATGAAAATCCAAATTAAAGGCACGACGCAAGATAAACCCCGCCGCAACAAATACAACGACGGGAATTAATGCCTGCAGGATAACTTGCATAGAGGACAAGCAAAACACCTGCCTTGGGGGAATTCATGAGTGAAGAGGCATTGGCCCTGAGCCGTTTTGCATAAAGAGAGTCCATTTACAGCCCAGGGAATCATCGTTTCAAAAACCACACCAAAACAAAAGTGTCAGCAAAAAAAATTGCGTGTCACCGCGCACGGTTTTATCCAAGTCGTAATGATAGCATTTGTCATTATAGCATAGTCGAATTTCACACAGGGGTCTTTGAATAGGGTGAAGAGCTTGGAAAAAGTCTTCCACTTCGTTCGTTATCCGATATATAATGCGATGCATTTATTCTGAGCATAATTCAAGGCTTTTGCCTCAATACCTGTTCAAGACTAGTGGTGGCCAACTCCCAGGTAAATTGCCGAATGTGGCGGTGCCCTTCTTCAGCCAATTCAATGCGCAGATCGGGTTTGCGGATCAATTCCATGACGTTTGCCGCTAAAGACTCGGCATCTCCAGGCGGTGAGAGCAACGCATTTTTGTTATGTTGAGCATAGTCCCTGACCCCCTCATTAGAGCAGGCCGTGAGAGCAGCCCCGCAAGCCATGGCTTCCGCCGGAGGAAGTGGCCATCCTTCAGAGAGGCTGGGATGGACGAATATCGTACAGGAATTATAGTAAGCCTCCAGTTCTAGGGGGGAGGGGAGTCTTAAATATTTTATCCAGGATGGGATATCTTGCCCGCGCGGCGGTGCGCCGAACACGGTGGACTGTAAATCCGGGTAGTGTTCTTTGACCAGGTCCAATGCCTTCAGCCCGATCTCTGTGCCTTTCCAGTAGTTTGTGTGATAAAGCATGCCAATATGCCGTACCGAACGCTCAGAAGGAGGCACAGTCATCCGTAAATGCGTGAAATCAATACCGTTGGGAATATAAGTCATCCGTTTTCCTTGGTCAAAATTCTTCTCGCCCAGATCGTAGAGCCACCTCGCAATGACAATCTTGTGAAGGGGGAGTTGCCAAGTGGCATCGACTTCCTCTTTGGGACCGTCCCAGACTTCGTAATGTTGAATGAGATAATATTTTCTGCCTTTTGACGGTGGAAATTGTGCGATCCACGGCGCAGTGCGCCATCCGGTAGCAATGATCGCATCAAGATCGGGGAGATAGAAGGGACTGGGGACCGGAACAAATTGCATTTGCACTCCTGGGGTTGTCAGAACCGAAGGAAACCAAAATGATTGCCGTAGTTGTCTTTGACACCGCTGTATCCACAAGGGTTCCTTTATCCGGTCTTCGAACGAACGGGCGGATGATAGCCGCCGTGGATGGAAGAGGTATACTTGATGGCCGTTTTCTGCCAGATGCACAGCATATTCATACACCACCTTAAACCCCCCGATGGGAGTGAGACTGAATCGTGGTAACACAAATCCAATGCGCATCATCTTCACCTTCCTCACAGTATACATAATTTGTTACGTTCCGTATGATTCCGCCGGATTCGACAGCAAACGCCGATTAATCATAATTAACCGGGCTTGCGATCATACGCTCTTCGATGAAATCCATGCGGAATAGGTTTGGTGGGGGTCTTTGAAATCGGTGGCGGCTGATGATTGACGATCTCCCAAAAATTTGAAGCGGTTAAGGAAGTTTGTCCACTTGTAAAAATCTTTAGATCCCGCATTAAATTCCTCTGAAAACCATGGAGGTTGTCTTGCCACTCGTCTAAAACTCGTCTAACCTGGCAATTGATCGAGAGGTGGCGCAGGTGAAGGCATCCAGTATAACGAAGGTGTATGTCGTAGGATTCTTATTCAATGTCTCCTTTCTGTCCTTTGCTATCTTAATTCCTGTTGACGCATTAGCACACCATTTTCCTGTGTTTCTTGTGGGGGTTCTGGCAGCGATTCCCGGAATCTTACAATTGCCGCTCCGTATTTTCAGCGGGCCATTGGTGGACAGGATGGGAGAACGTTGGGTCCTGGGAGTGACGTTTTTTCTGGCTACCATTGCGGGAGTCGTGCTTACAGTGGGACCGTTATCTCTTATTCCTTCGCTTATCGCGGGTCAATTATGTATGGGAGCCGCACGGGGATTGTTTTGGCCGGCCGCCCAGTCCCAAGTTAGCCGCGAGCCGGAGAACAGGGTGCGCCAATTGGGCCTCTTTACTTCGTTTACCAAAGGCGGAGCGTTGGTTGGCACCGCTCTGGCAGGAGGGATTGCGGAAGAGGCAGGCATTCGCGGAGGATTTGCTTTTGCCGCGGCATTGGGTTTTGTCGCGTTGGTGATTGGGGCTACTTTGCCGAAAACATTGGCGGCCACCCGGCCCTCGAGTCTTTCGGCGGCAATCTCGCGTTTGTTACCTTCAGTACGGCAGCCTTTTGTGATTGTCAATGGCTTAGTGGCCGTCTTGTGTGCGTTGCCGCAATCTCTGGCTCAGTCCTTTTATCCGGTATCCCTTCTCCAGTTGGGATTAAAATCCGGTTCCGCCAGTCTCATTACGGCCTTGACCAGCCTAGGGATGATTATCTCGGGATTTTTCGGCGATCGAGCTCTGAAACGCATGGGCATGCGATCTGTGGTCACCATATCCGCTCTCTTCATTGGCTTGTCGCTGGCTACGACAGCCGTTCATCAAATAGCATGGGATGCGGCCGCTATATTTGTGGGAGGGTTTTTTGCCGGGTGGCTTAATGTTGCCTTTCTGACGGCCGTGTCTTCCAGAAGCGCGGATGGTGAGCGCGGAACCAATTTAGGCGTGACCCAAGCTTTCTTTGTTATGGCTTTTATGGGAACACCTCTCTTTTCAGGGTGGCTCTTTGGAACGGCTGGTAGAGCCGATACTTTCTTGGTAGAAGGGGTTTTGAGTGTGATAGTAGCCATGCTTATCGTCGTCTTATGGCGATGGCAAAAGGAGCGTGCACCCACTGGAAATCCTCGACAACTTGTGCATTTTTAGTGTGGGGGGACGATCATGGTTCACGACTCGTCAGCCGAGCAATTTCCTGCCTTTTGTTGCATAATGACAAGAAGATCAGCCGTATGATAGTCTATTGTGTAATATCATGAAAAGCTCATGCACGGTGCGAAAGGATCCGGTTTATGGAATCCGAAGATGAGTGGCAACTGTTAGCAACGCATGGCTGGAAGCTTCAAGACAATCCGGCGTCTTTACTGAATTACTTCAAACATTTAGTAAATATATACCCCGATTCGGCCCGAGCCCGGTTTGAACTGGCTAATGCGCTCGACTATCTTTCGCGGGAAGAAGAGGCCGTCACGTTTTATCGCGAAGCCCTGGCCCTAGGACTCTCTCGGGAATATGAGATATATGCCAAAGTTCAACTGGCTAGCTCTATCCACAACCTGGGCCGTGCCGAAGAGGCAGTTGGCCTGCTGAAGGAAGTGACAGAGCGTGATCCTCACCATTTGTCCTTTGTGATATTTTTGGCGTTGGCGCTACGAACTCTGGGTCGGTGTGATGAAGCCCTACAGCGGGTAATTCATGGGGTTTTACGGGAATGTCATACGCCGGATTTGATTCGGTACTACCCAGCTCTGACACAGTATGCGGATGCGCTCTATAAACCCAAGCAAGAAGAGCCCATCGATCCCGAGTCTTTGGTGATTCGTCTTCGCACGGATTCGGATCCTTTGCCTTGGAATTTGTTGTTGCAAGCAGACCCTTGTGCCGAAATGGTTCAAAGCTATTGCCAGCAAGGATTTTGTTATCTTGCCGAATGGAAAGAAACCATCGTAGGCGTCTATGTCATCCTTGGCAAGACAGAGGACAGGGCAGAACTCATGAACATTTCAGTGGTAGCAGAGTGGCAAGGACAGGGAATTGGACGGCAATTGCTGCAACATGCCCAAGACGCGGCAAAAGAGTTGGGATACGTTTGGCTGGAGGTCGGTACCGGGAATTCCAGTTTATCTCAACTCCGTTTTTATCAACGGGCCGGATTTCGGATCACAGGTGTTCTACCCGACTTTTTTGTTCACCATTATGCTCATCCCATCGTAGAAGACGACATTTCCTGCCGCGATATGATTCGCTTAACACGACGGTTGGACTTTTCATGATGCCCTAGCCGATCTTGCCATGCATTCGCATCAGATTTCGCGCCGACCGGGAGTGTCGGTTCGGCATCAATTAGCGAGAGATTGCTCACCGTATAACGTACCGACGTTCTTGAAGACCTCAAAGTGCTCGTACTGCCAAAAGAGGACGATTCGCCTCTATGAGAAGGTGTGAGAGGATCAAGAGTGTTTCATTCTCCATGACCCCGGCAATCGAGAAAAAGAGGTGAAGAATCATGGCCGATACCTTAACACATTCACAAATGACGGAAGATGTAACGGAATTGGTGCGTCTCATTGCCGAAAGTCATCCCGATCCCTTTCGGTATGTGGGCGGCGCGGTGGCCTTTTACACGCTGGCAGAGGAGATTATAGAGAATTTGCCGGATCGAGCGGATCCGGAAGCGTTTTTAATGCGTGTAAGACCTCTGGTTGCGGCTGTTCATGACGGGCACACCCTTATTGGGTTGCCGCCTTCGTCTGCTACAGATTTCTCTTTTCCGTTGAAATGGCTTATTCTCTCCGACGGACTCTACGTGAAGGCTGTTGGCAATAAGGAGTTGTCTGCTCTGATTGGAGCCTGTTTAGTCGCATGGGACGGGTTGTCTCTGGAGGAGTTGAAGAGAAGGCAAGAGCTGGCGGAGGGCTTTGATAACTCCATGGACTTGTCAAGACGCTTGACCCACTCCTTGTCTTCGTTTAGAGCGTTTAGGGCTATGATGCACCCTATCGATCCCCCCAAAACGGCTCGTTTGGATTTGACATTTCCCCATCAGTCGACATCTCGGACATGTTACATTGATTGGGGGGAAGTCACGACCTATTTTTCCTCCAGTGTAAATTTAATGCAGTGGCCGGATTTGGGACCCAGTCAAATCAACTGGGATGTCGCAGGAGAAGAGACCAAGAAAGTGATCTGCCTTCGCATCGGAGAGATGACTCACTACCGGGAAGCTTATGAAGCTTGGTATGATTCGGGATTCATGGACCCGTTGCGCCGGTGGTGGTCGATTCATTATCCGAACGAACCTTTCGATAGGGCAGAAGTTTTCGGGGCTTTGAGCCAAATTGTTGCGGCCAGTACTCAGTTGGAACAGATGGTGTTGAAGGGCTTAAAGATGCAAATCCCATGGCTTATTGTTGATCTGCGGATGGCGAGCGGAGGGAATTCTCTTTTGGCCACAATCTTAAAATATTTTCTCTTTGGGCGAAAGGCCATGATCGATGAGGATCTTGGATATCAAATTCCCCGTTACTCGTCATTGTATTTGGCGAACTACGGAAAACTGCCTTCGGGAGCATCAAGAAATTTAGGTGGCTACGATTTTCGCGAAAAAAGGGCATGGCAAAGAAGACACAAAATGCCCTCCGATGCAAATGAAATTGGGTGGTATCAAGAAAAACCAATGCCGTGGATCCCTGCCAGCTTCAGGGAAGTGATGGACCGCTACCAAGAAGGCTTGGGATGGCATCCAAGGATATTGGTGGTGACAGCTGCTGAGACTTACAGCGCGGGGTTTGATGTGGCAGCCATGTTATGGCAACGTGGTGCGAATCACATTGGGGTAACACCGGCACAATCCGGTAATTGCTTTATTGATGTCTTGCATTATGAACTGTCTCATTCCCGTTGCCAAGGAACAATTTCTTTCAAGGAAAGTTTTTTATATCCGAATGACCCCGAAAGCGGAGTGATGTGAAAGCCGGACGTTTTCTTGACCTATCAAGATTTTGTCCGTTATGATTTTGATCCCCACACTGCATTATATATCGCATACGAATATATTAAATCACATTGGAATTAGTCAAGGAAACAGGACTTGAGATAAGAGAGCATGACATCAAGGGTTTTGTTCGGGCAGCCGTAGAAGAGAGAAGGAGATGTTGAGGATTTTTATTCGGCCGGCACAATTGGAAGATTCTCTTAATCTGGGCAATTTGCACCAGGTTTTGTTGGAAGAAACCTCGTTTATGTTGATGGAGCCCGATGAATTACCGAGAGATGCCGAGTTTTGGGAACATCGTATGGCGTCTTTTTTGAACGATTCTAAAAATGGGTTTTGGGTGGCACAAAATGAGAGAGGAATGCTTGTGGGTTTTTTGAGGATGCACGGCAATTCCAGCCTCCGATTGGCCCACAGTGCGCAGATTGTGTTGGGGGTGAAGCGGAGTTACTGGGGGCAAGGGATTGGCACACATCTATTTGAAACGGGTGAACAGTGGGCTAAAACGCATGGTCTCGTTCGCTTGGAATTAACGGTAATGGTTCCAAACCGGCGGGCCTTAGGTTTGTATCACAAAATGGGATTTGTGGTCGAAGGATTGCGGCGTCAGTCCATCCGCTATTCACATGGTGAATACGTGGATGAGTATTTGATGGCAAAAATTTTGAGCCCGTGATTTGGAGAACTCTTGTCCTCATGAAGGGAGATAAAGAGAACGCCAACTGTCCGCTAAGCCTTCCGGATGATACTGTAAGTCCTCCCGTCAATTCGTTCCATTTCCCGACGATAGAGAGATTTCTATCACGTAAATCAGGCCATGAAGAGACTGATAGTTCCGAAATTATCCCTGCGTGAGAGCCGCTACCGACAGGCCGGTCATGGATCCATTTAGGGATGTTGGGTGGGTCATCTTCCTCGGTTTTCCCTCGCTTGGCCTGCAGGTCCACAATAGCCTTCCGGCATTTTGCGAAAATCATTGAAATCGCCAGTGCCCAGATCTGAATGTGATACTGTCCATGGATAACCCTTTACGGAGTTACGAGAAGTGTACGGTTCATTTGGTCGACGGCCGCCGGATCTGACGACACACTTCGCTTTCTATGATTGTGGGAAGATTACTTCGCTCGACCTCATGCAGGCGACCTTCCGCCTCGGTTTCTCAAGAGGCATCAATGGAGGCTCGTTCAGGAAAATCGAAATTGGATAGCAACTCTTCCGCCAATTCTGCCCGTGCCATGGGGTAAACACGTGGCATCGGAGAGAGTTCGCCGGCCTTGATGGGTCATAGGCCTGCCTCCTGACGCAGGAAAAACCTGGCTTGCTAATTTCCCGGCATATGGAGAAGATTCTGTAATTGCATGGAATTATTTAACCAGCCTTGGCTTCAAATCAAGGAAAGGAAGCGATTCTTGGTATTCAGAGTCGGGATAGGAAGAACCGGCGGCACACATGCGACTCTGAGATAGAGGTCCTTTAGGGCTAGTTGTTAATTGTCACAACCATGCAAATATTCGGCACCCATATTGAAGAGGGTGCATAATTTTGTAATAATGATTTCAGGGTTTCGTTCACAGAAGGAGTTCATCTTCTTTCCGCCACAACAAAGAGCGAGACACAAGGGTACTTGCGTCAATCGGAATGAAAATGGATTAAAGTGGCACGAAGTATCTTGAAATTTTTATGAGGAAACCTGGCAAAAGGCTGAGGAGTTTCTCACTATATCTTACCGATGGCTCCGCACTTTGAAAATTATTGGGATCTTTTCGGTGTTGATTAGTTGAGTACACAGAATCTGATTACGGCTGGTTATCGGTTTCTTTTGTTACAACCTGCGGACCAAAGTTCGGACGCCGACAAAAAAGATGTATTGTCCAGAGCTCTTTTATCAGCGGGAGCAAGTGCCCACTGGGGGGCCCGATAGTTCTTTTGTTTTCTGAGCCAACCAACTTGTCAATTAGAGTGACAGAAGTGGGGCCGGAAAAAGGTCGTCACGAACCCTGTCAATAATGATGCCTTGGATTTTTTTTTGCGGAAGAGGTCCAGGCAAACCGTTTCTTGTGATGTTCTCAATTACTTCGAGAAGTTTTCAATGCAGACCATGAAAAGGATTTTTATTGGAACAGGCCGGGACCGTGGTATGGTGCCTGAATTTCGCCCCAGTGTCCTATATGTGCGTCGAAAGGTGGAGAATCTGATGATGCAACAGTCGCAGGTGTACCACACCGATATTCCCGCCAGACTGGATCGGTTGCCGTGGAGTCGTTGGCATTGGCTGATTATCATTTCCCTGGGTATTACGTGGATTTTGGATGGTCTTGAAGTCACCATCGTGGGTTCAATCGGGTCGATTCTGGAAAAGCACGCCGGACTGAACTTAACGGCGGGTCAAGTCGGATTGGAAGCGGGGCTATATTTATTCGGAGGAGTCAGCGGAGCCTTAGTGTTGGGCTATCTTACCGACAAGCTCGGAAGAAAAAGATTGTTTTTGTGGACCTTAGTGTGGTACGGCGTGTTTACGGTGTTAAGCGGATTGTCGTGGAATTTTTTGAGTTTCGGAATTTTTCGCTTCTTGACTGGGGTGGGGATTGGCGGCGAGTATGCGGCCATAAATTCGGCCATTGATGAATTGATTCCTGCCAGGGGGCGAGGATGGACAGATTTGGCCATCAATTCCAGCTGGTGGGTCGGAACGATGGTCGGTAGCGCGGAAAGTATTCTATTGCTGAACCCGCATCTCATCAGTCCTTATTGGGGGTGGCGATTGACTTTTCTTTTGGGCGCTATTCTCGCTTTTGCGGTTTTGCTGGTCAGACGGATGGTGCCGGAAAGTCCTCGCTGGCTTTTAACCCATGGGCGGATTCGCGAGGCTGAAGAAGTGATGAAAGGCATCGAAGAAAGCGTCGAGAAAAGGACAGGGAAGCCACTTGAAAAGGCAGAGTGGTCCATTGATATCGATCCCCGGGAGACGACGGGTCTGGGAACGATTGTGCACGTATTGTTCCGGCAATATCCTAAACGTACCATTTTGAGTTTGGCCTTGATGGTCACGCAGGCCTTTTTGTATAATGCCATTTTTTTCACGGAGTCGTTGGTGCTGACCACATTTTTCGGTGTGCACTCGGCCGACGTCGGGTATTATATTTTCCCCTTTGCCGTCGGAAATCTCTTAGGACCATGGTTCTTGGGGCCTTTATTTGACCGGTGGGGCCGAAAGCCTATGATAGCAGGTACCTATCTGGTATCGGGAGTTTTGCTGGTTTTGTCCGGGGAATTATTTCTCCATCACTTGCTGACAGCGACGACTATTACCATGGCGTGGTCCATTATTTTCTTTTTCGCCTCTGCGGGAGCCAGTGCCGCCTATCTTACCGCCAGCGAAGTGTTTCCGGTAGAAAGCCGGGCCATGGCCATTGCCTTCGTTTATGCTGTGGGTACTTTGGTAGGCGGTGTGGTGGCCCCTCCAATTTTTGGCGCCTTAATTCAGACCAAGTCCATACACAATGTCTTTATCGGCTACGTGGTTGGGGCGTCGCTGATGATTTTGGGAGGGCTCGTTGCCCTGTTATTGGGAGTTCGGGCCGAAAGGCGGTCCCTGGAACAAGTGGCTCGTCCCGTTACCGAAGCCGTGTTTCATCAGTCCGGGTCTTTGCGCAAGGTCTGAATAACAATATGCAACTCACTATGAGTAGTGGAACATATTGGAACCCATGGGAGGTTAGGTCCTTGTGAGCGTGACGGACGGGGTCGCCTATAAGAGCAGGGCTGTTTCATTAATCCATGGACACGGTTATGCTTGTAATTAGGACTCCGTCCTTTCCGGTACCCACGAGCACGGAGCTTCGGATATTCAATAAGGTTGGAAGAGAGGACAAACAAATTGCGAAGGATAAGACTTGGCACCAGCACTTTGGAAGTACCTGTGGTAGCAGTGGGTTGTATGCGTCTGAATTCACTTTCGAAAGAAGAGGCAAGTGCTTTCTTGCATACGGCATTGGAGCAAGGCGCCAACTTCTTCGACCATGCAGATATCTATGGCAATGGGATGTGTGAATCTCTTTTTGCTCAGGCTTGGCCGATGAGCTCTAGTGTGCGCGAAAAAATGGTCATTCAGAGCAAATGCGGCATTCAAGAAGGCTTGTACAACTTTTCACGCGAGCACATTCTGGAAGCCGTAGACGGGAGTTTGCGAAGGCTGGAGACGGAATATCTCGATGTCCTTCTTCTTCACCGACCTGATGCGTTGGTGGAACCGGAGGAAGTGGCAGAGGCTTTTGACATTCTGGAGCAGGCGGGCAAGGTTCGCCACTTTGGTGTGTCCAATCATAAGCCCATGCAAATAGAGCTATTGAAGAAGTCTGTCAAACAGCCCTTGGTAGCGAATCAACTGCAATTGAGCATCACCAATGCGACAATGATTTCAAATGGTCTCAACGTCAATATGGAAAATAAGGAAGCCGTGGATCGTGATGGCAGCATCCTCGACTATTGCCGGGTGCATGACATCACGATCCAGCCCTGGTCACCCTTTCAATACGGATTTTTTGAGGGAGTCTTTATAGGGAGCAACAAATTCAGTGAACTCAATCGCAAATTGGATGAGATCGGGGCGCGATACAATGTTAGCAGCACGACGATTGCCGTTGCCTGGCTGCTGCGCCATCCGGCTCGGATGCAACCCATTGTTGGGACCACCAGTCGAACCCGGCTGCTGGAATGCTTCAAGGCCGATGAGATATGGCTCAGCCAAGAAGAATGGTACGCTATTTTCCGAGCGGCCGGCAATGTCTTGCCTTGAGATGGGAGATCGGCCTGTAACGAAGAACGGATCATTGGAGGCCAGATTGTCGGCTTGCAATTGTTCAGGGTACAAAAGCACATAAAACAGGTAAATCAGGGAGAGAACACCGATGATACCGCCAATTATCATTTCAATCATTATTGTTCATCTCCTTTCATGGCGTTTTGGGATTTATTTTCGCATCTTGGAAATGTCCTAAGTGTGGTGCTCATGTAGCCATTTTCGCAGCGACAGGTTAAGCTCCAGGACATTGACATAGGAATTGCCGTACATCTCGAGAAAACGTCCGTGTACGTGACGACCGATAAGTTTTTTGACGGCGGCAAGGGGATATGGTTGAGGCGGGCAACCCAAGGAACGTGCAAATAGGCAGCCGTGGATGTAATATCCCAATCGAGTTCGCTATCCGGACTCTCAACCATGGATGGGGGAACCTGTCTTGCCTTGACACCGGGATTTTTTCTCAAAAGGTGGCTAGATTTCCTTTCTCTTCGTTGATGAGTAGAGGGATGGTGAGATCATAGTCTTGCTGGCCGGTAAGGCTTTGTCCGATGAGCCGAGAGCCAATAACCCGCCCATGAATCTTTATCAGACTGCCCCGGGCAGGGAAGCGGGTTTGGGTTAATCCGGTTATCACGGCAGAGCAGACTCCGGCGGTTGAAAGGCAGCACTGCCTGAATGCGCAACAAGGTATAGAGCACCACAAAACCTATCAGGTTAAACGCTAAAATCGCCAAAAAATACTTGGTCCATGGCATTTCGTGGTGTTGTCTTTGACCCCAACTGTTCGATAGACGCAGCGCTCCACAACACGCATCACGAGATCCGGCCAGGTTTGGCGCGTGTTATAAAACTGCATAAAGATAAAGTTCAATGGAAGTCTGTTCAAACGCCATAAAAAGTTTGGACTGTCTCTGCTCTTTATTGTTTTGAGTCGTGGTCAAGAGTCCTAAGAACCAATACGAATCGGTTATGGTGGTGCGAGGTGCAATCATCGGAAAATGTTGCAGTCTAGTCTTTAAATTGATACCATGAGGACATGGAACAAGAATACCGCCATACGCATTCGACCGTGTCTTGGTTGAACTATCATTTTGTATTCTGCCCTCGTTATCGACGACGGGTGTTGATCAATACGGTGGAAGAGCGGCTTAAAGAGCTAATCCAGCAAATCTGTAACGAACACGATTGGAGCGTTGCCGTGATACAGATCATGCCTGATTACGTGCACTTATTGCTTGGTGGTCTTCCGACGGATTCTCCTTCGAAGATTATGGCGACTCTTAAAGGAACCAGCTCGCGTCGATTGCGTCAGGAGTTTTCCCATTTGCGGCATTTGTCGAGTTTGTGGACACGATCTTTTTTTGTCAGTACCCAAGGAAAGTTGTCCGACGACACCATTAAACGCTATGTGGAATCCCAGAAGAAACGGGGATGATACTTTCCCAAGGGGTTTATTTTTGGGATTTCTTCCACATCTTGCCCGAGCCCATGCCGTCAGGAACGCAGCAAACAATCTGGCGACTCGACGGAAAGTCTTCGACCCCGATCGTCTTCGGCATGCTAAGGAACCCGAACCCCAAGAATGGGCCCTGATTAACTCAGATTTGGTGAACTGTAGAACATAGGGGTTCTTTCCGAATGTGCAAGATCTGGTGAACACATGGGTGATCTCAAGGCACCGCGTTGGACGTGGGC
Source organism: Bacillota bacterium (assembly GCA_021821465.1). Lineage (GTDB taxonomy): Bacteria > Bacillota > Sulfobacillia > Sulfobacillales > Sulfobacillaceae > Sulfobacillus. Next base: position 39,534 of record JAKACM010000033.1, read on the forward strand.
GATTTGTTCTAATCAACTTTGGATTCCCGCTGTTGAACCTCGAAGATGGGCGGTCTCTCAGTGCTTTCTCAAGAAATGTTTTGGCGTGCGGAGGAATGAAAATTGGATGACAACGGCATTGGCCAAAGGAAAGATGAGCATATTGACATCGTGATTAATGAAGGCGTGACGATGAGTCGTACGACAGGTTTCGAGAATTTCGCGTTTATCCATCAAGCTCTTCCGGAAATTGATTTGACGGAGATTTCTTTGGCAACGACTTTCCTAGGACATCAACTTTCAGCCCCATTGCTGATTTCCAGCATGACGGGGGGGACTGAACGGGGACAGGAAATTAACCGTCATTTGGCGGAAGCGGCACGAGAATTGGGATTGGCAATGGCCGTAGGCAGTCAACGCATAATGCTGGAAGATCCCCAGGCGATTCCTTCGTTCTCCGTTGTACGCGAAGTCGCTCCGGATATTGCCTTATTTGGCAATTTGGGAGCGATCCAATTCAATTACGGCATGGCTTTGGACGACTTAAAAGAGGCTGCCGACCTGATCCACGCTGACGGGATGTTTTTGCATTTGAACCCTCTGCAAGAATCCATTCAACCGGAAGGTCAGACAAATTTTTCCGGGTTGCTAGACAAGATTGGAGAAATGGCTCAATCGTTGGCCATTCCGTTGTTAATCAAAGAAGTGGGAGGGGGTATTGCGCCCAATTTGGCCCGGAAGTTGGCCGAGCGCCATGTACAAGGGATTGATGTCAGCGGGGCGGGCGGAACCTCTTGGGCCGCTATTGAGGGAATGCGAACGACAGACCCGGCCCGAAGACGCCTGGCTCAGGTATTTGCCAACTGGGGCATCGGCACGGCCCGCAGCCTGATTCTTTGTCGCCGTGTCCTCCCCACATTTCCCCTGATTGCGTCGGGAGGGATCCGTAATGGTCTTGATGCGGCCAAGGCATTGGCACTGGGGGCAAATCTCGTGGGGCTGGCAT
>JAKACM010000034.1 GCA_021821465.1 Bacillota bacterium
GTCTGGCGCATCCTAGAGATGTTGCAAATCCCCATTCAACATCGGTTTCAGAGTGATCCGTCCGGTTAAATGGTCCCCCGTGGTAAATCGCTAATTTTTGGTCGCCCCACATGCGGAGTCTGAGTTAGATCAGATGACTCAGAAAGGTGCAAATACGACCTTGATAAAGAAGCGACTCAAGGCTAGTTACATTGGCTTAGCCATGTTAGAAAATGCTTGGCATCAAAAAGCCCATGATTACACACAGGAAGATTTAGCAGAAGCTCGCAATGTTCTCATGGGCCTATTCCCATCAATTGAAAATAGCTTTGCTAAATGAAAGGCAAGAAGTCCTCAAAGGATGCTTTTACAGAGAAGAATTTAAGCGTTGGAACTCGCTGTTCAAGCGATTGACGATTTCTTCAGTCATGACTTACCTAAATTACCTAAGTAAATAGCATGGTCAGTTGTTCAGTTAACGGGGGCGTCAGTAACAGAAGCACCCTCTGCAATTTGGTATGCTTTGATACCCGGGCCCTTGGGCTTTAAACCATGTGATGACAGCCCGATCCAAGCGCAGGGATAGCCGATCTTTCGGGATTGGCATCCACCCGTCCGCTTCCGCCCAACAAGCCTCATCCTCAGCGGGATTGTCACTATAATCGTTGTGGGATCATGGCGAAAGAGGAGCGAGATTTCGCAACGCAGTCAACGCCCCAGAATTGTTGTGGTAGGATGAGAATCAAGGTATTCTGGAGATAGGGTCGGCCACCGCTGCGTGATCTTGATCCACTCCCAGGACAAAGCCATCCAGCTCTTCGTCCATACGGTCCGAATTCCTGTATCGCGCGAATAGAGGACACCGGTTCGCATCGTCGTTGAGCTACTTCGAGCGGCAGTTTCGCCATTCCGGAGCATATCGGCTAAAACGGCGCAAATTGGGTGCACTTCCCCGCAGTTTGACAAAAACCAGAGTCCATTCGTCCAGGGTGTGCTCCTTTCTGAGCGTTTCTTTGAGCATACGATACCCTGCGGGTTTCCGACAAATTTTAGGATCGGGTCAGTTCGGGACGGAGACATTCAATTTCTTGACGACATGTCGCACGCGTGCCATAGTGGATGTATGAAAGAAATTAATCAGCGTGAACTCCGCAATCATAGCGGACAAATCATGAAAGCTCTTGACCAGGGGGAAACCTTTGTGATCACCCGTAATGGCGTGCCCGTCGGACAATTGACACCCCTTCCGCGGCGTCGATTTGTCCGCTTAGATGACGTGCGAAATACCTTTGCCCATATCGCTTCCGTCAATTGGACTCAATTTCGCCAAGACTTGGATGCTTTTGTGGATCAATATCCGGATCTCCATGACTAATCCGCGCTATCAGCGGGGGTTGGTCGATACCTCGGTCATCATTGCTTTGGAATTCTTGAATCCTGAAGATTTACCGGTAGAGTTTGCGGTGTCGGCGATCACTTTGGCTGAACTGGCAGCGGGCCCTCATGCCACCTCAAACACGGAAGAAAAAGCTCGTCGTCAGGATCGCTTACAACGCATCGAAGCACTTGTGGAAGCGTTGCCTGTTGACACGCCCGTCGCCCGGGCTTATGGAAGAATTTACAACGCGGTTGCCGCGCTGGGACGAAAACCTCGCGGTCGTCGGGCTTTTGATTTGCTGATTGCCGCCACCGCCCTAGCAGAAAATTTGCCCCTCTTTACGGCTAATCCTGATGATTTTGCCGGTCTTGACTCATTAATTCGCGTGATTTCTGTTGATCTACCCCATCCTTCAGAGTGAAGCATCGCCGTCTTTTGAATCAAAACCGACAAAAAAGTGGAGAATATAAAAACTATGGCCCCAAAAGACATAAGTCACTCCTGTCCGAGACGAAGCGAGACCCGCTGGCTAGAGGCTGGCGACTTCGGGGCAGGAAGAAGTCAGTGCGCACAAGCGCACCGATTTTATAGCAGTTGAGAATCTGGGGGCAGTCCCAAGACAAACGCTTGAGTCGAACGCGGGCATTCCTGCGAACAAGTCAACGGGCGTGCGGCTCCATGTCACAATATGAAGCCAACTTCGAGAAGATCTCCTACGCCGCCCACAAACAATTTTCGGAATAGGCTCGGGATCTCGTCTGAGCTTGGAGGTCTAGCCATGCAAAATAAGGCTACGGCACAATCGGGGGAGTTAGTACAACAAGAAATAGATCTGGTTCCGCTTCTTAGTAACCACCACAATGGCCACGATCAACCTGAAACGCGCTACGCTGACGATGAGTGAAAAGTCTGTGATCAATCACAGAATTCGGATACCCTTAATTCTTTGAGAGCTAACTTCCAAAGTGTCGCTGCCATGAGAGGGCTGTACCGAGAGACCCACACTCGTGGGAAGCCGGATTTGAATCCGGTGCATCACCCAACATCATCAGGAAATTTAGGAGTTGGATATCGTGCGAAGAGAGAAAAATCGGAGAGTGAAGAGTGTTAGTAGTCTCTTGCTGATTTTCCTGTTGTCGTCAGGTATTCGGGGTGAGGCCAAACCGAGCCATTAGAAGTTTTCCACGGCCCGGTGAAGGCACGAAGGCAAGAACACCCCCATATCTTTTATTGATTTCGCGGTCCCATCGCGACAGATGACTCACGGTCGTCTATCCGACCCGCCACGGATACTACAAAGTAGCGTTGCGTAAAAAGAAACACAATAATGATGGGTGTTAAGGTCAAAATGGAGGCAGCGGCCAACTCGCGCCAGTGGGTGCCGTCAAATCCTTGGAAATAGGACAAAGCGACTTCAATGGGACGGGCGGCTTGACCTTGGGTAATAATCAAAGGCCATTGGAATTGGCTCCATTGCGAAGAGAAGGTGAGCAAAGAGACGGTCGCTACCGCAGGTTTGGACAAGGGTAGAGCCAAATTCCACAAATATCGCCACCATGACGCTCCGTCCAATTGCGCCGCATCCCACATTTCTTTTGGCAAGGTTTTAAAAAACTGCCGAAAAATGAATATCGCAAAGACATTTGCCGCAAACGGCAAGACCTGGCCCGTGAGGGAATTTAAAACGTGCAAATGATAGGCCACAACGTAATCGGGGATGAGAATGGCTTCGGGGGGGACCATCAAGGCGGCAAGAAATATCCCGAATACCACTTCCCGACCCCGGAAAGTGGACAAACTCAGGGCATATCCCGCAGTGGCCCCGGTTATCAGAACCAGAAGGATGGTGCTTCCTGTAATAATTACCGAGTGTAGGAAATATAATCCCCAGGGAGCTGCCTTAAATACCTCTTCCCACGGGTGGAAATCCCAGCCTGGTATCAAGTCGGGAGGCAGGGTGAAAACTTTTGATTTGGGTGCCACACTGAGCACTATCGCCCAGTAAAACGGAAAGAGAAAGACCAAGGCTATAATGGCTTGACCCACCGTACGTAGCACCGACCTGTTGTTACGCTGTCCTAAGCGCATATCCTGTCCTCCTTATGGTCTTTGGAGTGTCTTTTATTCCTTTTTTCACCGTCAGCCATGGTGCTCATTGATAAGAGGTATACTTTTCGCCCACTTGTTTCTGCACAACGGTCATGATCAACAGCAAGGCAAAGAGTACCACCGAGACAGCCGCTCCATAACCGTAGTGGAAAAAGATAAAGGCCGATTTGTAGAGATAAATTGCCGTCGTCGTGGTGGAATTCAATGGTCCTCCGCCACCGCCAAATTGTCCGCCGGTCATAGCGTAAATGGAGCCAAAGGCTTGCATGGCCTGGATTGTTGTGAGGATGACCACCATCAAGGTGATTGGGGACAGATAAGGCAGAATCACGTGGCGAAATGTCTGCCATCCGTTGGCACCATCCAGCCAGGCGGCCTCCACCGCTTCGCCGGGAATATTGGATAAGCCGGCCAGAAAGAGCACGACCGTAAAACCGAGGTTGTGCCATAGATTGTTAATCATCACGGCGGGCAACGCCCAAGTCGAACTCACAAGCCAGCCCAGTGCCGGAATGTGGAATAGTTTAAGAAAGGCGTTAGCCAACCCGAATTGGGGATTAAAAATAAATACCCAAATGATGGATGTGGCAATGGCCGGTGTGATATAGGGCAAAAATACCGCAGCCCGTGTAAAGGTTAACCACCGCGTTTGCTTATGCGCACCTCCTCGAAAGAGCCACGCAATGCCAAGACCCATCGCAATTGTCACAGGCACCATGACTCCCACATAGTAAAAGGTCACGCTCAGAGACTGAAGAAATCCCGAGATGGGATTCAAAAGTTCCCGGTAATGCAAGAAACCTGCCCACTGGGAGTCTTGAAAACCTCCCAGACTCCAGTGATAAAAACTCATGGCCACCACTAACAGCGCCGGTCCATAAGTAAACAGCGTCAAAATGGCGAGAGCGGGAAGAACCAAAAACCAGCCCGCCATCCCTTTTTTTGTTCTCATCCAGGTGACGCTCCAAGCCTTGGAGCGAGGTATTGATGCCGGTTTTTCCCATACGGTGTTTTGTTGCATAAAAGGCCCCCCTTATTGAACTGCGGCACCCGATACATACGCCGTGGCCTGCTTTTGCATATTGCTTAAGGCCTGGCTGACGGATTCTTTGTGTTGGACGACGCTTTGAATTTGGTTCTGAATCACGGTGTCGATCTCACTTTGGTTGGGACCAATGATCTTATGAATGACATGACCGCTTTCGAGTTCCTTAATCGCGACGGCTGTACCGGCATTAGGACCCGGATTGGCCGAAAATTGGCTGCCTGCCATTTTTTGCACGCTGGGCACATCGGCCAGGCTGATGGGAGGTTCGCCGCCCACAGTGGACCAAATGGCTTGTTGTGCGGGGGAATCATAATATTTGATGAATGACCATGCGGCCTGTTGCTGCGCTGCGGAGGCGTTTTTGAAGATAACGAAGCTCAGACCCTGATAAAGAGAGTAAGAATGACCCGTAGACCCCGGCGGAGGAGAAAAGACCCCGACGGGAAACTTTCCGCCGACTTCTTCCCGTACCATTTCATAGCCGTCCGCGGTATTTTCTAAAATGCCGAGCTTACCCGAAGCAAAGTCCTCGAAAGAGGTATCATACGAAAGAATTTTGACGGTCGATGCATTGTCTCTCGCGCTCACCTCTTGTATGGTCTTGGCCATTGCGGGTGAATTAAGATCCAGTTGCCCCGGATGTCCCGGCTTATAATAATGGCCACCGTTGGAGTAAAACAGAGGCAGCCAGTCATTGTGATCCAACCGAGCTCCGAGACCTATGGCTCCCGTTTTACTCTGAATTTGTTGAGCGTCCGCCATTAATTGGCTCCAGGTTGTCGGCGGCGAACTCAGGCCGGCTTTTTTCCACAGATTCGCATTATAGAAGAATTCGGCAACTTTGATATCCACAGGAAACAGATATTGTTGGTGCGAAGGCGTAAACTCCGCTTGCATGACGGCAGGCCATATTTGGTGCAATTGTTGCGAAGAAAATCCATTGGGCCCATTGATAAACGACTTTAAGTTGACCAGAGCGTTAGCCCTTTCATACCCATATTGGGGTAGATGACCAATCTCGGCCATGACGGGTGGGTCACCGGCCTGAACGGCAGCCAGAGCTTTTGCCGAGGCCGGAGTCACATGAACTTCCACCTCGATACCGGGATGGCTTTGGTTGAATTTTTTCACGATTTGTGCCAAGGCATGTCCCTGTTGGTTAGCGGCACTGTGGGATTCCCAAAATGTCACAATGGTTTTCCCGCTGGAGTGAGCCGAAGAATTATGTGTCGCGGCCGCTGCTGTGGTTCCGCAGCCGGCTACCGTAGCTCCGGTGATTAAACTTAGAGTCAGCCAAACCGTGCGATTTCTTTTCTTCATCTGTAAGCTGCCATCTCCCTTAAATTCAAAATGCGGTATTCCCGCGTCCAATTAGTAGACGTTTACACACTAGGTCTCGGGTGTTATAACCATGTAATCCTCGTGTTAAAACTTGGGGTAGATTCCGTGAAGTGAAGAATTTGCCACAGCAGAGGGAGAAATTGTCTCTTGCCGGGGGATTCACACAGAGATGTTGAGGCCGGTCTCGTTGGCGAAAACTTGGGAATCCGCTTTGAACAACCGGGGCCGATAGCCATAACTGCCGCCGTCGGCGGTGACATGGGGCACGGGCGCCTTGGGATATTGGTCCTGACCGATGAGCTCCCGCCAGCGCCGGATGCTCGCCAAGGCAAATTCCGCGTTGTCATGGTGGGTGCAGGCATTCACCGACGCCTTGTGCGTGGTAACCCCATATGGACTGGATTTCCCTTCCGCTCGATCCGGAAAATCCGATTTTCGACGATCGTGTCCGGGTCTTCCAACTCGGCCATACCCGTGCGAATCGTGGGTGTCTATCGTCGGATGCCTGCCTATCTGCTGTGACCAATACATTCGGCATCTCCCTCTTGTCCCTTGCATAGTGAAACTTCATTTTCATGGGCCGCCTAAAGGACTCATGGGCTACTTTGAAGCACTAACTAGTTCCCGCCCCTCGAATACAAAAGTATAATGGAGTTAAAGAAGGTACCTTGCGACGAGAAACTCAGTGGATATTGTTCTCAAGTACTTGGTTGATGCGTTCTGCGATGCCTCGTTGGATTGGTTCGGACTACAGAACGTCCGAATTCTCCGGGCGATACCCACGGAGTTGCCTGAAGTCGAAATTCGACAAGGTTTTCTTCATCTCGCTTGAGACGGAATCCGGAGAATTGCTCCATTACGAGTTTCAGACAACCAAAGAGTAGGATCTCTATCGGTTTCTGCCATATGATTCTCATCTGACAGCGCACTACAAAAAACCGGTAAGAACCGTGGTGTTGTATGTGCGAGACGTTGGAAACCCCCACGCACCTTGACTCGGGGTTGATGTCGAAAGGGGTCAGCCAACCCAAGCATCATGGTGATTAGGGGATTATGATTTCCGATCTCCATGTGGTCGCATGACGAGAAGGGAGCCTTAGGAAGAATTTATTGCTGGATGGGATGGAAAATTGAAGATTTTGGATTAATCGGCGGGCGTTCTGCGACAAGAGCTATTCGGCCAGTATCAACCTAATTACATATTCTTCGGTTAAAATCCAGTAATGTGGGAGATTGTATCCGCCTGATAATAGGATGTTTCAACGTCTTATGGGTTTGTGGCAGATTCAAATGGCCTGGCGTTCACCGAATATAAAAAAAGGTAGTTGATCCTGACGTAACGTCAGGATGTAGGATCAATTTGCCGGCAAAATCCAAGTGCACGAAATGAGGGGATGATCGCGGAAAAGGAACAATGGAAAGTCGGGGAATTGGCCAAACTGACGGGAATTACGGTGCGTGCGCTGCATCATTACGATCAGATTAGCTTGTTGGCACCTTCATTGCATTCGGATGTGGGTCACAGACTATATTCACGGAAAGACATCGTTCGTTTGCAACAGATCATCTCTCTGAAGCAGCTAGGCTTTTCTTTAGATGAAATCGGGGATTTGCTTGATAATCCCGGGTTTCGTCCGGACAAGGTGATTCGATTTCAGTTGGATCGATTGGATCGGCAAATCCGAATTCAGAAAGACTTGCAGCACCGCTTGGAGCATCTTTATGAGCTGGTTCAAGCCAGGTGTGAACTGACTGGAACGGAATTGATTAAAATCATTGAGGAGATGCACATGACAGAAAAGTATTTTACTCCGGAGCAGATAGCGACAATCAAGAAACAAGGGGAACTTCTCGGAGAGGAGAAGATCAAAGAGGTCGAAAACGAATGGCCGAGCCTGATTGCCAAGGCGCGTGCAGAAATGGAAAAAGGAACGGCACCTAAGAGTCCCGAGGTACAAGTGCTGGCCAAACGATGGAAAGAACTTGTCAACCTCTTTACCGGGGGAGACGCCGGTATTATGAGTTCCGCTGAACGCTATTACGCGGAGAACTTGGATAGAGCAGCGGAGTACGGCATCGATAAGCAGCTTTGGCAGTACATCTCGAAGGCCATGGAGAACAATTGAGTGACCGAAGCCGGATAAGATACGGGATCATGCGACAAGAGGTCTCTGGTTCTTTATTGTGGAGAGCCAGAGCCTCCCACTTATACCATTTTCCCGGGGCTGTTAAGCGAGGATAGCTCTCTTTTGACGGACGCCTGCTTTCGTAAGGATGTCTTTTCATTCCTGTTCCTATGCCTGCGAAAGTCAGAAATTAGCTTCTTTATGGTCATTATCGAGCAGAGAGCCAATTGTTCGCAAATGTCGTCCACTGCCCAGCGGAAACGGCTTTGTGCAGGTAATCCACAAAGTGGATGCCCTAACCGATGAAGACTTAGGCGAGCGTGGCGATGCCGCACACGTCAATGGCCATCACCTGGATGGACCAAAACCGGATTAGCCGGGTACTTTGCAGTGGTGGGCAAGAGTATCATTCGAAAAACGGATACTTCCAGTATTCAACGCCCTTCATTTTCCATCTTGCCTGACCTTAGCAAGAACCCCAAGAGGGTCAACGTAGGCCATGGTCCGGGAGTCTGTGTGCCCGAATGTCCTCGGTGAGCTTTTCCTGCTCATTCGGATTTGTCGGCGGATCAAGTGCGCCAAAGAATGAATGTCCACCATATCATGTCCCTTTCAGCAATCGTTCAAATTGTCTGTGAATGGTGTCGACAACCGTGGTCTTATTACAGATCCACAGTGAGGTCACATGGGTGCGGGCGGATTCTCGACAAGAAGGCTGACCGTCAATCATCACCATCTCATAGTGAGCAAATTTCCTCCCCGAGATTGATACGCGTCGACAGAGAACAAATCTCGCTGTGAAACAAAGGTTCCGCCATGTTTCTCGAAGCTCAGTATGTTACAGGAAGCGATTGAGCCACGGCAACACCAGGCCCCCCGATTGCAAGGGAAGGAGAACCATGCAAAAACTAAACGCCTTTGGTGGCCTGGTACCCAAGGCGGGTAAAAACAATTCCAGCCGCAGATATGAGAAGGCCTGTCTCGGGAAGCACAATGGGCTATCATGAATGCAATCATTCAAACTATTTCATGATCATTACAGGGGGAATTGTTATGCTTCGACGTCTGGCCCTGGCCGTGGCCGGAGCCATCGGATTCCTGGGGTGTCTGTATCGCCTGTGATGGCAGCTTCCGCTCCCAGTCCCTATACCAATGGGGAATTGGTGCAGTTTCATGGCCAATCCGCTGTGTATCTTGTAAAAAACAACCAACTGCATTGGATAATGAACGGATCTTTGTTACACGATTTGGGTTATCACTGGTCGGACATCCATATGTTGCCCACCGGTGTACCTCGACCCATTACCGGAATGGCGGTGCGATTCTTGCAATTATCGGGTCACAAGACGATTTATTATCTCTCGCCTTACGGCAAGCTGTATCAAGAACCCGATCCATACCCTCAATTCAATAATCCTCCATCGCCTACCTCAGCGAATACTTATACCGTGTCCGCGCTTCCGTCTTCGGTATCTGGGTGGATTCGGGGCTATATGAATTCGGTCGTGCCTTCTCTCCCCAATGGCATCGTAGTGGGATTACCTCATCAATCCCCATTGTATGTGTATGGCTCAGGACATTTACATTGGATTCCTTCAGCGGCGATCTTCCGTGCCGCCGGGTATTCTTTTAGTAACGTATATCTCGGTGGCGATCCGCATCTTCCTGGTACGGCCCCTTGGGGCGATATCCTTCCGGCCTCTCCGGGAACGCCTAAGACCCTTCTCAGAGTCGTGGGTACACCGAGAATCTATGCCCTCCTCAATGGCACTTTACACGCGATTCCCTCCTGGTCCGACTTTCAGAACTGGGGCTTCTCGGTGAACGCGATTCAACCGGTCCACTATCTGCCGTACCCCCTCGGGTCTCCCTTAACGGCTGCTCCGCGATAACCATTCTCTGGCGTTCGCCACATATGCCGGTTCGTCCCGGTGAGGTGGGCGGCTTGCGCAATGGGACTGGTTATCCGCTAGGTTCAAAGGTTGTTAAATTCTCTTAACAACCTTTGAACCTCCGCCCGAACCGCTCTCCGCCTTGTTTCTACTCTTGAGGAAGCATAATACGCGGCTGGAAGTGCAAGATATCAGCCATCAAACCTTGACACGAACGCAGGATCCTCCTCCCATCGGCTGGCTCTGTATGGTCGCTCGGCATTTAGCCATGGATGAACAACGGCGCTAAGTTCGTCAAAGGGAATTAGCCGCGGGGGAGTGTGTGATGGCACCGGGTTTTGACGATCGGGTAGACAAGGCATTAGCGGTGGAGATGACTCTCTAACATTTAGCTCGTTCCGGGAATATGTCTGACTCATGAGATCCCTCCTTCATGTAAAGACTGGCTCTTTTACCCTAAGAGGGAGATCGCATGTGTCACCTTTCACCAAGAGGTGGCAAAGTGCCTGGGCTTCGGGCGAACACGTTCGATTTTGTCGGCGTGAGCATCCGGCAATGATGGCTTTTGCCCGGGTCATTCGCCTACATCCGGGCCACGGAGCTTTTTATCATAGCAAAGCGGCAGGTGCCATGGTTATCGTTTCCACATCTAGGGTTGCACTTGATCAGTCACCACAGCAAAATATCTCAAAAATTTTCGCTGTGCTAAGACAATGGGGTTGTGGAATCACTCTGTAAGTTTTGCGTGTTGCCATTTGGGTTGGTGACGGTTTTTTTGTTCAGGCTATACAAAACCATGAATGACAAGGTCCAAAATATCGTAAAAAACATCATCAGGAGCCATCCGATTAATTGCCCCGCTATCTGGGCCACTTGAGTGAGCCACAAACTCGCGAATAACAGCGCAATCTGCCCCCCAACTCCCGTCATAAGAGCCGCCAGACTCGCGCAGCGAGTATGCTGTTGAAAGAGCCGAACGTATTTTAAAGCCTTGGGGAGCTTCAACCCTGCGACAAATAAGAGGTTCATGATCCACAATATCCTTATTCCGAAGAAAATGCCGAGAACAAGACCGGCGCCAATCAAAACGACAAGGGAGGACAAAAGTGGCAGTCCCAATATCATATGCGTTAGGATATAAACCAAACCCAGCGCAAGAAGCCATACACTGCAGGACAGCAGAGCCATGAAGATCAGTCCGTAACTGCGACCGAAATAACGCAGACCGCTGGAAAAAAGGCTGCGGATCGTTATGGGGTTTTGCCTCATGGCCTCGCCTAAGGTTCCCAGAAACCCTCCCGTGAAATAGGGCACGAGCAAGAATAGGTAAATAGCCAAAGAAAGGTTCAATCCAAAAGAAGAACCTAACGGGCCCGAGGATGGGTGAAGTCCTTGATTCAGCATTGTTAGTGCCGTAATCATCACGAAAACCGTTTGCCAAAGAAGAAGCCAAACGACCTGGGTGTTCTTGCGTAAAATCTTGGTGCCGATACGATAGATTCTGAAATACATGCCGACCCCCCCGGTTCTGGATGTTTTCGTTTTCTTCGTTTTCTCATGGTATCAAGAACCACACTCGGGAGGGAACCGTAAGAGTGCAATTGATGGGGAATTGCGGCATTTTCTTTTTGGTTTGCATATTCCAGGAGTATGGGGGGTGAAAACCTTCGTGATTCAAAGCCATCATATAGCCTTTAAGCTTTTTCTCCCCAAAAGAGCTCCTGACTAAGAGAGAGGAGAGTTTGTGTTACCATAAATGGAGTAAGGCAGAAAGGAGATGCGTATGCACCGGCTAGCGAAGGCTAGGGAGCGTTTGGGTAAAGAAAATGCCGTAATGTTTGTATCCGGCGGCGACGATTTTCGCTATCTTTTGTCGTGGTCGCCGTCGAAGGATGAGCGGCTGACCTTTCTCGGAATATCGGAAGATAGGGTCGCTCTTGTGATTCCGTCCGTCAATGCTCAGGAAGCCCGAGAGCATGTGGCAGGAAGTGTTGAGATCTTTTCCTATACAGACCAAGAGGGACCGGAAACTTTGCTGCAGAACGTATTCGGCAAGATGGCCTTTCGGGTACATACCGTTTATGTGTCAGACGATGCCAGGTTTGATCATGTCGAAATGCTCAAATCGTCGTTGAAATGGACATCACCCTTGGAACGTGTCTCGGCATTGATAGCTCCTTGGCGTATGGCTAAGGACAGTGAGGAAATTGACAAGTTGAAAGCTTCCCAAGCCATTAATGACCGGGCTATAGAGGCTGGTTTGGCTGCAATTCGGGTGGGAATGACCGAGGTGGAACTGCAAGATATTATCCATCGGGCTTTCATGGCCAATGGTGCCGATCGCGATGCATTCATCATTGTCGCAGCGGGATCTCATAGTGCATTGCCTCATCATACTCCCGACCACACCGTCATCGCGGAAGGACCGGTATTATTGGATATTGGTTGTTTTAAGGATGGCTATGCGTCCGATATGACCCGTGTCGCTTATGTGGGATCGCCCAGTGATGAATTTCTCCATGTTCACCACATTGTCAATCAGGCGGTGGAAGCAGCATTGAGTAAGACCAAGGCCTTGGCCGAGGCCCAAAGCCTTGATCACGCTGCCCGTAGAGTTATTGAAGAGGCAGGCTATGGATCATATTTTGTTCATCGGCTGGGGCACGGCATCGGACTCTCGGTTCATGAAATGCCGTCAATTATGGAAGGCAATCCAACCAGGGTACCAATAAATTCCGCGTTTTCCATAGAACCCGGAATTTATCTGCCGAAGCGCTTCGGAGTACGTTTGGAAGAGGTAGTCGTAGTCGAAGAGGAAGGAAGTGTGGTTTTGTCGCAAGTTTCTCGCGAGATTCACCGTGTGAAACTTTGAGTGTGCTTAGGTCCTTTTGGGGATCGACTAAGATTTGGAGATGAAGATACCAAGAAATTGGCGGGATAGGAGATGATCGTGTCGTGAGCGCAAAAACTCAAACACATAAGCAGGATCCCATGATAGGTGAAGAGGCACCGGATTTTACGCTGGATGGAACCAACGGCCCCGTGCATTTAGCCGAGTTGTTGGGCCATGTGGTGGTCCTCTACTTTTATCCCCGTGACAATACTCCCGGTTGTACTACGGAAGCCTGCGACTTTCGGGACATGATTCACGACTTTTCAGAAGTGGAAGCCATCATATTGGGAGTCAGCATGGATTCTTTGCCCAGCCATGCTAAATTTACTGCCAAATACCAGTTGCCCTTTAATTTATTGTCGGACAGTGAAGGAAGAGTGGCGAACCGTTATGGGGTTTACAAGCAAAAAAATCTATACGGGAAAGTGTCTTTTGGCATTGAGCGTTCCACCTTCATCATAGATCGAAAGGGAGTCATTCGTTACGTCTTTAGAAAGGTTAGAGTGGCCGGTCATGTGAGTCAGGTGAAAGATCTGGTCAGTGAGTTGGTGCATGGATAGTATGCCCGGCATAGCGTCGAAGACAGGGGCGGTGGAAGAGATATTGAATATTCTTTCCGCTCTTTACCCACACCCCACAACAGAATTAATTCACGAGAGTTCGTGGCAACTTTTGGTGGCAACGATTCTGTCGGCTCAATGCACAGATAAGCGGGTCAATATGATTACTCCCAGGATCTTTTCGCAATTTCCTAATCCGGAAGATCTTGCTAAGACTACACCCCAAGCCGTCGAGGAATTGATCAGGGATTGCGGCTTGTTTCGCACTAAGGCCCGCAATCTGGTGGCTACGGCGGAGCTACTTGTGACAAACTATGGTGGGCAAATGCCGGCCACACGTGAGCAGTTAATGGAATTGCCGGGGGTGGGCCGCAAGACGGCCAATGTTATTTTGGCGAATTGTTTCGATGTGGACGCCATTGCCGTGGATACCCATGTCTTTAGGCTGGCCCACCGCTTGGGATGGTCTGACGCCAAAGATGTCCAAGGAACCGAGGAAGATTTGATGGAAGTGCTTCCCCAAAACCAATGGCGTGATGCCCATCATTGGCTTATTTATCATGGCAGGCGAATTTGCGTGGCCAAAAATCCTGATTGCCTCAACTGTCGGCTGAAGAATCTCTGTCCAAAAATCGGGGTGAATGCCAGCCGAAAAGCCCGGCCTTGAGCGTTAAACGATTCGAGGGTAATCATGTTGCCAGCTATCTATGCCATAACTCAGAAGATTGGTCGAAAGAGCTGTCATGAATTTCGAAGTCGAACACTTGGGGAAGGATTTCCTCCTCTGGGACCCTGTCCCGCAAGGAATGATGTGCGAAGGAAATCAGAAATTTGAAGTATTTATATTCTGGAAAGGCAGTTGATATCTCAGTGGTTGCCTTAGTTGCGGATCTGTTTTTTGCCGAACGCGTCATGAAGATTGCCGAGACAGTCGGTGAAGATGTGACAATGTGTGGAACTGTCAAAGAATTGCGAGATTATATCACCCAAAAACATCCCGATATGGCATTGGTGGACTTGAGTTTGCTTGGTGATGATGACTTGCCCTGGGTTAAAGAAGTTCCTCACGTTGCCGGATTTGGACCTCATGTTGACCGCACCAGATTTCAGAGTGCAAAAGCCGGTGGGATTTATCCGCTATGGGCGAACTCGGCATTGAGTCAAAGACTGGGACCCTGGATTGTGGCAACAAGAACCACGCGCCTTTCGTAACACCAATCGGGCTGTCGCCGTGTATCATACCTAAGATAACATTGCAATGGGAGGACGATGAATCATGCGGGCAGTCGTCTTAGGCGGCGGAGGCATTTTTGGGGTGGCGGCGATAGGGATTTTGAGGGCCTTGGAAGAATTGGATGTGAAGCCTGAAATCATTGTAGGCACGTCTTCGGGTTCTATCATCGGTTCTTTATATGCATTGGGATGGAGTGTGCAGGATCTCTATGACTTGGCCGTGACTATTCGGCGCAAGGACATGATTTGGAACTGGCGGCGGATGGGAAGGACACTTCTCACCCGTCATACCCTCGCCGACTCGATTTTGGATCCGCAGCCCTTGTGGGATAAGCTTTCGCAGTATATGGGCCACAAAACCTTTACTGATGCCAAAATTCCTTTGTTTATCGTAGCGACGTCATTGACTCACCGCAGTAGTGTCGTATTTGGCTCGTCCATTCCTCCTGCTTTTCGTTTATTGCCGCATGTCTTTTGGGTGGACGGAAAAAAACAGGAGGTTATATCGGCGGTCAGGGCTTCATCTGCGGTTCCGGGATTTCTCCCCCCTGAACGCATAGGAGAGATGATTTTGGTGGACGGAGGAATGACGGATGATTTTCCCCTTGACGTGGCGCAGGCTGCGGGAGCCAATTGGGCCTTGGGACTGTGGATTGATGAACCTTTAAGGTGGCAAGTACCCACTCCTTCACCCCATTTGTTGCAAGTCTTGAGTGCCAGTGTGGCTGCTTCCATCCACCATATGACGATTCTCAAAAAAGACGCGATCACAATACCCTACGTGCTGCTTCGCCTGGAAATGGATCACAACATGGATATGGCGCGCATTCCTTATATTATTCAAACCGGATATGAAAAGACAATGGCCAGACGAAAGGAAATAGTCCAGAGATATAGCCATGGGGGATGATGACTCGGATCACAAACGCTACAATAAGAGTAGGGGAAGAAATCTCCATGGGTAATTACCTGGAACAGGCATTGACAACACTTATCCAAGAGTCCCGCAACTGGGGTTCTGCCAGCCGTGGACTGGAGTTGTTTCATGCCGCAAGAGACATGTTACAGAATTTCTATCATGTCGACAGCGGCTATTTTGTCTATAAAAAGCAGGTGGTGGTGGAAAGCGATGCGGACAAACGATTTCAAATCTACGCACCTTGGGGAATGCCCTCTGAGTGTCAAGATGTCTTGTTTGAGCATGTGCTGGGACAACTTAAAGTGCCTTCCGATCCGGCGCAACTCGCTACGGAGAAGTGGGTGAGTGTCGATGAGGCCGACACCTGGTTGCAATCTTTGTGGAGGCGGTGGGGGATTAGCACGGGCGGAACCTGGGTCTTGACCATCGGCTCCTTCCCGGTAGGTATGGCGGTTTTTCATAGACGCAACCCTCACGTGGATGACACCATGGTCATGAGATTGATTGTCCGTCAGATTTCTCTGGTGATGGAAATGCTTCGTTATCGTCGCCAAGCGGAAGAAGTGAGCCAAAGAGATCCGCTCACCGGCATTTATAATCGCCGGGGCGCCACCATGCGCATTCAAACGTTATTGGCTCTTAGGGAATCGGGGGCTGGGGATTGGATATTCGCCATTTTTGATCTCAATGATTTTAAAGCCATAAATGATCGCTTAGGTCATCCTCAGGGTGATGGGGTGTTGATGGAAGTCGCTCGCATATTGTCTTCACACTTTCGTGAAGGGGATATTTGCGGGAGGTGGGGTGGGGACGAATTTGTCATCATGTTCAGGAGCCCACCCCATTTGGTTCCGTCCATCATAGAGCGCGTGAAGAGCAAAGTGAAGGGCGAGTTGAAAGGTGTTTCGCTGAGCGCGGGTTGGGCTGTTTGGGGCAAAGAAGGAACCACTTTGGAAGAAATTTACCGCGCCGCCGACAAACGCTTGTACCAAGACAAACGGCAGGCTGACAAGACTCGATACATTCATGGAGAGGGGATGAACGGTGAACAATCCACAGGCGGCCATCGTGGGAATGGGGCAACTGGGTCGAACACTCGGTGAAGGACTATTATTGAACGGGATAACGGTTACTCCCATTTTACGCTCTACTTTGGTCAACACGGCTTTAAATCCCGAATGTGTGGTTGTGGCGACAGGGGAGGATGATTTAAAAGCTGCTTTGGCAAAGATTCCCCAGAACTGGAAGGAGCACTCGGTAGTCCTTTTGCAAAATGAACTGCTTCCCCCTCAATGGAGGGAGAATGGGGTCACCCGACCCACCATCTTTGTCGTATGGTTTGAACGCAAGCCTCACAAACCAATTACGGTTCTTTTACCTTCGCGAGTCTATGGTCCCAGACAAGATGTGATTATATCCGCAATGGACCGTTTGGGAATTGCCTGTGAACGAGCCCGTGACGAACGGGAAATTTTTACCGAACTGCTGATCAAAAATTCCTATATTTGGGCCACGAACATTGCGAGCCTGGAAGTGGGGAAGATGACCACGGGCCAATTATATGAAGAACATCTCCCCTTGGTGGAAACACTGGTTAAAGAGAGTGTAGCCCTGCAAAGTCGGATAATGGGCGAATCATTTGACGAACAAGACATCTTTTCCCGGGTCATTCAAGCACTTTTGGCGGATACATCTCACAATGCCGGGGGACGCAGCGCGAAAAGGCGGCTCGAGCGCTTTCTGGCTCAAGCTGACCAATTTGATGTCCCCGTACCCAAAGCGCAGGCGATTGCGAAGCACAACCAAATCGTTGCGCGAGCCTAAATACACCGATTTTAGCGGGTATTCGACTCTCAGGTCTGAACTGTCATAAATTATTTGCATTTTTCACGCTGAAGCGTTGACACACGAGACGACACCTGCGTATATTAAGAGTGTCAATGAAATCAGTCCTCGTTAGGCGAGGCGTCTGCATCAACATAAGCCACTGCTCTGACCCGTCCAAAGACGCTAAGGAGTAAACCAGAGGTTGCCGGATTAAGGCTTCTTCCAATGTGGCTGAATCTGGGAAGATTCTTACGTGATGCAGTGCCGAAGCTCCACAAGGAGGAAACCGTGGTTATACCCTGGTCCTCTTGCGGGAGCGCAAGAGGACCAGTTTATGTGGACGCAAAAGTTGAGGAGGGTGAATTGGGTGAGCACAGACCCAGGAGGCCATAGTAGACGGTTCTTGCCTTCACAACAATCTAATATGTTTGTGAGCTCTTCCGAGGGCTGTCCTTAGCTTTTGCTCTGCCCCCTCGGAAGATGCCGAGGGGGGTTTAACGATGTCAAAGAAGATGGCCTATCAAGCCACGCCGCCGTGGGACGATGCACGGATCCGGGCAGAGGATCAGGCGCGTATCGCTGAATTACGTGAGTCGCCTAACTGGTTTAAGAGAATTTTACTGCTGTTGACATTGATCGGTCCGGGTATTTTGGTCATGGTGGCGGATAATGACGCCGGCGGTGTCATTACGTATGCCGAGACAGGAGCCAGTTACGGGATAGGATTTTTCGTGCCGGCTTTGGTCATAGGCGGTATTATTGCTTTCATTGTCCAAGAGATGACGGTTCGCCTTGGAGCCGTAACCCACAGAGGTCATGCGGAAATGATCTGGGGGCGCTATGGTGCCTTTTGGGGTTGGTTTTCCCTCATTGATTTGGTTGTGGCCAATGTTCTTACGCTGATTACCGAATTTATCGGGATTACCGTGGGAATGTCGGTGTTTGGAGTTCCGCCTCTTCTCAGCGCATTGGCCGCCCTAGTTTTGGATGCGGCTATTTTACTGGTCTTGCGCTACCGCTCATGGGAACGGGTTTCGTTGTGGATTGCTTGCGGCAATTTAGTCTTTGTGCCTTTGGCACTGATGGCGCACCCCGACTGGGGACATGTGGTCGAAGCATTTAGCCGATGGCAAATTCCCGGTGGATTCGGACCGGTTTTCCTCTTTGTTGTTTTGGCAAACTTCGGAACGACCATTGCCCCTTGGATGCTCTTTTTCCAGCAGTCGTCTGTGGTGGACAAAGGGCTCACGGTTCAAGATATCCGGCACGGCCAGCTAGATACGGCTCTGGGAGCCCTCGTTATGGTGGCAGTGGGAGTGGCTTTGGTTGCCTTAACCGGGACCTTAGCTTATGGGCATCCGGGAGCGTCCAGCTATAACATTCAACAACTTATGCGATTGATTGGGTCTCATCTTGGTTCGACCGGCGAGGACTTATTTGCCTTGGGACTTGTGGAAGCCGGCACGATTGCAGCCATTGCCTTAACTGCCAGCACGTCATGGGCGATGGGGGAAGCCTTTCATTGGCCGAAGAGCATTAATCTTCCTGTCAAACAAGCATGGCGGTTTTATGTACCGGGACTGTTAAGCGCAGTCATGGCTGCCGGCGTCGTGCTCATTCCGAATGCGCCTTTGGGATTTCTCAACTTAACGGTTCAGGTTATTGCATCCATTTTCATGCCGGCGGCTCTCTTGTTTTTGTTGCTGCTGCTCAATGACCGGGAGATTATGGGACAGTTTGTTAATCGCAAGTGGCAGAATTTGATGGCCTATGTCATTGTCGGCCTGCTTGTGGTACTTAACGGACTGTACGGAGTTTCGGTGGTGTTTCCGCGGTTGTTTTAAGAAATGTCGATTTGTGTATGGGGATTTGATGACGAGTTGTGAAACGTGAAGCGATCAACAAAATGAGTCATGATAGTGACCCGCGAGAATTGCAAGAGTGTGAGGGATAGGAGGTGAGCCCAGGTGAAGACGATGACACAAAGGAAGGAAAAAAACGCGCTTTTGCACGTCATTTCAGCTCATGATGAAGAACACCCGGTGGCCCTCAAGCGTATCACTCCAAAGGGTTCCATCCGTTTGGTGTTTTGGGGATTGCGGATTTATATCGTGGTTATGGTTGTCCTGGTTCTCATCGGCTTTAGTCGAGGAATTCATTAGCTGTTTATACGAGGAGGCAAGGCGATAGGCAATGAATCAAGAACCTTCAAGGTGAACCCTGGTCGGGAAAGTAAGGCACTCGGCCAGGGTTCAGAATTTTATGCTGTATCACCTGCCCAACGCTTGGATTGGAGTGCATTCTCCATGCCATGGCGAAAACCGGGCGCCTCGGCATGGAGAATCAATCTACTTACATCGTTAGGTAATGCAACCGAATAAGGGAGCAGATGGTCCTATCTTAGCTAGGGAAGCCATTGGGATGGCAATGATGAACGCAAGATCTCTGGAGAATCGGAGGCTTGCCGCAGTTGTGATGATGTTACCTACTTAGAGCCCCTTACGGGAAACGAGTCGAGTTGGCAAGAAGTTGCGTTGCAGAGTGAAACTAAACCGTATATCTAAAGATGGGCCTTCACACAGGCCCCGATCAGCCGTTCTGGTAAACAGTGAAGAAGCCTCGCCGATTATACCGATACACCGTAGGTTGAAAGACAAAGCTGTCGGAGCATTGTTGCTGAGGATCTTTGTCAGAGGGAGAGACCGTGAATGCTCACTTAAGGCCGGGGCCTTGCCTTGTGCAATCGGAAGTCGTCTTCCATTTGGAATTTGTCTCGATTATACGCAGACAAAATCATCTCCACCGTCAACGACTGATAGGTGGAGAAGAGCCAGCGTTCTCCCTGTTTTTGATATCACGCTGCTCGATAGTACCTTTTCGGTAGACCCGGTTGTTAAACGTCAAATTGTGAGGGAAAATGTCACCACGAGCGGCCAATTTGCGTATCAATCGGCGTCTTCTGAAAATGCATTTCACCCGCTCAGTCCGGCGTACCTTCCCGCCGTCCTCGCTAATGTCACCTCCTCGAAGGTGAGCAATTCCGGATGGCTGACCGCATCGAAGCCGGGCGTGATCGCTGTGGGTCTCCCTATCGCATTAGCAAAGGGGTCATATCACTTCACTTTTATGGTTGAAGGAAGCCGGGGGTCTGTGGTGTCGATCCTCTCTCGGAGAACTCACCAGGTACTGGCTCAGCAAACTATCCCCGGTAAAAACACTCCCACAGTCATCTCTTGGCACAACACCCACAATCGCTGGGTAACGTCAGAGGCCCGTGGGAATGGTGTCGGGACGCTCCGGTATTTCGGCCTTATCGTTAAGAAAGTGGGAACTAGTTCATGAAAATCTCCGTGGTAGTGCCCGTTTACAATGAATCACTGGGGATTGAAGAGTTCATGAAGACATTGCAAGCTACGATGGACTCACTCACAATCGGCTGGGATGTGTTGTTTGTGGATGATGGCAGTGACGATGACTCCTGGCAAATCATCGAACGTTTGACCCGTCTTCACCCCGTTGTGCGAGGAGGCATCCAGCTCTTGCGTAACTTCGGCCATCAAATTGCTTTATCTGCCGGATTAGAGCATGCGGATGGCGATGCGGTCATAACCATGGATGCGGACTTGCAATCCTCCCCAATGGATCCCCACGCTAGTGGCCAAATGGCAAGAGGGATGGGAAGTGGTCAACACCGTCCGGGCTGACACCCGTACAACAGGATGGTTTAAACGCCGAAGCTCAACCCTCTTCTACCGGTTCCTTAATAAAATTTCTAACGTTCCCAGTTATCGTTTGGTTTTAGGCATTATTCTCTATGTTGCCAGTTTTGTAACCTGGCTCCTCATTATACGATATGCTCCCGTCGTTATCGCCTATCCTCTGAGTATTGGACTTATCCAACTATTTCTGATGGTGGGCTCCCATCTCGTCTTGCACAGTAGAGTAACCTCCGTCACCATAGTCGGATCCGTCTTGGTCTTAGCTGGGGTTATACTCCTATCAATGGGTACGGCGTAGTAATATGTGCTGACAACGGCACCCCCATTTTGGGTATGCTCTTATCATGCCTGTAGAATGCATCTTGGCATGACCTAGCGGATTATTTCCACTGCTTGGCACCACGGCACGCGCCCTCACGGCGTATCCATATGCCATCCACAGCCACTGGGCGTTGGCGGATTCCTTGTCCAAGCGTAATCTGAATTTGTCAGTTATAGCTTTTATAATGATACACGCTACCAAGAACACCTTGAGCAGCGTCTAAAGTCTCGGATTGGCGGGGATTTCCTTCATAGGATGAAAAGGGCGTTTAACAACCTACCGATATCACACGACTAGCTAGCGAGGAATCACCCGAAGATCGGGTGTGGAAATCCGTAAGAAACTGACGAATTAGTGTAGGGTCGGTTTAATACCGAGTTAGACAGTGTTGCACTGAAGATCTTTCGCAGCTAGAAAATAAGCGGAGTGGTAATCTCCAATCAAAGCACTGACCCCTTGGTCTAAGTACTAAAATTTGATCATCGGAGGAAATCATGGAATTACAATGGAGTGTGACGGCCAGCGTAGGTCTGGACGCAGTGCCTGTCATCGTTGGATAATATTCTCAGGGAGTGATTTCGTGAAATCAACAAAAGAAACGCGGCGTCGCAATGCCTGGTGGCGATTTGCCTGGTCAATCGTTATTTTAGATCCCAGCTTTCAAATGTTCTCAAAGAAAGGTCCGTGGCATATCTTTGGCTCCATAACGGGGGTCATCGCCTTAGGAATGGCGATCGGCTCAATCATTCAAATGGCTCGGTTAAACGGCAGTGAACAACCGAAATAGAAAAAGGGGTTAAGGCTTTGCCTCGCGAGCCCACCGCCGCACCATACTCCTACTGAGTTGACGTTGCCGGGCCACCAGCGTAGCATTTTGGGTGTCCTGCACTACCTTCACGACTTCCTCTTTTGACTCGCGGGAATAGGTTTGACTCATGGGATGCTCCTTCTTGTCAAAACGGACTCTTTTACCCTATCAGAGGGGGATCATATGTGTCACTTTTCACTAGGGGGTGAAAAAGCGGGCACTGCGTACCAGCACATCATAGAATGCCTTCTGCGTTGCGACAAACACCGCGTCGGCTTGCGCGATTGCAATCATCACCGCAGGCGTGCCGTCCGGCACGCCACGGGTCGCGTCTTGGGCCACTTCCTCCACATATACAGCCCTGTCCTTGTCCGCAAATGGAGGAAAGTTGTTGGCGGCTCTTCCCCACCTCGGCGGGGTCGCGTGTCCAAATTTTTTGGGCCATAAGGCCCAAAGGCACACCCTCTGCCGTCATTGCGAGTGCCGTATGACCCATCAGATCCTGATCCTCTGCCCGTTCTACGGGGTCCAACCCTTCTGCCGCTGTTGACGGTGTGGAGACCAGGGGCCTTGATGTCACACAAACACTACAGAATTCATTTTGAAATATGGCACTGTGTACGGCAGCGTAGCGGGTTTTGGAATCGATCTGGTATCGAACTTCTTGATTGACCAGCGCATGTGGATTCATTTGATTGGTGGGGCTTTGTTGCTTTTACTGGGGATAAAGGTGCTCCTTACAAGACCTGCTGAACAGGCTGCACAAACAAAATACATTGTACGAGGGATTTGGTGGAGCTATCTGTCTATGTTCTTACTCACAATTACCAACCCAATGACCATCCGTATTTGCTGCTCTGGGCGTTGCAAATTCATCGAATGACTATGTCAGTGCATCCTTTACGGTTATTGATGTTTTTCTCGGCAGTGCTCTTTGGTGGTTGATTCTCAGCAGTGTTGCCGGACGGCTAAGAGGCAAACTCAACAGAACGGCGATCTTGTGGATTGGCAGATTATCCGCAATCATCATTATAGGGTTCGGGATTGTGGGTATCGTGAGTGCGAACTACCGTTTAGGAACTCAAACCGTTTTGCCCTTTACAGGGAAGATGGCCTCACAGTTCAGCGAATGCTCCTTCTATCCTAGATAGGCCAGTTATCAATTGGATTTATTTGTCTTATGGCCCGCAATGCAAGGAATCGTTGCCGTACCCCAAGTTCAGGCTTGTCCCATTCCAGCATCTCCATACGTTCCGATCTACTCAGGGTTAAGACCAGATTTTTTTGGTCCACTATAATGTGATCACCTCAATGTTATACGTCGTTGAACTCCCTTCACTAAACTATTGAGACAGCTTTTTCTCTTCTTCATACAAGCGCTCGACGACAAACTGCTTTAACAGGGTTTGATATCCCTTGTGTTTTTGGCGAGCTAGTTCTTGCAACCGAGTGATCGTATCCACGTCCAGACGAATCGTGATGGTTCTGGCGTTCGTCCTGGTGGGAGGCATTTCGGATTTCTCTAGCGGATGGGCCTGCGCCAGAAAATTTTCTGTAATCTCATTGGTTTCCCAGTATTCAGCAGATTCTTCATCGGTCATTCTTTTGGGTACCTCATTCGGGCTGTGGATGGGTTTCATCGTGATGATCGGTGCCTCCTATGAAATACGTTTTTTTCTCGGTTGGTTAAATCTCTAGCCGTAATGACACGGTGCGCTCCGTCGCGCACCACATGAACTACGAACAACAAACGCCCATCTTCTGTGCACCCGACAATTTCCCTTTTTCTCTCGGTCATGCACATCGAATCCGACTCGGTTTGGGTCCATCATAACTTCCTCAGCTTCAAAGGCCACTACGCCGTGACGGGATAAATGGACTTCGTTGTCGACATCCCAATCAAAGTTTAGTGGCAGAAATGCACCCCCGATATCGATCAACCGCTATTGTATTTATTATTATACATACGGCAAACTGCTGATGCAACAGCAGAGGGATCCACCCCGATCCACACGAACCCGCGCAACTCAGTCCCATGCGCGGGGATTTCTCCTGAAGGCCGACGACATAGTTTGCGAAGGTAAATTGTTATGTCCAGCCGGTTAGAGTCACTAAACCACTCGTTCAACGGGTGCTTGAATTGGGCTCTATAAGAGAGCATGATGCTGGCTGCGCCTCACAAAGCACGTTTCGCCGGGACTCTTTGCTGACTACTAGGTCTATTGAGTCACCTGGTTCGCAATGATATTCACCTGCTTATACATTACCTCTGCATATTCTGAGCCCGCACTAAATTCAGAGTACCATAACACATGTTGAGTGAGTGTAGGGGAATACCCGTCCGCTACCACAAGTCAAGTTCTGAATAAGTCAGTTACTCTAGCCCCGACCAATTCTTGCGGTGCTTGTATCGAGTTGTTTTCTTATCATAATCACACAATTCGGATCGGTGCGTTTTTCGAAGGCTTCGTACCTTGGTTTGCTATGAAGACCGAATACTTAACGCATAAAGTGGTCCCCCTCCCTCCAATCGATTCGAAATAATTACGCACCTCCTACTGCTCAAATTACCGTCAGCTGCGCGTTCACAAGAAAACCTCAGTGCCCTTCCTTCCATACGGCAGGGCAGTCCCTATACGGCGGATTTCGTGGCGTCCTCACACAAACTGACCTCGTGATCTCCCATCCCTGCTTGTTTCCCTGCCCGCTCAAGTCGGGGCGCATCCTACGTAATCCTCCAAAGTTTGGGATCAATTAGTGTGCGACCACACCCGGATCGGTTCATAACAAGACGACCCCCAATGTGGTTATCGTCATCGGCCAAGCGTCCCCTTAGCACGCGTCAGGGGGATCATGGTCAAACAGAAACCGCCACGCATCGAGCGAGTCGGTCATCTGATAGCTCACTTTTCCACCCCCTAATAAAACATGACACCTGCGGCCTGGTGGCGCGTTATCGTCGAAGAATGGTTGTTGTGACGGTTATGCACAACGGTAATCCGCAAGGCGAAGTGTTGCCGTGGCGTACCTCGGCGGATCAACGGGCACTGTGCGAGATTCTGATGACGCAAGACGTCGCGCATCCATTCCCAAGCACCCTCATTAGGCGAAGCCTATCAGCAAATTACCGGACGGGATTCAGAATGATGTATATTCGTGTGTGGCTAATGGTGATTTACCGTGAAGGACAAGAATTCACGCGAAACCGTGCCGGCAGGGTGACGGTTTTGTTGCCCCCATTGTTGGCACGATTTGTCATGCATCCCGGGCCCAGTGGTTCCGAGAACCTCTGGAGTAGTGCGAGTTGGGTGTGGTTTGCGGCGGTGATGCCGGGGGTAATGCTTGCGGCCGCAAGTCTTGCCGGAGAACGTGAGCGGGGGACTGGGACGATCTTCCGACTGGCGCCGATATCTACAACTTGGGTCATGATAGTAAAAATCGGAGTCGTGGGGCTCATAGCCATGGCCAGTGAAGTTGTTTTGTGGTCTCTTATTCCCCATCCCTATCTGGTTTGGCCATTGGATAGCTATGGCATTCGGAGCAGGATTTGGAGCTTTGACGGGGGCGGTTCTGGCCCTAGCAACGGACTCTCAGCGTGCAAGCGCAGCCTTATCCGCAGTAGTGATGGTAATGCTCTTTGTCAGCGCCTTTACCTATCCCGATTTACCGCATATGATGACTTCATGGCTGATTTGGACACCGGGTATTGCCTGGGTTAATCTCTGCCAACATGAGGTGCAGGGTGCAATTCTTTCGGTCCCTTCCTCATATACTTTGGCGCGTGGATTGTTCTCTTATGCGGCATCAGCCAGTGGGCGCTGCACCGGCAATACCGTAAATGAAGGGGTTCGAATTTTATGTTGCCAAGAGGACTTGGCAGAGATGATATCCTCGGTAAAAGGCCATAGTTTTACCAAGACGCGGGGAGGTTTACGGTTTACCGCTTTCCTTCTCGTAACATAACGTGTAATGCATGCCTCGTGAGTGGATAACATCCCAGCCAACGAGAACAAGCAAATAGGACCTTTTTCGGTTGTCATTCCCCTTGGATTAAGCTTATTTTTTCACGCTCAAAGTTTAAGGAAATAGGGTCAGTTATCATTAAGTTAGTCGAACTAAACATTTCGACAGAACTATTCTCTCGGATTTTATGAATATTGGTTTTGCGGTGGATGAATTGCGCTTTTGTCATCCTTCTTTTTACGATGAAAGATTGATCCTTTTGGACATTACTCGGGGAGAGAAGGGATCACTAAAGTGAAATGAGAACGAATGTCATTATCGATTTCTAGGAGAAACCATGAATTGGCCAAATTCAAGTATCTCTCACCGAGTTCACCGAACCAAATGGGAGTGGCTTAAGATTTTTGGACCCGGAATTCTGGTCATGTTGGCCGACACCGATGCGGGGAGTGTTGTCACTGCTGCTCAGTCCGGGGCTAAATACGGAAATGCGTTTGTCCTGCCTGATATTTTCCTGATTGTTGTTTTATACCTCGTGCAGGAAATGACGGTTCGAATGGGGCTCGCGACAGGTCAGGGACAGGGTGCATTAATCCGCAAATATTTTGGAGTAAATTGGGCTCGGGCGGTCGTTTTGATCCTTTATATCAACTGTGTTGGCGCCTTAGTTACCGAATATGCGGGAATCGCTACCGTAGGACAATTGGCAGGAATTAGCAAGTGGTGGTTCGTCCCCATGACTCTGGTCATTTTAGTTGCCGCGGCCTTTTTGGGCAAGTATAGGCGTGTCGAACGCATGGGGATTATGCTGGGACTTCTGGAGATCGTCTTTATTCCCGCTGCCATATGGGAAGTGTTTCACGGACCCCAATCCGTGTCCAGCCTATGGAATCTACCATTGGGTCAAACTCATTTTGCTTGGATGGTCGCGGCTAATGTAGGTGCGGTGTTGATGCCATGGATGATATTCTTTCAGCAACAAGCTGTTCATGACAGCAAAATGGGAGTTCGGCACTTAAAGCTGGCGCGGCGTGACACACTGTTTGGGGCTATTTTAACGCAAAGTGTGATGATCGCTGTGATGATGACAGCAGCGGCAGTATTTCCTCGGCATATGACATTAACCTCTATGTCTTCATTAGCTCTGACATTGGTGCCCTTATTGGGGCGGGGAGGGGTGATTATTTTTGGAGCCGGGCTATTGGGTGCCAGCATGGTGGCCGCATTAGTCGTGTCCTTGGCCGGATCATGGGCCATGGCAGAAGTCTTTGACTGGAAACACAGCTTAAATTCCCGGTTTCAAGATACCCCGACATTTCACATGGTTTATGCCTTATCCCATGTTATTGCGGTCTGCATAGTCTTAACAACCACAGCTTACGTGTCTATAAGCATTGCGGTTGAAGTGATGAATGCGGCCATATTGCCTGCGGTGCTGGTTTTCCTCATTATGTTGGAGTACCGGGCCTTGCCCCGTGCTTGGAGAATGAGCAAGAATCGCCGAATCCTGATCGTTATCCTCAGTGCCCTAGCCGTGCTGTCTGGTCTTTTGACACTCTAATTGCTCCTGTTACGGCCTTACAGAGCAAAAAATAGGGCTTGCATAAAACTTTTTTTTCTGACTATTATGTATCTCATGGAGCGCAGTCGTCATAATGTACTTATAGAGTTTCGTGTAAGAGGGCAGACTTGTTATAGTTGGGAAATGACAAGGCATAGGGAGAGACAGGCCATGGACCGAAAACGGCAGGGATTGACGAAAAATCTGTTGTGGCTTGCGGAAACTGCGGGATTGTCGGCTCAGGCCGCCATCCATGCTCTGGCTCTGGAAAAAGAAGAACAAAAACAACAAGCCGCAGCAGAAGAAGAAGAAGAAGACAGTACAGGATCATCCACCACGGATCGGGAAAAAAACCGACGCACAGATCCGTCTTTTGAGGATTAATTGTGATCAGGATACTCCAAAGCCTCTTGTAGACGGATTGAGCTAAAGATGCAGATACGATGAGCTTTTTTTGACTTGCTAACTATTTTGGCTTTATAGCCGCACCGGGAAATTTCCCGGTTTTTTTGATCGGCTAGTGAAGTGGGGTTGAACACCCGGACGAGCTATTTCAGATGTATGGTTTCTTCTTCGTTTGAAGATCTTTCTCGGTGAAAGAGGCAGAATGCCGGTTTTCACCGGACTCCGAAAAAGAATTTGTCCGAAGTCTTAATATCGACATGCGAGAACTTGCCAAGAATGGAAGACAATATGTCCCAAAAGATCCATGACGGCAAAGCGAGGAGAAGGACGAAAAAATTTGTGAATGGCGGGTAGATATGGCGTAATGAGCATGTATAGCCAAAGGATGAATTGGTATACCAAGTCAGTATTGGACGTAATTGTGAATTCACAAATGACATCAAAACACCCGGTTCGACACACACTGTCGCTGAGGTGATAATTTATGAATGCCCGAGGAATCCAAATATTGAGCTTGGCATCTGTCCTCTTAATGGCCGGATGCGGCTCTCCCATGAGTCATGCATCGCCATCTAAGCATGGGACAACCTCTAAAAAGACAGCGACTCATAACAACACCAGGAAGTCCACTGTCAAAAAGGCGGGATCAAAGAAGGGGTCTTCCAAAGGGGGGGGATCCGCTTCCTCATCTTCGAAGAAGCTGAGTGTCATCGGCTATTGGGCGAATCACAAGGCTCTACCGGTCACTTCCTTGTCGGCCAGTTCCCATTCTCTGAGCTATATCTCGCCGTTGTTATATTCCATAACGGGTACGGGCTCACTCACAAGCAAAGTGGATCCGGCGTTACTGAGTGAGATCCAGAAACTTCACGTCCCCATTTTGCCTTTGGTGAGTGATGCTACTGGCAATCAGGCCTTTTTGAGTAGTATGGCCACGAGAAAAACGGCGGTACAAAGTATCGACCATGTCATTTCCACCATGCACTTTCAAGGCGTGGATATTGACTTTGAACCTCCCCAGACGCATTTACAGGCGGATCTCACCACTTTTATGGTGCAGTTGCGCGACTCATTGCCTTCCAGCGATCACATATATCTCGATATTGTGCCGCATTCCGGGGGAGCCTATGACTACGCTAAACTATCCCCGGAAGTCACGGGATTTCAATTAATGAGTTACGACGAGCATTCTCAAGGAACCCCTGCGGGTCCGGTAGCGGCCCTGAACTGGGTAACCAGTTTGACCAAACGGTTAACCAAGATCGTTCCTCCATCCAAGTTGATTCTGGGTGTGGCCCTTTATGGTTATGAATGGCCGGTCGGGACCACAAATGCCGTGACAATTCCCTATTACGCTATCACTCCTTCCATAAAGTCCAAAGGATCGTGGAATACGCGGTATCAGGAAATGACCGCGAAAATCGGAGGAAAGGTATACTGGTGGGAAAATCGCAAGGGTATCGCACAAAAACTTGCGCTGGCCAAGAAAGATCATTTAGGCGGCGTCGCGTTATGGCAGGTCGGATATGCCAACAAGGCAATTTACCAGGAACTACTCAAGAATACCGGAAAACAGTCTTAAGACGTCTTTCATATTCTTTTGAGACGGTTGGGCCAGGCAATGGCTACATTGTCTGGCTCTTCTTTCTTTGGCTTATGAAGGGGCGTATATGAGGCAACGCCATCAGACGAACATACTGGAGCAGATAGCTCTATACGAGAGAACCATTTGTGGATGGGAATGACATGCGAGAAAACAAGTTCTTGCGGTTTGGATAAATAGCCTCTGACTCTCAGAACCGCACCTCACGTAATGAGTCCTTTGACATTGAGGTGGTGGTAAGGATCGGGCAACCACTTTATTTAGGTCAAGCCCTTCTCTTCCAAAAACTGACGTGCATGATCTAAAATAGTTTTGGCGTAGCCAATGGCCGCGTAGGCCTCGTCTTCATCGACATCAACGAGCACCTCGGGTTCGTAACGCACATCTACTGCATATTCGTTTAAGACGGCCGATTCTAAAGTGAATTGCGGAAAGGTCGATTGCGAGGAGCGGACGGCATCAATCAATCGACTTAGGTCATGCGTCTTCGGAAAGGTTGAGATTTCGCGCAATAACACTGCCTTCAAGGCTTTCTCTGCGGCCTGTTGCGCGTGATAACACGCATTATGATATAAACCCGGAAAGACTAGTCGATAAGCGGTGGAAAGATCTGCGGTCGCCAAATCAAGAAGCCCCAAAGGACCGGGATTCGCCATAGAGCCACCGCCCCTTTGCGAGAATTTCTCGAATCACGGGATGTCCCTCAGATACCGCCTTTTGAAGTTCTTCCGGCGTGCGCACCAAAATGTCCGCCGCGATAACTCGCGGTCTGAGTGCCATTTGGTATTTGATTCCCCTCTGCCGACGGATGTTCGCATTCCGTTCGATGATCAGAAAATCGAAGTCACTATCGTCATTCGCCGCGTGACTCGCTTCCGATCCAAAAAGGATAATGGCTTCCGGGTGCCCCGCCGCCACCAGTTTTTGGACATAATTCTTAAGAATCGTTGCACGGTCCATGTAAGGCATCTCCTCTTAATATTAGTATAGCACACACGATCGAAAACCCATGGTTGGATGGTTTGAAGAGACCGCTTAGCCATGGACTACCGTCTTAACGGTACCGACTCAGAATGTTGTTGGCCTCTTGCCTGGGCCCTTCGCCGCGATGGCACTCCGAACGACATTCTCTATGGTAATGCGCGGGTGACAGCTTACAAAAAAAGGCAAAGGATGGTACATTCCGGATCTCGATAACCGTTCTTCCGGTCGAAGCAGGTAATGAGTCCCAGAAAACGCAACTCCTGGGGTTGGGGGTTTACGATAATTACGCATGGGTCGATCTCCCGGTTCAAGATGATTAAGAATCGCACACAAGAGGAGCCAAAAAAAGAGAAGCACTCACTGGCAAAGTGCTTTAATCCGGCTTGCTGTGTTATCGTGCAGATTACCAGTCTTGATGGTTACCTTTGGATTTATTTGGGAGAAGACTTAGCGGAGTCCGAATGACTCCGAATATAATCATAAAGAACCTCAGGAGCCACGTCAGCCCCGTTAGGCCATGTGATGGTTCCGAGATCAGGATTCACGCTAACCTGTTGAAAGTATTCAGCATCCAGCAATGGAGCAAAAACCCCGTTGTAGATTTCAATAATATGGTCAAGCTGAATCGTTCCTTGTATCCCGTCTTCAAACTCTATCTCCAAGGTACGATTTGGGCGTGGCTTAGTTGCTATGATGTCAACGAGCATCCTCTTTTGTGCTCCTTTCTATTCCAACGGATCGATCTTGCGTAACTCCTGATGCCTACGAGCTCTTTCCCAGTTGTCCTGCATTACATGTTGATGTAGCATAGTCCACTCGATGACCAATCCTAAAATTCGAGGTGGCAGATGCCCATCAAGCAATTGAATTCGCTCGAAGATATTAGCGTTGTACTTATTGTAGAGCAGAGCGCTTCGGTAGAAACGGCTACCATTTTTTCACTCCAAAGGGTACCATTTCCATCGCGGGACACATGCATGTATAGGACGCATCAATAAAAGGATGCCCATTAACCCAAGCAGGCATATTCCGTGTATGCAATCCGGATAGAGGCGTACGCGACAGACTCGAAGTTGTTGGCGTTAAGACGAAGGCTGTCGGCACCTTGTGAGCCAAACAAATTCGGACCCGAGGGTGCTGGTCGGTCCAACTCCTCTCATGATGTGCTGTCGCTAGCAATAGACGACGGCCAAGACTTCCCGCACCTAACCCGTGGGTTTGTTCCGAACCTTCAGTGCTAATCACGGCACTGGCGGTAATACAAAGTCGCGGCATGCCGGCTGGAAATAATTGATTGCGCAACGGTGGTCCATCGCGTGAAATGCTATTCTAAACTAACTCACTCATCCTCTTTTACCCTCTTTAAGAATCGTGATCCTGTCGACCCAATACTCCACACCGACGTCATTGGCAATTCCGGTCCCGGAACATCCGGCCGGAAGGACCAAAGACGATGCACCGGCATATACGTTCCCTCGGAACCCTTCTCTTTCGAAGGTACTCAAGACGCCCTGTACGAATACCTCCCTTTAGCCTTCTGACGAACAGGCGATAGCTACAGAATCCCATAACGTCACCTATCCCGGTAGTCGATGAATGCTATGAACTTGGGTCTATTCCCTGATCCAAGTTCTAGGACAACGCTTTCTTGATGAGATGACGGTACCACAGAAAGCTGTCTTTCAGGGTCCGTTCTTGCGTGGAATAATTGACGTGAACAATACCGAAGCGTTTGGAATAACCTAAGGCCCATTCAAAATTATCCATGAATGACCAGAGATAATAGCCTTGAATGTTCACATCTTGGGCCATGGCGTCTGCCACGGCCGCAATATGATCCGACAGATAGAGAATCCGCTCCGTGTCATGAATTTTTCCGTCTTCCACGACGTCTTCGTAGGCCGCACCGTTTTCCGTGATAATAAAGGGAGGAATGTCTTGGTAGTGCGTAGAGAGATCCACCAGCAATTTGCTCAAGCCTTCGGGAATAACCGGCCAGCCCATTGCCGTCACACGATCTTTAGAAGTAATATGCACAACCGGCCACGGGGCTTGATCTCTTACAGGGGCTGCGATAACTTGCGCCGAATAATAGTTGATGCCCAAAAAGTCCAAGGGCTGGCGAATAATCTCCATGTCTCCGGCAATGTCCGGGGGATTCACACCGAAAATCGTAGGCAGTTCGTCCGGATACTCACCTTTAAAGAGCGGATCTAAAAACCAGCGATTGTTAAAGACATCTTGCAACCCGGCTGCCTTTTGATTCTCCTGCGAGTGGTCTTTCGGGTACACCGGACTGAGATTCAGTGTGATACCGATCTTTGCATCCGAGCGCGTTGCACGCATAGCCATGGTGGACAGGGCATGGGATAACAAGACATAATGAGCGGCATCCACTGCCGCTTGGGCATTTTTAATGCCGGGAGCATGTTCGCCGGAAAAATGGCCCAAATAGGCTGTGCACCATGGTTCGTTATGCGTAATCCATTGTTTCACTCTATCGCCCAAAGCTGAAACCATCGTCTCGGCATAATCGGCGAAGGCGTGGGCCGTGTCGCGATTTTGCCAACCTCCTTGTTCCTGCAAGGCTAAGGGGAGATCCCAGTGATACAGGGTAATAATCGGCGTAATGTTGTGGCTTAAAAGAGTGTCCACCATCCGACCATAAAACCCGAGACCTTTGACATTCATCCTCTGTCGTCCGTCGGGAAAAATGCGGGGCCAGGATACGGAAAAGCGGTAATGGGTGACACCCAAATTTTTCATAAGACTAAGGTCCTCTGAGTAGCGGTGGTAATGATCACAGGCTATATCGCCATTTTCGCCTTGAGAGGTTTTTCCGGGGGTGTGGGAGAAAATATCCCAGATTGAGGGACCTTTTCCGTCTTCTGTGACAGCACCTTCCACTTGATAAGCCGAACTGGCAACCCCCCATTGAAATGTCGGGGGAAAAAGTTTGAGTTTCTTCTCTAAAGTCGTCATGAAATGTCAACGTCCTTCCCTAAGAGTCGATAAAGATGTGCGTACCGTGCTGTTGCGCCAGACAATCGTCGTGGGGATGGCTAAATGTTGCCGGGAATTTACCTGATTCTCCATTAAGTTTAGCAACATTGTGGCCGCCGCCTGACCCAATTGGTCCATGTCCTGCCTAATCGTGGTCAAGGAGGGGTAAGCAAAAGTCGCGGCGTCCACATCATCGAATCCTGTGACAGCAATGTCTCGAGGAATGTTCAGACCGTATTCCTGAAAGATTTGCATAGCCCCGATGGCCGAAAGATCTGATGAAAACAATACCACTTCGGGACGGTTCGTGAGCGTTAAGAATTGCTTGGCCGCGTCTTTGCCTCCTTCATAGGTAAAATTACCGTAGACAATCCATTGGGGAGTTGAAGAGAGTCCAACTTCCCAAAGGCCACTATGAAAGCCTTGCAACCTTTCCATGGCAGGCAATAGGTTCAAGGGGTCATAGGCAAAACCAAAGCGCCGGTAACCTTTGTCATAGAGCTGTTTGATTAATTCTTGCACATCATGGCGATTATCGGACATAACAGATGACGCGGACTTGCCGGTGAGGGTGAAATCAAGACCGGTGATGGGGATACCCAGTTGCAATAATTTTTCGAAGTCGGGAGGCCGACCAATCAGGAAAATGCCGTCCACGTCGCGGTGTTTGACTCTGTCTTCCAAACCCCATGTGTCAAAGGGATTACGGACATTGGTAAACATAAGCAAGTCATAGCCGTGTTCTTCGATTTTCCGGGAGAAGGCGGTCAGAATTTTGCTGATGAAAGGGTGGTCTTGAGCTTGGACATCCGCCGGTTGGGAATGGCGAACAACGTGGCAAACCGATCGAGAGTCATTTTCAGCGGTACACTTGCCTGCGATGCGCGCCGTGTTTCGCATCAATTTGACTGACCGTTTTGGTCTCTTTGACCATTTCCAAAGTTACTTGAGCCTTGAAGGTCGCGGTATTTTTTCATGGCTTGGCCAGTGTAACACTAAAGTGCCTCCCGGATTGTCTAAATTTCCGGGACCACTTATAGCTTGATCCCTGTTCTCACCACCTAATGATGACACGCGAACCGCGGAAACCGTTCCTCGCTAATGGCATTAAAACCGAACGAAGTTGAGGATTAAAATACCGCCAAACACAATGCCCCGCCTCCGTAAAGCCACACCAAAAATCGCGCGGAGATGTGTGATGTTTTCCGATACACCCAGATACTGATGAAGAGAATCGCGAGCAAGATCGCGTTCGCGGCGTCAATCCCCCACGAATAGTGAGTGTGATAGAGGGTTACTTGTATCACAGCGACAAGCCACAGCCCCCCGCCGGTCATCAATAACATCGCAAGTAAATTCCGTTCGAAGTGCGTATGAATAACGCCCCAATAGTTTAACGCAATGGGAATCAATGCTATGGGAACAATGATCAGTTCCGCATTTATCATGGTCTCCCTCCAAACATCGTTTAGGTCCTTCATTCACAGTGACGGAAAGCTCTTTATCTTCTGTTGTTGGGGAATCCCGAGGAATTCCCCAAAACAACCAGATTTAGAGATTAAACGGGGCCATTGCCGAGCGCGTACCCACCAGCCACGGCGGCCACACCTAAACCGATGTCGGCCGCCCATCCCAGCGGTGTTATCTGAGCGCCGATGGCTGCGACTCCCACGGCAACTCCAATGTTAGCCATTCCCCATGAGGCGAGTCCGGTAAGAGCCCCACCAATCCCGGTTTCTAAGTTTCCCCCGGCCAACTCTAATTCGTCGCCTAACAATTCAACCATCAGCGTCAACTCCTTAAAGTAATTTTACCAACGAATCGACGATGGAACTATGATGAACTCGTGTCGACTCTTTTAATGAATTTCTACTCCTTCTTGCCCATTCCTTTTATAAGGGGGCGAAAATTAGAAAATCGTACAGTCGGACTGCTATAACTGGTTACCAATGCCTATGCGTCCCGAAGAGGGACTCGACAACACTACCCTTACACACCGCCAATGGCTAAAACCCTTGACTCATCACAGTTTGCGACCTTGGCTGAGCATTAACGGCAAAACTCCAGTATAACGTCAAGTATTGGGAAATCGGCAACGAAGTGTACGGTAACGGAACGTACGACGCTAATTGGGAACCGGATGCACACTGCCAGATCAGCCCCGGCGGTTCTCCCGTCTCTTTGGGAAACGAGCCACAGGGTACTTACGGATGCGGCCCCGAAACGTATGCAAATAATGTGAAAGGATATATTGCATCCCGTCGAGGGATTTCTGCTGCAAATTGCTTGGCATACTCTCACCAAAGTAGGGTGTACTCAGCTCTGATGGTAACTTGACATTGGCCTCAACAAACCGATATAGTGCCCTACGGCATACTGTGTCGCATAAGCGTGACCCAATCCGATTCCGCAGCGGCTCACATAGCATCTTCCCAAGCCCTTATAAGCCATGCATTTACCGGACTGAACTAGTGATTACAGTTCACTCGGAGGGACCGGAAACCCACATCACGACTTCTTTTGGCAAAAATAATGCCATTGCGGGTCATAGTCTTGGTTTATTCTTGCATTGAGTTGAATAATAAAAGAGTTTTCGGTTTATCAGGCGGAGTTGAGTGGAAAATGGGGTGGAAAGTCTTGTCGGAACGTGATGATACCACGTCACAGGAACGTGTGGGATGGTCGATGGGCCCTTTGAATCAATACGAACAAGAGTGTTCAGTAGGTGACGTTGACGATTTTTTTTCGCATTTAGCTTCATTATTAGACCATATCAGCAAAATTGAGATTGATCGTCCAAGTATCGAAGCGCATTTATCAAAACCGAATCTTCGTGACGTGCATTTGTTAACCGCGTTCTCCGACATCGATGATTACATTTCAGTGACGGAAGATGTGTTGTTTACGGCATCCCAATTAAGCGTTAAACCTTCTGTGGTTTCACGGCAGTTCCTGGTGGACTGGGTAACGGTGCACCTGAATTTGTGCTGGAGCGGTTAAAACCGGATGCTTGGCGAATTAGTGCTGAAGTTATGGAGGCATGGGATACCGACGAGTCGCATAGTGGGTCGCAGGTTTTTTGTGTAGTTCTTTGTGAGAGGGGATTCATTTCGTGACAGAGAGTGAACAATACAATTTATTAGACAAAGGTATGGAACTCGAATCAGTATCCTTGTTGAATAGAATGTCCGACGGTATGGGATGTTCTGAGTGCAGGAAATACCATGTAATTTCTCCCTACAGTATGGATTTAACTGGTGCAAGATATTAAAATCACGGTCAGAATCAGAATTAAAGGATCCCCACGAGATGCCATCCAATATTCGACAGTACCTAGGGGATCGTGGTCTAATCTTTCCCACGGACGATGATGGGATCAAGTCTCCTTCACATTTCGCGAGTTCTGATGGCTTGATCGTTCTCGCGAATACCTAACCAGCTTACCTGGGCCGCAAGGATTACCGAGTAGCTCTGCCACGGCGCAATTTATCCTACGATCACGTGGTCGATTTTGATGATACGATTAGCCACATCCTTGGGGGCAAGTGAGGTTGTATCTATAACCGTCTCTGACAACTTCGTCACTTGAGACAATTTCCTTTCGTCTCAATTCCGATGATTTTATCTTCGACTCCTATAATGGCAGCGCATCTGTTGATTTCCGAGTTTAAATTCGCCAAAATTCTTTGCCCGATGCATTATGATAGCCACTCTTCTTCGACGATGATTTATGGCTTGGGCGTATGAAGAACGATCTTCATGTGATTATAGGGTTGAGTTTTTATTAGGAGCCATAAAGTGGCCTACGTCTTGCGATTTAACGTGAGGGCGAAGAGTGTAATTTCTGCCCTCAGATTGCCCAAAATTCACCCTAGCTTGTCTCCAGTTTTTATGGTCCGAATAGAATGAATTGTCGAGATGAAAAAAATTCCGAGATGATGGTATCAGGAAAATCGGGATCCACTGTCGAAGAGATTGAATGTACGACATTCTGATTATGAGGAGGATCCTGATGGTTCGATTCGCGTCGCTCACCCGTTTTTTTCCAACGCACGGGCCGTGACGGCACTCCGAGGAAGTTTAACCTGGTTTGTGGGGGGCAATCTAGGTGGTAGCAGTTGACGTAGCGAATTGGCATTTGGTTGTGCTGATAGAAACTGGACGGAGGTATGTTACACTGGGAGAAAGAGAAAACATTAGTAGGGAATGTATGCGCGGTAATGAATGGGGAGGGCCGACGCCCATGTTAATTTATGCTGAAGGTGACTTGCTCACCAGTCCCGCTCAAACCTTAGTCAACACAGTGAACCTTGTGGGTGTTATGGGTAAGGGGCTGGCTTTAAAGTTCAAACAAGTTTATCCAGATATGTTTACGGCTTACCAAACGGCATGTTCGACTGGCTTAATCGGCGTGGGGCGCCCTTGGCTTTATCGCACCCAAAGAAAGTGGATCCTGAATTTTCCGACGAAACGACATTGGCGACAACGAGCTACCATTGACGATATAGAGGCGAGCTTAAGAACTTTCGTCAATATTTATGCGGATGAGGGGATTATTTCCGTTGCGTTTCCAGCACTTGGGTGTGGGAATGGCCAGTTAGACTGGAACCAGGTACGTCCTCTGATGGAGCGGTACCTCAAGCCGTTACCCATCCAAGTTTTTGTCTACCCCCCGAACACCGCTATCGACTATCCAGGACATTGGGTTCCACAGGAAATTAAGGCATGGCTAAGGTCGGAGCCGGGTGTTTTACCGATAAGCAAGGTGTGGGAAGACTTAATAAGCGCCGTGGACCTTCAGTACGAAATCGCCGTTGATGAAATGATTCAACCGGATGGTAGTGGGATTCGGCGGCTTAAGGTAAAAGGTGTAACCAGTGAACCGATTGAATTGCTTGAGCCCGACATGGCCATACTTTGGGAGGAAATTCGGAATCGAGGGGTCTTGCCGAAAAGCTATGTTATCAAGGAACATCCTGGTATAGGCGAGTTCGTATGGCGATGGTTACGCCACTTGCCATACTTGGAAGAAATCGTTACCTACTCGGCTATAAGACGTCCTGAACCGACTTTACAACTACGCGTTCCCCCTGCTGCAGAGGACTCTGTTCCCACGATAGCGTTGTGAAAATCGTGTCCAATGAGGGCTTGAATGACGCTGAAGAGATTTTAACCCATCTCAGGCATCTGGAGCCGGCTTTCGGTGCCCGGTCCTGGTGGACTCATTATGGGTTCCACTTCACTGAATTGATGAACATGCCCTCTATCCTCAGGAGTAATGCGCTATATTCGCGGACTGAGGCGAAAGTGCGCAAGCTTGGCCATAAAGAAGTGGGCGATCCCTCTATTCTCGCTAAAACCGATGGAGAAATTTTGAACTCTGTACGTCTTTATTGGCGCCCACGCACCCCGATGTTATACCAGACGGAAGGATGTCGACAGCAATATCCATACGGTAATTCTTGTTCGATACCGGTTTACTTGTGCATACCAATGACTAACCTCGTTAAAACCTTTAAAGTGGAATTCACCGATCGCAATGCAGCTTCCCCAAGCTATCAACGGGGGAATAGTGTCGAATTTGTCAAAGGTATGCCATTCGATGATATATACCATGACACGGTGTTGCCGTGTGATCGAAGAAGCGACATCATATCCCATCGCCAGGCCGAGATACTGGTTCCAAAGGTGTTGCCGCTGCCAGCGGATACCTTGCTGGTTATGCGCTCCGCGGCGGAGCGCATGTTAAAGGATAAACTGCCTCCTTCGGTGTTGCGAACATGGACTGACAAGATGCGAGTAGAGGGTCTCTGTTTTTCAAAAAATGGCTATTCGTGGAAAATGTCGAGCGACAGGACGATATAGTCACGATATCATGGAATCCTGACGTGACAGTAACACAGACAGGTTCTCTGGCTTTGAAATTCAGGTTCGAAAACCTCAATAGCGGCACAGTGATTACTCCGACAGCGCAATGGGATGGAGTCAGCAGAGTTCGATTCAAGTCGTTAGGGTTTTCGAGGTGGCGCCTTACGGTATTTATTGATGACACGATAGCATTTTCTGGACCAATTTGACGTTGACGAGCGAATGAATCTGGCGATTGGGTGTGGTTCAACCAGTCCCATTCTGCTCTCCGCTTACACGGGAACCCAAAACCTCTGCGACAGAGGACTTCACCACCTAAAGTGGGTCATCACTGCCCAGCCACGGGTTCGCCGTGCGTAACGGCTCGCTCATTGGCCTTGGGCCCACCAGATTCCACCTTACAGTGGGCACCCTGCCAAGGACTTTCACCTGCAAGCTTCTGTACCTGCCAGTCGCATAACAATCAACGCCGTCGGGGTTGGTCCGGTCAATTGGCTCAGCACATCATGGCTGATTATGGGATAGCCATACCTGTTCAGGATCAGGGTCAAAACATGTGTAGTTGGTGCCATTAGTCTGACTTGCACTACGGGAAAAGTGACTTCGCGAAATGGTAAGGTTACCCTCATCGGCAAGTCATTGCTAAGAGACGGATTTAATACTGGAGTTTCGCCGTTAATGTCCAGCCAAGGCCGCAAACGGTGATGAGGCCAGGGTTTTAGCCATTGGCGGTGTGTAAGGGTAGTGTTGTCGAGTCCCTCTCCGGAGCATACTTATTCAGGTCA
>JAKACM010000152.1 GCA_021821465.1 Bacillota bacterium
GGCTTCACTCGCGGCCATTAATCGACGCAGTTTTTCATCTAAAAAGGGCGCCAGCCGTCCATACTTTTTCCGGATTTTATCTTCCATATCTTGGGTGTCTATCGTCGAATGCCTCCCTCTCTGCTGTGACCTATACATTCGACATTCCCCCCCTCTTGTCCTTTGCATAGTGAAAATTAATTTTTATAGGCCGCCTTACAAAACCCGACTTGCTGGTGACGGCGTGAGCCAGCCGACGTCATTCCATTCTGGGTGAGAAAATGCCGTGGCAGGACGTATGTCGCGGTGCAGGAAATTGTTGCAAGCGGCGATCCATAAAACCGAGCGTAACGGAGATGAGACGTCGACGGCTTAGCAGCGTGAGAATAACTAAGAAAATTAGAGATGGACTTTTTTTGCGGGAATTGCAGCTTTTTGACCGCATGAAATTCTGAGACAGTCGAAGCCAATGTACGACCAGCGATTTGACAGGGGGTATGGCAATGATGGGGAAGGCAATGATTTATTCTGAAGAATGGGGTAGACCGACAGGAATCACGCGAATTGACGAGTCGAGACCAGCAAAGTCACCAGGATTGGCGATAAAGAGGGGCAAATTTTCGGCTAAAGCGGTTGCCGCAATCAGCAAATCAAAAGCCCGACGACCTTGAGGTTTACGTTCCAATGCGGCCGCCGCATTGTAAATTCTGTCATAATGCCATGCGACTTTCACATCAACGGGTAGGGCCTCAACCAGTGCTTCAACGCGTTGTAGGCGATCTTGACGGCGTGCTTTTTCTTTTGTCTCCGAAGTGGTGTGAGGACCGGCAGTTAGTTCAGCTAAAGTGATCGCACGCAGCCAACTATATCGGCAAGTCTTGGGGAGTCAAGAA
This sequence comes from Bacillota bacterium, assembly GCA_021821465.1. Classification (GTDB taxonomy): domain Bacteria; phylum Bacillota; class Sulfobacillia; order Sulfobacillales; family Sulfobacillaceae; genus Sulfobacillus. Next base: position 873 of record JAKACM010000152.1, read on the forward strand.
TTCCAGAGGGATGATAACGGAGGTATCGACCAGTCCCTGTTCGTAGCGCGAATCATTCATACGGGTGCGGGTGTTGATCCACGAAAACATCAACGCCTTGGCGAAATTGAGTCCAATCTATCGGAGCTATTTGGACAAAAAGAGTTTGCGCATCGTCCGTAGGAACAAACCGACGTCAAGTAAGGTGTCAATTGTCCAACGGCCACGCCATTACGGGTGACGGGAAATTGACCCGCTGAGCGAGTGTGCCAATATACGGCATAATCTCGCCGGTTATGGAGATCATCTGAACTGAGCGGGATGAGTGAGGGATCCGAGTCGGTCTGCATCCTCACGGGGAGCGGCTTGGAGGACGAGTCACACCCGCTGCCCCCGGCAGATCCACAGACTGCCCTCGCTTTCAGCAAGGTCTGTCATATTTCGTCGAGCATCTCCACAGTAACCTGCGCCGAATCTAAGATGTGTTTAAGTGTGCCAGGAGGAATTATGTGTTGACTGTGGACAGGAATAATGGCGTAACGCCCCGGATTGCCGACATGGTGGATCAGCAAGTGGCTACCTCGTTGCCGAACATCAATGAATCCCAAACGGCGGAGCTTTTTGAGCAATTCACGGGCCGTTAGACGGGGCAATGGAGGCATTAGTTAACCTCGACTTCGGCAATCGTTTCCACCGAATCGGGTACCGGTATCCCTTGTTCCGCGAGATACTCCAGCGTCAATCTGATTGCATCTGTGACATTATCCAAGGCCTGCCCCCGGGTCTGCCCAACACTGGTACAACCCGGCAACGTCGGAACATAGGCGAAAAATTCGCCATCTCCGCGCTCGACCACCACAGTGTACCGGACCATTTCTGATCATCTCCTCAAGGACATTATACCCTGAGTGGGGCCATCACGAGAATAGCGTGAAAGATCGCCCGGAGTTAGAACCGTAGCTCGCGGTCCTCAATGACACCAGTCAACCGGATATCGGGCCATACGCAAAACAAGAAATACCTAAACGGCTTCTATCCTAGGACAAGCCATTTATGGATGATACTGGCGATGTGGGAGAATGTCGGCTCCCGGATGGGATGGATGGGAACTCTTGCCTTCAGACCCAAGGCTCCGTCAAGGTCCTTGAAACACGGATAGAGTATATGAACCGTATAGAGAGCGGGTTAAACCAGCGAACCCGAAGAAGAGAGAGGAAGACCCGGTCGGGGCCGAGGTAGTGCCAGCAGTGGCATATCAAGAGCTTCCAGATCTTGCCCCTGCCCCTAACGCCCGCGACTGGAGCCACGCGATGGGCTCGAGGACAGCGACTGGGGGCACCCTAGCGGAACTTTCCTAGTTATGAGCCCAAAATGGCCTCAAAGTCTTGTGGCGTCTCAAATTGCTGTATTATACAAAAATTCTTGGCCCTATTAACCCCTGTTTGGCCGAAAAAAAATTTTATTTTAGGGCCTTTTCGTAAAGGACTTTTCGCGTGAATGTCGAACTCCTGTATTATTAACCAATTGATCCAGGAGGAGTTGCTCATGGCTACTATTACCAAACGCAAAGTCCACGGTCATACCTATTACTATTTGGTGGCCTCGAAACGCATTGATGGCAAACCGCGTTTAGTGTTGCAAAAATATTTGGGTCGAGCCGAAGATGTGGTCGCGCAGTTAGAGGGCAAACCCCCCGTCCCACAAAAGGTTACCGTCGGGGAATATGGGGGCAGTCGGGTGCTGTTTGCCCTGGCTCGCCGCTTGCGTCTGGTGGAATGGATCGATGAAGTGGTACCCAAACGTCAGCAGGGGTTGTCCGTGGGCACCTACATTCTGCTGGCCGTGCTCAATCGTGTTCTCGCTCCGTGTAGTAAGGCCAAATTGGTCGACTGGTATCACAGCACAGCCCTGTATCATGATGTACAGGTCCGCGACGCGGACCTGACCAGCCAGCGTTTTTGGGACCATATGAACTACCTTACTCCCGAACATATTCGTGCGGCAGAAACCGCCTTAACGCGCCATATGGTCCACGAATTTGGACTGGATCTGTCCACGGTGGTCTATGATGCCACGAATTTCTATACCTGGATCGATACTAACACCCCATCCGAACTTGCCCCACGCGGGCATCAAAAACAACATCGGACCGACTTGCGATCCATTGGATTGGCTCTCATGGTGACCACGGACTTTAACATCCCGTTATTTCATGCGGTCTATCCCGGCAATCGCCATGACGCCCAAGAGTTTCAGAGCATGACCGAAGAATTGATCGCCCGTCGGGCGATCTTACAGGATACTTGTGAGAAGATGACCTTAGTGTATGACAAAGGCAACAATTCACGGACAAACCAAGCGGCCGTGGATGGCAGTCCCTTTCACTTTGTGGGATCACTGAAGGCGAATCAAGCGCCGGAACTGCTGGATGTTCCGTTGACGGATTATCAGGTCATTCCGGAATATCCGGGCTTGAAAGCGTATCGCACTACCCGTCAGGTGTTGGGCCAAGAGCGGACCGTCGTCATAACCTATAACGAAGCCCTCTATTTAGGACAATGGCAGGGAGAACTGGTGCGTCTGCGAAAATTGCCAGACCGCTTGCAGGCCATCCAACACTCGGTGGTTCATGGGGTACGGCGACCGTCGGTCGCCACCTTGCGTCAACGGGTGACCCCAGCGCAGATCAAAGCGGGTCCCCCCGTCCGCGATTGGGTTCATACGGAAATCCATGAAACGGGAGAGGGCCCGACCTTCACGTACAACATTGACCATCAGGCGTTGATGCAGTGGGGGCAGATCCATTGGGGCAAAACTCTCCTCTTTACCGATCAAGCGACCTGGTCCACGGTCGATATTATCGCGGCGTATCGCAATGCCTGGCATGTGGAATCCACCATTCGCGATCTCAAGCAAGCCCCGTGGCTGCATTGGCAGCCACAATTTCATTGGACCGATCAGAAAATTCGGGTGCATGGCTTCATTTGCGTGTTAGCTGTGACCCTGGCCCATCTTTTACGGCGGGAATATGTCCGAGCCGGCATCGATCTCAGCTTGCCGACCTTACTCAAAGAACTCACAGCGATTCAAGAAGTTCTGTGGGTGTACCCGCCTCAGACGAAGATGGCACCTCAATTGGTGCTGACGGATCGGACTCCCCGTCAACAACAACTCCTCGATCACTGGGCCATTCGTCTCCCAGCTCTCCCATAATCCGTATATAATACAGGAAAGATCCCTTAACCCCTTGCTACGCAAGGGGTTTTCACTTTTCTTGACCGCTAACTAGGAAAGTTTCGCTAGCTTATCTGCAGTTTTTAGTGTCCAAATAGAATGAATTGTCGATATGAAAAAAATATCGGAATGCAAAGGAAAATCGGGATCCTCTGTCGAAGAGACCTGTGCAACACAGTCTCGTCGCGAGGAGGATCCCGATGGTTCGATTAGAGTCTATCACCAGTTTTCTTCAAACGCACGGACCGTTGCGGTACTTTCGGCGCACTACCTTGGCCACTTTGGTTTGGGCGCCGCTATCGTCGGCGGATCCCTTATGAGGGATTGCCAAAATCGGGCGGTGGTTAGCGATGGTCCCTTGCTGGGGCTTCTCAACAGACAGTCCGACTATAGACCTAATCAAGAGAGGTCTTCACGTTGCAACCTGTTTCCCGCACTACCCAGTGTTTCTCGAATGGTTTGAACCGCTTGTCCAGGATTTAGCACAACGATTTGAGGAGGGTCATAAAAATCCTTCAAATTGAAGGTCACAAGCCAACGTGCTCCGGCTGCCACTGCTGCGGCCAGAATTGGCACATCTTTCGGACGCAAAACGTTCCCATGCATTAAGTTCGCTTGAATTGGGTTGAACCGTTACTGCATGGGCAATGAGCTCATCAAAATCTGACATAGCGCCAGGAATTTTTTTGGATAGATTTCTCTGAGCTTCATCCTTAGCTTGAATCGACGTTGTTCCTTTGATCACGCCCAGTTCCGATAAACACAAAAGCAAATGTGCCGCTCCCGTCGTCGAAGCTACCAGCTAATAACGCATCGGCATCAGAAAAGACCACAAGTCTAGACACCTCTCGTTATACCTTGCTGTGCCGGTATTGATGAACATTGGCGATCAACTCTTCTAGGCTTATTCCCGCCTGGTCGCGTTTCTTTTCAATAACTCGGGCGATTTTGGATACGACCGATATCCGAGGACTCAAAACAAACGCTCCACCAAGATCAATCAAGGTCAAGACATCATCTTCTCCCAGTCCATAGGCTTCTCTAAGCGTGTTCGGCAACGTCACGACACCGCGTTGGCGGATTTGAATCGTATAAGTACCCATCGCTATTCACTCCTTGAGGTGAATGTATCACAAATGCAGAAAATCAGGATATCAGTATTAGAAAAAATCTACACGGATCCCAAGGCTGTTGTGTCTAGTTCGGCCTGCGCGCTTTGCCGGTTCTCAAAGCGTTGTCACTCGTGGCTTGGCGACTCCGACCAAAGGCCATGGCTGTCGGCCATTCTCCACGAACTGCACACAACCGCATGACTGCACCCGTTGTGTTATGGATTGCGGCCATCAAGAAGATCTTGTCCGCGACCAATTTGCGCGATGCGGCCTGGTTTACCGTGGGTATTAATACCGGGTTGCAGAGCGCTGCATATTGGCAATGTCCGCGCCACCGCAACGCAATGGCAAGGTCGTATCGTGGTTGTCGAGCACAACACCGGCAAAAGCAAGAACTTTCCGCTGAATGCCAGTGTCAAGCAGATCGTGGGTGCCTATCTGGCGACCCGCCCCGACATGGCTCTGAGTGATCCGTTGTTTTCGTCGCGATCCGGCGACGGCCCGCTCCCCTGGGATCAGCAATGGGACGTGTTTTTCCAAAATAACGAGACTCCGTTATAGGCGTCTGTTCAGTGTTGTCTGCCACTATTCCGATCTTGTTGTGGCAAGTGGAAAAGCCTTTGGTTCTCCTTAATCAGCTCGTTTCCCTTCTTTGGCGGGAATCGCCTAATGCAAACGGTGAAGTCGCGCTATATAATGTGGTAAAGTCTTAGAGAACATGCTTTTTCTGGAGATTATTTTACCCTGTCAGCAAAAAGATTCTTTCGAATACCTTATCAGATGTCGCAATGATCAATATCCTATACCCATAAACAGAAACGGGAGAATATATGTTGATTGTCCTGAAAATGGCGGCACTCATCCTGTCGTTGGGGATTGATACCCTTATTATGTCGATATCTCTCGGATTTTTCGGGATCCGGGGAAAAACGCGCATTGCCGGTGCCTTTGCCAGTACCGAAGCCTTAATGGCCGTCATCGGACTCATTACGGGTCAAGGACTCGGCCAAGTCATCGGAAACTGGGCTTCTTTAACCGGTGGCATTGTTTTGTTGGCGGTGTCGGCGTGGTTCTTGTTTTTCGATCATGACGACGATGAGGAACGTAAGGAAAAAGACTTGGTCGGATGGACACTGATTTTGACGGCCTTAAGTGTTAGCCTGGATGAATTGGCCGTGGGTTTTTCGATCGGCCTGGTGGGGGTACCCGTGACCCTGACGATCATACTCATCGCATGCCAAGCTTTCATTTTTACACTCATCGGGATCACTTTCGGTGCCCGATTGAAACCCTATTTAGGAGAATGGTCGGAGAAACTTGCCGGCACTGTTTTGGGATTATTAGGTGTGTGGCTAGCGGTTTCTGCCGTGGTGCATCTGCTCCGTTAATTTTATGCCAAAACCCTCTGCTTAGAGGCAAGAGGCAGATATTCCGGGAGATTCTTTGCCCGATATCTGCCTCTTGATTCCCATTTTAGCTAAACTGCGGTACTGATAGGCAAGAGCTTACGCCAAGCCCCTAGCGTGGCGAATAAGAGGATCACGAGATAGAGATCCAGTCCCCAGGGAACTTGGCTCACGGCATATTGAATCCCGGCAAAAATCAAGGCCACTGCAATAAAGAGAAAGAAGACAAGCCCGTGCTGTTGTTGTGCCGCTTGATAAGGAGTGGAAAAGGGCAGGCTCTTGGGTGTGATGAGCATGGTGATCACGGCAAAAAGCCAGGTCGATATGTAGGCTACAATCAAACTCATCCATATACCCGAACCGAAAATGCCAAGAAAAATGATGCTTTCAATTAAATAGACGGGAAGTATCAACCGTGCCAGGAAGGCTTTCAAGATCCCCCGGAAGAGAAGAGTGGCGGACGGTAAAGGAGTCGTTTGATAAATCCATGCGGCCTTATAGTATTGAGAGAAGTGCATCATTAATACCGCAGACGGAATAGCCATGTCGATAAAATAAATCGAGAGATACCAATGAGACGACGACAATCCCTGAAACAGATGGTTTGATGAGGCGTTCATCATCATAATGAACGGAAGAAAAATGGAGAGGGTCAATATAGGGTACACTTTTAATTTGAAATCCCGTTCCCGAGTCATCATGGCCCCGCCAAATAGGAAGGCTTGCCGTTCCCTCGGATTTCGGCAAAATAGCCGGGAATACCATTCGGACCAAGCTTTGCTCAAATGCCCGGTTTGTTTGGCGGTGGCCGAGAGCTTTTCCAACCGGTTTTCGAAGGCGGGCATAAAATGGAGATAAACCCCGTACGCAAGAAGGGGAACGACGAGGGCCATCACGGCGAACAGAATAACCTCCACGGTATTGGGGGGTGAAAAGAGCACCTGAAACACTGCGCCAAACCATAAGGGCGGAATAATGATTTGCCACCATGCGGGATGGAACACGATGTGGGCATTGAGCAGTTGAAACGAGTGGCCCAGCAACTGATAGCCGAGAGTCATCATGAGTGAGAGACCGATTTGCACATAATTGATGAAATCTTTTAATCTTTCACCGTCCAAGTAGCGCAAGATGAGGAAATACAAAAGCGCGGTTAAGGCCATGATTAGCAAGTCCATCAAAATCAGCACGGCAACGAGCACGATAAAGAACACGATGCCGTGGCGTATGATTGCGGTAACGAGACTCGGAAGGGCCACCGCGATAGTCATCAGCATAAGATAGATCGCGATATGCAAGGTTCGGGCCATGGCGATCGTTTTAGCGGTAATGGGTTTGGGAGCTAACAAGGAGCGGTCCCGAATATCGAGCAATACCGAAGAAAAATCTGAAATCATGGATAGCATGACCAGAAACATTAAGATGGCCATGCCAATACTCATAAAAAATAGGAAGTGACGGTTTGAGGCCACCATGGGAATGACCACGGCTCCCAACAGGACATAGAACCATAAGGATCGAACGAACGCATTGGCAGAGTCATTGTTCGGCTTTTTGCGGGAACGGGCCAAAATCGTGGGCACGCGCCGGGAATCCATAATCAGCTGCACTTGGAGGATTTTGCGCAACACCGTATAGTCGTAGCCCCGGGCCTCAAACACATGCTGAAAGTGGTCCAGTATTTTCAAGGAATAGAAGTCTCGCATCAGTTTTTACGTCTCCTCGCAAGAAAATAGTTGAAAATTTGTTAACCCGCGCCCTCAATCGTCTTGGATGACGGAGAGTGCTTGTTGTGCGATGTTTTGATGTTCGAGAAATCCTGTCATGTGACCGAAGATCTCTTCCAGGGATTCTTCCTGGGCACTCTTGCGAAGAGTAGCAAAATCACCGTCCGCCACGACGGTTCCGTGGTTAAGCAAGATGATCCGGTTGCTGATTTTTTCGACGACATCCATGATGTGGGACGAGTAAAAAATGGTTTTTCCGGCACCGGCCAATTCACTCATGAGATCTTTTACGACCATGACACTATTGGCATCTAATCCGCTTAAGGGTTCATCCAGAAACAAGATTTCGGGGTTGTGCAATAGGCTGGAAATTAACAAGACCTTTTGTTTCATGCCCTTGGAATAGGAAGACAAACGGGAGCGATAGGCTTCTTGCAATCCCAATAACTGCACCAATTCATTAGATTTACGGGAGGTCTTTTCTTCGGAGAGGCCGTAAAGAGTCCCGATAAAGGTCAAGTATTCTTCCGCGGTTAAAGCTTCATATAATTCTGCCGATTCGGGAACATAACCGACCTGGGCTTTGTATCTCACGTCACGGGTGGCGACATCGTGTCCCAGCACGGTAATCGTTCCGCTGTAATCCGTTATTAATCCGAGAATGGCTTTAATGGTGGTGCTTTTGCCGGCTCCGTTGGGGCCGATGTAGCCAATGATTTGACCGGGACTAACCTCTAAGTTGATGTTGTCTAATACGGTGGTATTTCCATAACGTACTTGAAGGTTGCGAAGAGAAATCCAGGTCCTCGGCAAAGTTAGATTTCGACAATTATGACAATATCATGATGAAAATCGGTGCGAGGCCAACCCAGAATGGTTGGCACTGTAAGCGATGATGTTTCCGACATGTAGACAGGTCAAACC
>JAKACM010000035.1:0-5183 GCA_021821465.1 Bacillota bacterium
TCAGCGAAGACAAAATGCGATATGTCAACAACCTTGAGCATGTCATCGCGGTGGGAAACGGCGCCAACGACACCCAAATGCTCCAAGCCGCGGATTTGGCCATATGCGTGCTCGGTTACGAAGGAGCCTATACCAAAACCTTGCTGGCGTCAGACATTGTCGTGCGAAATGGCCAGGACGCCATTGATCTCTTGCTAAAACGCAAACGTCTCATCGCAACCTTGCGTCTTTAAAAGTCTGTCATAAGACCCCAGTTTTCTCCCAGTAATCGGCCTACTGCTTCCAAAAGATTTTTTTCTGAGGCATGAAAACGATCCAACTCCGGCGCGTCCACATCCAGAACTGCAACGATTTGGCCGCCGGAGTGGATTGGTACGACAATTTCGGAACGAGATTGGCTGTCACAGGCAATATGCCCGGGAAATTCCAGGACATTGGCAACAACCAGGGTTTCTCCCCGGACAGCCGCCTGCCCTACCACTCCTTCTCCTATGGAAAGGCGGGTACATGCCACCAAACCCTGAAAAGGTCCTAAAATCAACTGGGTTGCTCCGAAAGCTCGAAGATAAAATCCTACCCAGTTAATCCGGGAAAGATATTGATTCAAGATGGCAGAAATATTGGCCAATGTGGCAACACGGTTTCTTTCGCCTTCGATGGTTCCTTGGACAAATGCCATGACATCGGCGGAGGTTGCATTAAGGGACAAGCTTTGCTCAAATTCCACGTTTCTTCCGCTCCTTTAGCATCCTCGTTCATCTTAAGTGCCCACCCACCCGACAATCCCTTAGCTTCGTATCCTACTATCGGTCGGAGGAAAGGAGGCACCCCATAACGTTATTTCTCTGCATACCTACTCTCACATTTTATCAAAATCAAACACCGTCTCCGAAAGAGAAGGGAACCATAATGCCCGGAACAATTCTTTGTATGGGATTTTCAAATTCGCTGTCCCGTCTTTTTGCCTTCCATGCTATCCAAAACACCACATGGTTCCCCATAATCATGGCAACGGAAACCCCGGGGAAAACACGAATTCCTTCGGGGTGATCTTGGAACAAACACTGCCTGAAATTTTATCGACTCCGCCAGACAAATTACTGGAACTTCCAACTATATGCGAATCCCGGCTTATCCCCGGTTTTTGTTGACAGAAATAGAAGTAATTCTATGGACAAACGTTGCCGTGCAAAGGAAAACCGGGATCTTGTCAAAGAAATCAAATGGACGTTTTTATTCGCCCATAGGCCATCACCAAACATGGTTTCGTCAAGCCGCTTAAAAGTTGAGACCATCATGGCGCACTCGAGACACCATAGGTTGGAGGGACGTGACTGAGGTGCTCTCGTGGATCCGGTCACCACCGAATCCAACGACTGGCCACTTTGAGATGTCAGCACAAAAATTTGTACGTTTAGTGAGTCGTCAATAGACGGTTATTGTATAAATTCTTTTTGCCTGCTCAATTCATAATATTAATTCTATTATAGTTTCCACCGGGATTATCTGGGAATGTGTGTCGATTCCTTGGGTGGAGCAAGAAACCCACGGCGTATGGCTACGCTGATAATTAAGATTCCGAAAAGACCGGAAAGACCCGCCAGCACCGTCCCTAGAGCAGGAGCACCCAATGCAGCAATTCCCCAACCGCCCATCATATACGAGGCTTGCATGAGAATTCCATAGAATCCTCCATGAAGAGAAAATATGCGCGCTTGATATTCGTGGGGAACATGCCGCTGCAAGAGAAGAGGATCGATGGTCATCACCACGCCCGACGCCATTCGCATTAACAACAACCAAATGATAGCCATTCGAAGTTGTGAGCTGTGTGCAAAAAAAACAAGAAATAGAGCTTGCAAAAAATAGGCTCCAATCATCGCCAGCCGACTTACTCTGTCATGATTCCCCAGCCAATGGCCTGCAAAAAGCCCTCCGACTATTTGACCCACACCATCTAGTGCATAAAATAATCCAATTCCGGAACTGTTGGCTGCCAGGGCTCCCGATCCTACATAACTCAATAGCACGTAATAGCTTCCACCAATAATTCCCCAGCTTATCCCTAAGCCTAAAACGGCTATTACGACCGGATTAGAATAGATCATGTGAAAGGCTTCTCGTAGAGCACGAAAATAGGAAAAGCGTGGCATAGCCCCATTAGTTGCATGCTCAATCATGGTCGCACGAGGAAGAAACAACGACCAAAACGCGTACCAAGCAAAAGATATGGCCGTCACGACAAACCCAAAAGCAACCGACTCACTCGCAACCAGAAGTCCACCAATGAGAGACCCCAATAGCAAAACCACACCATCTATAACCACTTCTAATCCGTTAATGCGAGCTAAGTCCGTTTTAGTAACAATTTGGGCAGTAAACGCCCGCCTGGCTGGACCGGTGAATGTTCCGCCTACGCCTAATAGGGAAATGATCATGATGGCCACCGGCGTATCATGCAAGACACCTGTCACAAAAACCAAAACCATAGTCAACCCTGCTAAGAGACTATTGATAACAACTAAAACCGTGCGGGCTCCTAAATAGTCGACCCATGGGCCAATCCATGGGCTAAGTGCCACACCCGGCATTTCGGATGCCACCAGAATCCAAGCAATCCCTATCCCATGGGGTAACACTTGAACAGCATACGTCAATAAGGTTATGCGGTAAATCCAACTACCCAGATACCGTCCATTGAAACCCAACCATAAATTCCGATAATGGGTATTATGTTTGAGGATACGCCATAACGTGTTCATTAAACCTTCGTTGTTTCCGTAAGCGGCCTGTCACTAAAAAACAACTCTTTCGCCCAAAGAATGCGCTCGGTTAATTCACGAGGATCCGGGAGATTATCAGTTTCTGTCTCCAATTCAAAGATTACTGCCAGAGGACGAATACCCTCTGATGCCATCCATTCCAAAATGTCGAAATGATGCAACTGTTTTTGCTGAAGAGTAGGAGAACGTTTCTGTTCCTCGCTGTTTCCTAACGTGCAATGGATTTGAATAATGTGCTTATAGTTTAGCTGGGATATGAATTGCTTATGGTCTACCGGATGATAGTGGTTAACACTTTGGGATAGATTTTCCAAACTCACAATCAATTTAACATCAGTTTTTTCAGAAATATTATTAAAGATGTCTGATAGTCTCAAGTTACCTAGAGCATAATGCATATTGACGTTCGCCAGTGGTTTATGTAACCGGGGTAATACATTTTTTAAGTTCGACTGGATTATATTGATCTGATCTTCCGACAACAACGGAGGTAATAACCCCCCGGCACAAGTTGAAGGCGTGCCTGTATAACAAAGATGATCACCCACCCATTCGACACCCAATACGTCCACATAATTTAGAGTGCCAACAGTCCGTTCCGACATACGGGAATGCCCAGCAATCGATAGAGCTGTTGAGTGTAAAATAACGGGACGTTGTAATTGTTGGACAAACTTTTCTCCGTCGAGCAAATCATCCACAAATTGACCCAATAAAAGTTCATACACGTCAGCTACATCAATACCTATATTATCCAAGTAATTGTGATATTTCACCGAATTATGGACTAGATATTCCGCGCCCAAACTACTCATATTTGCCACGATGCGCCTCCTATGTTAGGGAAGCATGAGGTCCTCCCATGAAGATTTTTTCTGTCGGTTTGAAAACCGGAACATCGAGTCTACGCCTCGTAACGGGTTTCATAACTCACACCACCTTCTTTCATACCGGGCAAAGGAGGCAGTTGCCGCAATAAGAACTCCTGCAACTCTACCGTGGTTCTTGTTGGTGAGAGTCTAACACACGCGAGTTTCCTCGTTCCAGTGCGGCAGGCAACAGCGCAAGGTGTCCGGACTAATCCGACATCTAGTGGGCTTTACCGTCAAATCGTGAGCCGTAACGAACCGAGAACCCGTGGTCTTCGGCTTGGGGTGTGGGCCCTGCCATACCAGATGAAGCCTTATAACGTTGCGGTTAATCGGGGATCGTCACGGAACTGCCAAACGAACAGCACCGCGACGGGACCCGTCGGATGATTAGGGATGGCGCCGACAGAACTGTTATTGACCCCTTCATTATCCAAAAAGCAATAAGTCGACCGTACACACGCTTCCGCCCTTCCAAAGTAAATATTGAAGTCAATTCGCTGAGGTAGCTAAGCCGGCCTAAGACATGATGCATCCTTCCGTCGCAACGTGGCGAAATCAAGAAACCCCCGATATTGGAAAAAGTATCACAATATCAGCTTCCCGGCCACGAGGTCCACAATACCCCATGATGGGGAATTATTTATCTTGAGAACGAAGACCATTATAGGGTGAAGGGAGAAACCCCAAAAAATAGATTAGTCCAATCCTTCTTGATTGCCTTAGAAGCGGACAAAGGAGTCAATATCTAAAAAATCTTGGCAGGCCATTTAAAGGACTGGGTCCCAAGGCACTGTCCCTTGTGTCTTACGGACGAGTAGTGCATAGCGAGTCTCATTCGCCATTCAGAAGGTCCATGTCAGGACGGGCGACTCACCGCGGATTACATTTTGTTTCCCTGCCACTTCCTGCTATACTTTTAAGGAAGGAAGCGAGGACATGGGTATGTCTGATCAGTCGCAAAAACCGGAAGGTCCGCAAGGTGTCTCGGGGCCGGATGAAAAAGTCAGTGTCAGCTGGCTGATTCTGCAGCGTCTGGATGACCTGAAAGATCAAATAAGTGTCGTGCGACAAGATCTGAATCAATTTCAACAAGAAACCGACCATCGTTTTGATGTGATTGATCGGCGTTTTGAGACCATCGATCATCGTTTTGAGACGATTGACCGGCGTTTTGATGCGATGGACCATCAATTCGAGACCATCGATCATCAGTTTGAGGCGATTGACCGGCGTTTTGATGCGATGGACCATCAATTCGAGACCATCGATCATCAGTTTGAGGCAATTAATCGACATTTTGATGCGATGGACCATCAATTCGAGACCATCGATCATCAGTTTGAGGCGATTGACCGGCGTTTTGATGCGATGGACCATCAATTCGAGACCATCGATCATCAGTTTGAGACGATTGACCGGCGTTTTGATGCGATGGACCATCAATTCGAGACCATCGATCATCAGTTTGAGGCGATTGACCGGCGTTTTGATGCGATGGACCATCAATTCGAGACCATCGATCATCAGT